>CAZSOI010000436.1:0-1721 GCA_964608115.1 uncultured Burkholderiaceae bacterium | reverse complement strand
CATTGTTCGGGATGCTCGTTCTCACCGGTCTGTTGGCACTCATATTTGGCTTGGTGTACGACCCAACCAAATTGTTGGGATGTCAAGAAGCGACGCAAGAGGGATTTACGCAGGGACGAAGCGTAATTTGGACAAATCTTGTAGGAACTTTAGCCTCGAATACGCCCCTTCAATGGATTTTTGGACGAGGTTTGTTCGCAGATCTGATCCTCTCCGTTGAACACTTGTCACTAACCAACGGAACGCCCCACAACGCACACGACGAATTTCTTCATTTGCTGTTCACGCAGGGACTCTTTGGTATGGGTCTTTATGCTGCTCTTTGGATTCAAATGTACCGATACGCGCATGGTTCAAATTTGCCAAAGTGGGCAAGTGGCACCGGTATCGTCGCGTCGTTGATTTTCTGCGCGCAAGGCCTCACCGCTGTGACCTCGTCATATGCGACTAAGACCTGGCCCCTTGTAATGGTATTTCTAGCGATCAAATCGGTGGCGCGAAAAAACATTCAGCAGAAAGCTTCCGGCGGCCAACAGAAATGCGAACCTTGATATGCCTCTTCGTTTTGTTAGGTGCCGTCCAATCGCCACCAGCAATTGCTGAGCCGTTGACGCTCGGAATCATCGTTCATCACGCTGACAATATCGAAGCGGCATCCAGTGTTGGTTTTACCGCGATCCGTCTCTGGGACTCTGGTACTTCCTGGAGCGACCTGGCTGCACAGCCAGACGTGTACCGTTTCGAGCCTCTCGAAGCGATGCTACAAGCCAGCGAGCAAGCGCACCTTCGCACAGTCCTTGTCCTGGGCAGTACCCCACGGTGGGCGTCTGCTCGTCCGAATGAGAGCTGTGCTTACGGGTTTGGGTGTGCCGCGGAACCCGCCGATATGGAGAATTGGCGCCGCTACGTCGCGCAGGTTACCAAAACATATCGCGGTCGAATCGAATGCTACGAACCCTGGAATGAAGTCAGTTTTCCTTCTGACCCCATCTTCCTAAGCTCACATGACGGGGGCGATCCCGGTCAATTCTTCTCTGGTTCGATTGATTCGTTGCTTTCGCTGGTCATGATTGCGTACAACGAGATAAAGCACAACGATCCTCGGGCCTGCGTACTTTCGCCATCCTTTCACTCCTCGGGCAACTGGATAAAAAAATTCGACCTTTTTCTCGGACGAGGCGGCGGCAGATACTTGGACGTCGTCAGTCAACACTTTTACTTCCCTGAAGAGCCCGAACAAGTCATACCGGTCATACGCGGGATGCGTGAATTGATGGCAGCTCACGGGCTGAGCAATGTTCCGCTTTGGAACACCGAGGTAGGCATTTCATTCGCCACGCTTGCAAAAATCTGGCCGCAACTTGCGATTGACGAGATCGTCCACGCGATAATGTTACGAACATATCTGCTTAACATGTCGGAGAACGTTTCAAGAGTCTACTGGTATGCATTCGGCGATGGTGTGCTTGGTTTTTCCGATTCGCTTACGCAGGTAGATTTCGGCAGCGCTGCAGCATCGGCCGTCGCGCATTTGCTTGCCGGGGTCCAAAAAGTACGCTGCAGCAACGAGGGCAATCTATGGCAATGTCGGGCTATTTTCCGTGATCACCAGATCAGAGCGCTTTGGCAAGAAGGAAAAAACGTCGAACCCCTTTGGATTTCTCTCCCTGCCGCCGCAACCCGCTGGGGCAGGGTTCCCGCGACGCTGCCCGCTGCTAGCC
>CAZSOI010000435.1:0-2210 GCA_964608115.1 uncultured Burkholderiaceae bacterium | reverse complement strand
GAATCGCTCTCATATCGTGGGCCCCGGGCTTCTTCCTTTGTTGACGGGCTGCGCCGTGGGCATCAATGCTGCGATGCACTAGATTCAAACGTCGAATCAGGGCTCTAAGCTAATCTGCCCACCGGGCTTCTTTCCGCAAAGGCAAACCTAGGGCAAGCGCGTACCCTTTGGGTCGACCATTGGTCTGGGATTCGGGGCCGGTGGGCGATCGCGTACGAGCTCCATCAGGGTGTCGACCGCGCGCTCGAGGCGGTCCAGTCGAGCGGTGATCGAAGAGACCATGAATGATCGCGACGGATTTGCACCCCGGAAGGTGCCTGCGGCCGCGGGAACGACTCGGGTGTCTCCCAAGTCCCCGGGCAGCGCCTCGGCACCGAGTTCCTCGCGAAGCTCCATCGCCGCCTCTTGCACATCGGCCGCTACGATCCGATGCTTTCTGGCGATATGGGCAGAAAGAAGAAGACGGTTGCAAAGCGAATTAATTCGGCGCGGGATGCCCTTGGTCGCGCGGTGAAGCAGAGCAACCGCCGAGCTGTCAAATCCCGGATCGCCTTTCCAGCCCACGAGCGCGAGACGCTGCTCAAGATAGGAGCGGGTCTCGGTCTCCTGCAAAGGACTTAAATGGTCGAAAACAATGATGTCCTGCCGCAACGTCTGCATCAAGGGTCCTTGAATCAAGTCGTGCAGCTCCGGCCGGCCGACCAAGATGCATTGCAGCGCAACGCGTCGGTGCGGTTGGATATGTGACAACACGCGCAGCCCCACCAGCGCCTTGGGCGTCAGATTCTGAGCCTCCTCGATGACCAAAAGTGCCCTCCTGCCGATTGAGGCCAGCTCGGCGAGGAAAGCTTCAATCTGCCCAAGTAAGTGCGCCTGATTGTCGGACTTGATCGCAAGGCCGAAGGTTCTTGCGATGGACTCCAGCAGGTCTGCGCCATTGACACGCGCATCGGGCCAACGCGCGGCGAGGATCTTCTTTGGATCAAGCTCGGCAAGGAGGGCATTTAGCAAAGTGGACTTGCCGACGCCGGCTTCCCCGGTAAGCATGAGAAAGCCCTCGCTTTGTTGGCGAACGGCCTGCGCGAGGTGGGCGTGCGTGCGCCGGTGGGCGACGCTTTCAAAGCAAAACGCGGAATCGAGCTTGAGCTGGAAAGGCCCGCCGCTCAAGCCGTACGAAGCCACGTACATCGGTTTTTTGCTCGTATCAGGCAAGGAAGATCCAGTACAACAAGACCACGATTAGCAGGTATTTGCAGGCGTTAAAAAGCGGCTTATTTAAGCGCTTGGCCCGCGCCAACCACTCCTTGAGCACACCAATGGGTTTGTATGCCCGGTTGATCCAACCGATGTCCTCCCCGCTTTCGTTTTGCGTTGCAGCGGCCCGCAGAAAGATGCGTTCAAACAGGCGATTGAGGGCACGCACGGGCGCAGTATGCAGCGGGCGCTCGACATCGCAAAAAAGGATAAGACGCGTCTGGTCGGTGCGATTCTCCGCATAGTGCAGATACGTCTCATCGAACATCACGTCATTGCCGTCGCGCCAGGAATACTTTTGGCCGTCCACGTTGATGAAGCACTCGTCGCTGTTGGGCGTGATAATTCCCAGGTGGTAGCGTACCGAGGCAGCGCTCGGGTCCCGGTGCTCGTTTAGGCGCGCGCCAGGGGGCAGCAATGCGAACATCGCGGCATTGACCGTTGGGATGGACTCGAGCAGTGCCACGGTCTTGGGGCACAGGGCCCGCGCCGAGGCCGGAGGCGTGTCATACCACTTCAGGTAAAAACGCCGCCAACCACGCTGGAAAAAAGAGTTAAAGCCGATGTCGACGTGATCGCTCGCCGCCTTCAAGTTCCCGCCGCCGAGCAGTTCGCGCGCTTCCTCCCGGATCGTCTGCCAGTTATCGCGCAGCGCCGCCATCTCCGGAAAATCCTTCAGATCGAGGAATGGCCGCGTAGGCACCGCGGAAAACGCGTACATGAGCACGTTGTAGGGCGCAAGCAGGGTCGAATGGTTCCCAATCTGGCGCAGAATCGGCAGCCGAGCCCTGCCGCGAAAGTGCATGTACAGGGTCGAAAAGACGAAAACGTACAAAACGAGGAACTTCGGTGCAAAAAAATTGACTGTCATCGGGTCCCTTTGTCGTTACACCCAACAGGAACGCCCACGGCCCCGGCAATCGCGGGACCGGCGCCACCCCAAAACGTCAGGGCAG
>CAZSOI010000434.1:0-1887 GCA_964608115.1 uncultured Burkholderiaceae bacterium | reverse complement strand
CGCACTCTCGTTGTACGGTTTGGCCGTGACCGCACAAAATACATTTATCGCGGTCTGACGGTACTTGCACTTGTCGCAAATCTCGCTGCGGTTTGGATGGGCGCACTGCCGTGGTGGTTTGCCCTGTTGGCCGCGGGCCTTGGGGCTATGGGACTTGTCGCTGCTACCGGTATCGGCTCGCCGTCGTTGCAACGTGAGCGTTTGCGCCGCAGTATCGAGCAAACATTGGCGATCCATGCCCTGGGCAACTTGGCCCTCATCGCCGCGATTTTGTTTCCGTGGGTGCTTGCATAAGCTGCCAGGAGCAAACAAAGCGATTAGAACGATCGCCCGAAATTGGCAATCTTGTTGTCAGCTTCTTCGGAATGTTCCGGAGGCAAAACCAATGGATAGCGGAGAATGGTCTAAGGATCTTTTCCGCACGATCGACGCAAAGGACGTTAACAGCAGCCTTTCATTCGGTCTTTGCTTACCGTGTAACGGACCGATTGACGCTCAAAGAAAAATTCCTCGTAACTCATGACCGGTTCGTTCGGGTGAAAGGCTTTGCGGTGCCGGACGTAAGTCTCGTAGTCCGGGATGCCGATCATCATGTGCGCAGTGCGCTGCACCCAGCCGTACGCGATTCGCAGCTTGCTCATCTCGTGCCTCCTGCCAAAACAACCGCGCCAATCTCACTGGTGGTAATGGTCGGCGCTACGAGCGCCCTGCGGATACTGATCAAGGCATAGACCAGAGTGGAAAGCACCACGACCATAAAGACGACAGCTAACATCGCGTCCAGATTGTCATTAAACGCGATCCGCGTCATGTCGCCGAGCGTTTTGGCCGGCGCCAAAACCTGACCGGCTGCGGCCGCGCTACCAAATTTGGCTGCGTGCGCAAAAAATCCCAACGCGGGACTTGAGCTAAAGGCCTTTTCAAATCCCGCAGTAACAGTGCACACGACCAGCCAGGTAGCCGGCGCGATCGTGACCCAAGCGTATTGCTGGCGCTTCATCCTGAACAGTACAACGGTGCACAGCATCAGAGCGATTGCCGCCAGCATCTGGTTGGCTGTGCCAAACAAAGGCCATAGTGTCCAGATCCCGCCAAAAGGATCAATGATTCCGGCATAAAGGAAGTAACCCCAGAGCGCGCAAGAAATCGCGGAGCCAATAAGGTTGTTGGTCCAGGATTTTGTTTCGCGAAAAGCTGGAATCGCATTGCCGACTAGGTCCTGGATCATGAACCGGCAAACGCGCGTGCCGGCATCAACCGTCGTCAAAATAAACAGCGCCTCAAAGAGGATCGCGAAGTGATACCAAATCGCCATCATCGTTTTGCCGCCAATGAATTGCGCCAGGATCTGGGCCATGCCAACGGCCAAGGTCGGCGCGCCGCCAGTGCGCGACAAGATCGACTTCTCGCCCACGTCTTGCGCCATCTGCGCCAGAGCATCGGGCGTCACGACAAAGCCCCAGGAGGAAATTGTCGCCGCAGCCTGATCCGCCGTCGTCCCTATCACACCAGCTGCGCTGTTCATAGCGAAATACGCGCCGGGGTGAATCGCGCAGGCGGCAACCATCGCCATTACTCCAACGAAAGACTCCATCAACATTGCACCGTATCCAATAAAGGGCACTTGCGTCTCGTTTTCGAGCATCTTAGGTGTCGTTCCCGAGGAGATCAGCGAGTGCCATCCGGATACGGCGCCGCAGGCGATGGTGATGAAAAGAAAGGGAAACAGACTGCCCGCCCACACCGGTCCGGTGCCGTTTGTAAATTGCGTCAGTGCGGGCATCTGCAGTTCGGGGCGCACGATGAGAATGCCGATCGCCAGCAATGCGACGGTTCCGATCTTCATGAACGTGGAAAGATAATCGCGCGGCGCCAGCAGCAGCCAAA
>CAZSOI010000433.1:0-11200 GCA_964608115.1 uncultured Burkholderiaceae bacterium | reverse complement strand
AGCCGCTATCGCGACGATGCCCTGCTGCGGCTGAGTTTCCTGCGCGACGCCTTGACCGATCACGAGGTGCGCGTTGCTGACTATTACTATCGGCGCGGCGCCTATCTGGCGGCGATCAATCGCTCGCAAGGCGCTCTGCGTGAATACCAGGGTGCGCCGTCGCTCGAACACGCCCTTGGCATTATGCTGCACTGCTACGAGCGGCTCGGAATGCAAGATCTGCGCGCCAGCACAGAGAGAATCTTGCGAGCAAATTATCCCCACAGCTCCGAGCTCCCTGCTGGCCTGTGAAAACCTGCAGGTACTCACCCCGGCTGCAGACACTGCGCGCTGCATTCGCAACGAGGAGCGGCCGCAATAAAGGCGCAGGCTTCGTCCTGGCTTCGAGTACGGGAAAAGGGCGGTAAGCTTGCAAGAATGGTCTTGCCGTAAGAGCGGCTGAGCAGGCGCTCATCCAAAATCATCAAAACCCCGCGGTCTGTGTCATCTCGAATCAATCGGCCGACTCCCTGCCGCAGCAACGTAATCGCCTGCGGCAACTGGTACTCACGAAAAGCATTTCGACCCTGCGCTTTCATGTGCCGAATTCGCGCCGCAATCACCGGATCATCCGGCGGCGCAAACGGCAGCTTGTCGATCACTACGACGGACAGCGCTTCCCCTCGCACGTCAATACCTTCCCAGAAGCTTACCGAGCCCACGAGTATCGCATTTCCGAGGCGCCGGAATTCGCCCAACATCGTGCGCCGATGCGCCTCGCCCTGCACCATGAGCGGCAGCGGATCTTGCGCAGCTGCCATCAGTGTCTGCAACCGCGCCGCAACTTTGGCCATCGCCCGCAAGGTGGAACACAGGACAAACGCCCGGCCGCGACTTGCCCGCAGCACCGGCCAGGCCGCGTCAGCGACCAATTCGGCAAAATCCTCCGATTGCGGATTGGGCATCAGCGCCGGCAAATACAGCAACGCTTGGCGCGCAAAATCAAATGGACTATCCCAGCGCAGCGCTTGAGCGCCGGCCAAACCAAGCTCTTGCAAGAACGGTTCGAACTGCTGCGCCGTAGTGAGCGTGGCGGAGGTCAGAATCCATGCCTGCTGGCGCTGTTCCCGCGCGCGGGCAAAGGCCTGCGCGCAGCTTAGCGGGGTCGTATGAAACTGCGCGCCGTGCGCACTGGTCGAAACCCAGCGCACGGTATCGAACTGCGCGTCCGCATCGTCCTGCGGTGCACGCCGATGCCAAACGTCCATGATGCGGCGCAGCCGCGCCACGTATGGAAGTAACAGGTCAAGTTCGGGCGAGCGTCCTTGATTGCGCACGAGCGCATCTTGCAGCGACGCAAGAGCGCCATCGAGGGTGATGATTGCGGTTACCGTTGCCCCGCCCCTGCTGAGCTCGTCGTAAGCGATGCGCGCCCTGCGGTCGACGCCATCTTGCGTGAGCGCAAGACGCACAGCGCGCGCGCCGTAATCCAAGGCGCGCGCCAAATCCGGCCATTTCGCGCCGTCGCCGGCAAACGACAGACCCAGACGCAGCGAATCGGCCCCAAGCTCTGCGATTTGCAGCAGCGACCATCCCTCGCCAAAGAATTCGGCCGCAATCCGAGCCAGATGGTGCGCCTCGTCAACGATGACGACGTCTGCGTTTGGCAACAGTACCGAATCGTTTTCTTCTCGAAGCGCCATGTCCGCCAGCAAAAGGTGATGGTTGACAATGGCGATGTCGGCCGCCAGTGCCCGACGACGCGCACGGAAAACAAAACATTCCTCGAAATGTTCGCACTCACTGCCGATGCAATTATCGCGCGTGGAGGTGACCGCCGGCCAGATGGAAGCGTTTTCCGTAACGTGCTCGAGTTCCGACACATCGCCTGTTTGAGAATGCCGCGCAAAGCGAACGATCTGCTGAAGTGCCTGCACGTCCTCGCGCGAGTTGAGCATGCCCGCTGCTGCAGTACGGGCAAGTCGCAGCCGGCACACGTAGTTTTGTCTTCCCTTCAAAATTGCGGCATCGATGTGAGCCCCAAGCGCGCGGCAAACTACGGGTAGATCCTTGTCATAGATCTGATCTTGAAGCGTCTTGGTGCCCGCTGCGACGAGTGCTTTGCCGCCCGCCACGAGCGCAGGAACCAGATACGCCATCGTCTTGCCGGTTCCCGTCCCGGCCTCGGCCGCAAGCGTGGAACGACGGGCGATGGCGTCAAAGACCGCCATTGCCATTTCTTGTTGTGACGCGCGGGGTCGGTATCCCTTGATGGCGCCGGCTAGTGGCCCGTCGGCAGCAAACACCGCTGTTAACTCCCGCCGACGCAGCGCAACTTGCGCGCAATCGGCTGCAGCAGCGCACTGCGCCGTCCGTGGCGAAGGTGAAATCACGCGGGAATATCTGGAACCAAACCCATCTCCAGCCGGGTGATCGCGTCCTTGATCAGCAGTTTTCGCTTCTTCAGGCGGCGCAGCTGCAGTTCGTCGCAGCCGCCTTGCTCGCCCAGCTGCGCAATCGCGTGGTCCAGATCGCGGTGTTCGATCTGCAACTCCGTGATTCGGCGGCGAATTTCATCCGGGTCGTTCGGCAGTTCACTCTCGTTGTCTGCGGACTGCATGCCTACTCCTTTGCTTCCAGCACGGATGCGCGGCCGAACCGACACGTACCACAAACATCGTATCAGGATCAAACTGGCCAGCGTATCCCAGATGCAGTGGGTGAAAAGTGCGCCATCTTCGCCCGCGAGCGCCGTTTTCGTGCTGTTAAACTTCTCACGTTACGGCGCTGTCCGCTGTACAAAACGCGCTTGCCGGTGTCTGAACCTTTGACGGTCCTGGTCTTTATTAGGTGTTTGGCGTCGCCTCATTGCGGTCTGGCAGATTTTTCCTTCCTTCCAGTAGCTTCACGGATTCATGTCTCGCACTGCTCTGGCTTCCAGCTTTAAGGTGAGCGCCTGCGTCGCAGAACATATTGGCGATCGCACCGATCAGCAGGATCGGGTCGCCATTCTCACGAGTCCGCATCACCCTGGAACGCTTATGGCATTGCTTGCCGACGGGATGGGGGGACGCAGCGGGGGCCGAATGGCCTCCGATCAGGTTCTCACGACGGCAAAAAATCTATTTCAGGAACTGCCCGACCGCAGCAAGACCTTACGCGAAATGCTCGCACAAATTGCAACCGAAGCGCACGCGGTAATCCGCCTGACGGCGCTGGCAGCTGAGAAGGAACCGCACAGCACGCTCGTTGCGCTCATCGTTCAGCGCGACAGCGCCATTTGGGTTCACGCGGGCGATAGTCGTTTGTACCATTTCCGCGATGGTGTGCTCGCGCACAAGACAATCGATCATTCTTACGGCTCGCAGCTAAACGCCCAAGGGCAGCTGGTTGAGGGCGGGCCCGAAAACGAGCGCTATAAGAACATTCTCTTTAGCGCGATTGGCATCGGTCACGAATTGCGTCTCGATTACGGCGAGGTGCAGGACCTTCGACCCGGAGACTGCTTTGTTCTGGCCAGCGACGGACTCTGGGCCTACTTTTCCGAGCGCGAGATCGGTGCCATGGTGTACCAGCTACCCGCCCGCGATGCAGCCGAATTTTTTGTGCGCCAGGCGCGCGAGCGCGCGCGCGGTGGCGGTGACAATCTTTCCATAGCAATCGTCAAGCTCGTACAACCAGATCCGAGCGCCAGCGCACGCCCCGACTAGGGGGTGGGAGGTGCCGCGGCCGGTGGGGCGTTTTGTTCGTTCCGCGCGGCTTCGCGCTCAGCACGGCGTTTGGCGTTGGCCTCGCGGTCGCGCGCTCGGCTTTGCGCATACGCGCCGGCCTGCTCCTGTTTTTGCTGAAATTCGCGTACCGACTCGGCTTCTTGTTGTGGCCTCAGTGCATCCTTGCGCGCGAGGTCTGCTTCCTGCTCGCGCTGGCGCTGCTCGCTAATGCGACTTGCTTGTTGCGCGCTTTGCTCTGTGCGCAGCGCCTCGTTGGCCCGGGCCTGCGAACCTTGCTCGCGCGCCTGCGCATCTTGGATCGCTTTTTGTTCGCGCTCGGAGCGCTTTAGCTCCTCCTCGGTCTCACGCCGCAGTTCCGCCTCTCGGGCGGCGGCTCGATCACGGGCATCAAGGTGCCGCTGCAGATCGTGCGCTTCGAGCGTGATGCGACGCACCTCGGTTTCCCCCGTGCGCTGCGCCCGATGCGCCTCCTCCATGCAGTGATTGACGAAAAACACGTGCTCGCAATGCAGCCGCTGGGCCGCAAATTCGTGCTGCAATTGGTTGTGCATGGACGATGCCTCGGAGATCGCCCGCTCGGCCACTTCCCTGGTCGTGATCGATCCGGGCGGATAGCGCTTGGCGAGCTGCTGGACATCCGTGAGTTCTGTGGCCCATGCGCCCAGCGAGCAGAACAGGAAAATCAACAATAAGCGACGCAAATGCAGCTCCAAGCTTCCGATATGCCAGCCCGAAAGGCTGTCCTCGCGCCCTGGCTCGGACGCAAAGATACGCATCGGGACTTTCGGACACTATACCGCGAGATTGGCTGCCCGTCGGGGCAGGGCCGCGAACTCCTGTGACTGCATTTCAATGAGCCGAGATGCGGTGCGCTGAAATTCCTGCGACAGCGATCCGGCCGTGTACAGCTCCCTCGGCGGCGCCGCCGCCGAAACGATCAGCTTGATACGGTGGTCATACAAGATGTCGACCAACCAGGTGAAACGGCGTGCTTCCGAGGCCTGGCCCGCCGACATCCGCGGCACGTTGGATAAAAGTACCGTATGAAACTGAGAGGCGATTTCCAGATAATCGTTGTGCGACCGCGGCCCGCCACAGAGCACAGAAAAATCAAACCACACGACACCGCCGGCGCGGCGTCGCGCGGCAATCTCCCGCGCTTCGATGCGCAAGACCGGATTCTCGTCCAACGTCTCGCGGATTCTCTCGAAGGCACGCTGCATGTGCATCTCGGCAGCGGCGCCAGTGCCCAGAAAATAGACTTCGATTTTCTCTAGCTCACGTAAGCGGTAGTCGATGCCCGCGTCGACCCGAAGCACATCAAGTTGCGCTTTGAGCAATTCGATCGCCGGCAGAACGCGCTCGCGATGTAGCCCCTCGGGATACAGTCCGTCGGGCGCATAGTTAGACGTCATTACGAATCCGACACGTAGATCAAAGAGTCTTCGCAGCAGCCGGTGCAATATCATCGCATCAGCGATATCGGAGACATGGAATTCGTCGAAACAAATCAGCCGAAAGCGCCGCGCGATGCGGTAGCCGACTTCATCGAGCGGATTGACGGCGCCCTTGACCGCCTCGAGTTCCCGATGAACGCCGCGCATAAATTCATGAAAGTGAACGCGTGTTTTGCGTCGCACCGGCACTACGGCGAAAAAGCAATCCATCAACAGGCTTTTGCCACGCCCGACGCCGCCGAAAAGATAGACCCCGCGCGGAATGGGCGGTCGCACCAAAAGGCGCGTCACGGCATTCGTGCGCTGCGCCTTGTAGGCGATCCAGTCCATGCGGCATTGCTCGAGCCGCCGAGCCGCCGTCATCTGAACCTCATCTGCCGCGTGCCCGCGACGGGCAAGCGTACCAACGAACATCTGCACGACGGTCTGAGGTTCCGGTACGGCCGCCACCGATACCCCTTACAAATTCAGGGTGCGACGGTCGACGGCCAAAGCTGCTTCTCGTACGGCTTCCGAGAGCGTCGGATGGGCGTGACAAATGCGTGCAAGGTCCTCGGAGGAGGCGCGAAAAGACATCGCCACAACGGCCTCGGAGATGAGTTCCGAAACGCCCGGGCCGATCATGTGCACACCCAAGATCTCATCGCTTACCGAGTCGGCGAGCATTTTGACGAATCCGACCGTACGCCCGGCGGCACGGGCCCTGCCATTGGCCGCGAAAGGAAAACTGCCTGCGCGGTAGCTGCGGCCTGCCGCGCGCAACTGGGCCTCGGTCTGCCCGACCCAGGCGATTTCCGGATCCGTGTACACCACGCTCGGAATCGTCGCCAAATCGACATGTCCGGCAAAGCCAGCGATACGTTCGGCAACCGCTACGCCCTCCTCTTCGGCCTTGTGCGCAAGCATCGGACCGCGAACCACATCGCCTATCGCCCAAACACCGGGCAAGTTGGTGGCACAGTGCTCATCAACAATGATGCTGCCGCGCTCATCCATCGCCAGTCCGACTCGTTGCGCTTCTAGTCCCTCCGTATTCGGCACTCGGCCCACTGAAACAATCAACCGCTCGCACTCAAGGAATTTTTGCTGATCGCCTCCGGCGGCATCGCGGTAGCGAACCAGCACGGTCTGCTCCCCGACCTTGACCTCGTCGATGCGCACACCGAGCTCGATCTTCAGCCCCTGCTTCATAAAGGCCTTAAGGGCTTCGCGAGCAATCTGTTCGTCGGCTACGGCCAGAAAGTTCGGCAATGCTTCGAGCAAGGTGACTTCAGCGCCCAAGCGACGCCACACCGAACCGAGCTCCAAGCCGATCACTCCTGCCCCGATTACCCCAAGTCGTGCGGGGGTCTCATTCATTGCCAACGCGCCAGCGTTGGAAAGTATGCGGCGCTCGTCAAAGGCCACGCCGGCAAGCACTTTGGGGTTGGACCCGGTGGCAACGATGATGTTTTTGGCGCGCACGAGCTCACCATTAGGGTCGACGACGAGTTCCCATTGGGTATCGGCGCGAGCGCGAAACGATGCCCTGCCATGCACGAAGTGCACCTTGTTTTTCTTGAACAGGTATTGAATACCCTCGTTGTTTTGTCGCACCACCTTGCTTTTGCGTGCCTGCATACGGGCAAGGTCAAGCGAGGGCTGAGCACACACCACTCCGTGATCCGCCAAATCGTGCAGCGCCTGCGCGTAGTGTTCGGAAGATTGCAGCAGCGCCTTGGAGGGAATGCAGCCGACATTGGTGCAGGTGCCTCCTGGCGCGGGCCCGCCATCGGCCGTGCGCCAGGCGTCAACGCAGGCCACACGAAGGCCAAGCTGGGCGCCGCGTATCGCCGCAACGTACCCGCCCGGTCCCGCACCGATTACAGCAAGATCAAATTCCTGGCTCATGCAAGCCGTCCGAGCGTCAGATCTCTAGCAGCAAACGGGCGGGATCTTCCAGCGCCTCCTTCATAGCTACCAACGCCAAGACCGCTTCGCGACCGTCGATGATGCGATGGTCATAGGACAGCGCCAGGTAGTTCATCGGGCGCACCACGATTTGACCGTCTTCCACTACTGCGCGATCGCGCGTAGCGTGCACTCCCAAAATCGCCGACTGGGGCGGATTGATGATCGGCGTCGAGAGCATCGAGCCAAAGACGCCGCCATTGGAAATCGAAAATGTCCCTCCCGTGAGCTCCTCAATCGACAACTTGCCCTCGCCGGCACGTTTGCTGAAATCAGAAATCATTTTTTCGATTTGCGCAAAGCCCAGCACATCGGCGTCGCGCACGATGGGCACCACCAACCCGCGCGGAGAGCCCACGGCAACGCCGATGTCGAAGTAGCCGTGATAGACGATATCCGTGCCGTCGACGGAGGCGTTGACGATCGGAAAACGCTTTAACGCGGCAACCGCTGCCTTGACAAAAAACGACATGAATCCGAGCTTTACGCCATGTTCCTTTTCGAAACGCTCCTTGTGCCGATTGCGAAGCTCGATAACCGGCTGCATGTTGACTTCGTTAAACGTTGTCAGTATTGCCGCTGTTGACTGCGACTGCACCAGGCGCTCGGCAATGCGCTGACGCAGGCGCGACATCGCAACGCGCTGCTCTGGACGAGTGGCAAGTTCCTTTAGATCAATAGGCGCCTTAACTTCGGGAAGCATCACCGGGGTAGCCACAGGCACCGTGCTCGGGCGCGCAGCGGTAGCCGGCGCCATTGCACCGGCAGGGGCCGACGCCTGGGCGGCAAGCACGTCGCCTTTGGTGATGCGGCCATCGCGTCCCGTGCCCGCAATGCCGGCACCACTTCGGCCCGACTCGGCCAACAGGCGCGCCGCTGCGGGCATCAAGACCGCAGCGCGCGCTTCACCCCCAGCTGGCGCCGCCGCTGGCTTGGCGGCAGAAGGTGCCGAGGCCTCTGATGCGGCGCCTTTCGCGCTGTCGTCGATTCGGGCAATTACTTGCCCGGCGATCACATTGGCACCATCGCTAACCAGAATCTCGGAGAGTGCACCGCCCGAGGGCGCTGGAACTTCTAAGACGACCTTATCGGTCTCGATCTCCACAAGGATTTCATCGGCGCTAACCGCAGCGCCGCGCGACTTTTTCCACTGCAGCAGCGTCGCTTCGGAAACCGATTCGGAGAGCTGCGGAACTTTGACTTCGACTATCGACATGATCTACCTTGCGTGCGCAAATGTGCCCGCGCGCGATGGGCACGGCTCGCGCGATTTTATTTATTGAGAACCAACCCCTTGAATTTTCCAAACGCCGCCTCGAGCAAGGCTTTGAGCTGTTCGGCGTGCTTGGCGTAGTACCCCACCGCCGGTGACGCCGATGCCGGCCGTCCCGCATAGGCAAGCTTTTGCCCGTCTGTCATGTTTTCCAGCAGATGGTGCTGTACATAGAGCCATGCGCCTTGATTCTGTGCTTCATCCTGCGCCCAAACCACCTCGACCAAGTTGGGGTAGCGCTTGAGTTCCGCGGCCAGGGCCTTATGGGGAAATGGATACAACTGCTCGATACGAATGATTGCGACGGTCTCCAGATTGCGTTCCGCGCGCGCAGTAACCAGGTCGTAATACACCTTGCCGCTGCAAGCGATAAGCCGCTTGGTCTTCGTCGGATCCTGGATCGAGACATCACCGATCACGGTCTTGAACTCGCCGCGCGTAAGCTCTTCGAGGCTGGAAGCCGCTTCGCGATTGCGAAGCAGCGATTTGGGCGTCATGATGACCAGGGGCTTTCTGAAGGGACGAATCATCTGCCTGCGCAACAGATGAAATATTTGCGCCGCGGTGGTCGGCTGCGCTACCTGCATATTGTTATCAGCCGCCAGCTGTAAAAATCGCTCCAGACGCGCCGAAGAGTGCTCCGGTCCCTGCCCCTCATAGCCGTGCGGCAGCATCAGCACCAACCCCGACTGCCGTCCCCATTTGACCTCTCCCGAGGAAATAAACTGGTCGATCACGACCTGCGCGCCGTTGGCAAAGTCGCCAAACTGTGCTTCCCAGATGACGAGCGAATTGGGCTCCGCCGTCGAATATCCGTATTCGAAGCCCAGTACCGCCTCTTCGGAAAGAACCGAGTCGATCACTACGAACGGAGCCTGCTGCTCGGTCACGTTTTGCAGCGGGACGAATGTACCTTCGTTCCAGCGCTCGCGGTTTTGATCGTGCAGCACCGCATGGCGATGGGAAAAAGTGCCGCGGCCGGAGTCCTGGCCCGTTATGCGAACCGCGTAGCCGCTTGCCACCAGGGACGCAAATGCCAGATGTTCGCCCATGCCCCAGTCCAGCGGCATCTTTCCATCGACCATAGACCGCCGGTCGGCAATAACTTTTTCTACGAGCGGATGGAGTTTGAAATCTTCGGGTATTTTCGTCAGTCGCTCCCCAAGCCGCCGCAACTCGGAGAGCGGAACCGCTGTATCGGCGCTATCGGTCCATTTGCGGTTTAAAAATGGGGTCCAGTCGACCGCGTATTTGCTCTTGAAGTTCGTCAAAATCGGCTCGACCGTTTGATGGCCTTCGTCGAGCGATTGTCGGAACGCGCGCACCATCTGGTCGAGTTCTTCCGTCGTGATCACGCCCTGCGTGACGAGCTTGTCCGCGTAGAGCTTGCGCGTACCTGGATGCAGCGCGATTTTCTTGTACATCAGCGGCTGCGTCACAGCCGGAGTGTCTTGCTCGTTGTGACCCAGCCGGCGAAAGCACACGATGTCGAGCACCACATCCTTTTTAAACTGGCTACGGAAATCAAGGGCGATACGCGTCGCCAAAACAACCGCTTCTGGATCATCGCCGTTAACGTGCAATACGGGTGCTTCGATCATCTTGACAACATCCGAGCTGTACAGACTCGAGCGCGTATCACGCGGATCCGAAGTCGTAAAGCCGATCTGGTTATTGATGATGATGTGCACAGTGCCGCCGGTGCCATAGCCCCGGGTCTGTGCCAGCGCCAACGTCTCCATGACAACGCCCTGTCCCGAGAAGGCCGCATCACCATGCACCTGCACCGCAAGCACCTTGGCCTCACCAGCCTTGCCGCGTCGCTCCTGTCGCGCCCGTACAGAACCTTCTACCACCGGGTCAACGATCTCCAGATGAGACGGATTAAACGCCAGCGAAAGGTGCACCGGTCCTCCATTGGTAGAAACGTCGCTGGAAAAGCCCAAGTGGTATTTCACGTCGCCAGCGGGTAGATCCGCCGCAGCCTTGCCCTCAAACTCAGCAAACAAATCCTTGGGCATCTTTCCGAGGGTATTGACCAGAACGTTTAGCCGCCCGCGGTGTGCCATACCGACGACGATCTCTTCGACGCCGCAGGTGCCTGCGTGCTGCACGAGTTCGTCCATCGCTGCAATGAAGCTCTCCCCGCCTTCGAGCGAGAAGCGCTTTTGTCCCACGTACTTCGTGTGAAGATAGCGCTCCAGCGTCTCAGCTGCGGTTAGGCGCTCCAAGATGCGCCGCTTTTGCGTCGCAGGGAAGTTGGGCGTGGACCGGATCGACTCCAGCCGCTGCTGTAACCAGCGTTTTTGCGCATGATCGCCGATGTACATGTACTCGGCCCCGATAGTTCCACAGTATGTCTGGCGTGCGGCACCAATGATTTCGCGCAACGTTGCCTGTTCCGGGCCGAAGTACGTATTGGCCGCCGAGAACACGATATCCATGTCGGCTTCAGTCAGGTCGTAAAAGGCGGGCTCGAGCTCCGGAATCGGAACTCGCTCTTGGCGCTTTAAAGGATCCAGGTCCGCCCAGCGGCTTCCGAGAAAACGGTAGGCCGCAATAATGGACTGAACATGAACTTGCTTGCGAGCCACCGACAGATCCGTCGCCGCCACGGCAGGACGAAGGCTGCCTGCCTTGGCACGCATCGCGAAGGATTCAACGATCGGTGCGTGCGCAACGTCGTGGGTCGACGACTTACCGTCGGCAGCCGGCACGAGCTGCATTCGATCGAAATACTCGCGCCACTTCTCCGGGATCGACCCAGGGTTATCCAGGTAGCGTTCGTAGAGTTCTTCTACGTACGGGCT
>CAZSOI010000432.1:0-1941 GCA_964608115.1 uncultured Burkholderiaceae bacterium | reverse complement strand
ACAGCAGTCGCGGGATTGCGAAGCGTAATCGACGAGGAGCCTCATGGCACGTCACACTTCGGGTACGGGGGGAATGCCTCGGATCGGTCAGGAACTCGGGCGTGGCGCTGAAGGTGTCGTCTATGAAAACCTTGATCAGTCTGGCTGGGTGGTTAAGGAGTTCCACAAGCGCGGCACATCCCCACTCCAAGCCCGTAACGAGTTTCAAAACCTGGAGAATGCTCGGGTTATTCGGGGTCGTAGCGATAATGTGGTCAAGGCTCAAGCCCCCGCTGATCCTCGACAGGGCTTCCTTGTCAAAGAGAGAGTGCTGCCGACGGATGTGCCGGAGGACCTGGCTGACAAAGCCAAGGTGCTTCAAGACTTCCTTCCCCAAATCCCCGATGCTGGAAGTAACTTGATGTGGGGAACCACGGTGGACAATCCTACGCCCCGATGGATACTCATAGAGTAGCAGTACCGTCCTCTGAACGAGCGGAAAGGGCACGACTCATGAACCCTCTTGACAGTTTCCGAGCGACCGCACAAGAACTCGTTTCCTTTGCCCAACAGCAAGGAATCGATCTGGAGCCGTTCCGAAAGGATTTCACGTTCCAGAAGGACCGCAGATGGATCGATGTGTGGCGAAAGAACTCATTACCTGGGACTGGCCCTGCCCAGGAACTGCTGGGAACGCTGCATTACAACATGCAGGGAACTATCTTCATGTTGCCAAGAAACCTTAAAGGGTCCGCCACTGCTTTCCAAGGAGCGTGGAGCGAGGCAGGCACCTTCGACAACATGGCACAGGCGTTTGCGTTGGTGAAAGCCTGGTTGCTTGACTGGAAAGAGGTGGATGACTTACCCAGCCGATCCGTTAGGCGTTATGCCATTTGAAGCAGTCCAGCCTCGCCTCAGGTTTGTTCGCACCAGGATCGGGGCGCGATCCGAACACAGAAGCGGTTTCTGGAATCAATATCCCAATCATCGGTTCCTGAGGCCTGATCACCTTCCGGCGGCTGAACCCGAAAGAGCCGCGAACAAGTCAGCCATTTGCCGCTTGAGACTTGCAAGCGCGTCTTCCAGAGTGGCACAGGGACGCGTATCAACCAAATAGGCATCTCCACACTCGGCACCCGACCAGAAATAGCAGGGTTTCCCGATGCTGAGATGTCCTGCCCAGGTGGCTCCATAGGTATCAAACGTTACGAAAAAACTTCGTGGCATGGGCTCATCCGGCTCGGGGACGAACTCGCCCCAAAGGGAGAACCCCGAGTAGGATTCATTGATTTCGTTATTATGGTCCCAGTTTGCAAAGCGGGGGAAGGCCGCCTGGACGCACTTCAGGGACCTTTGAATCTCGGACTCGGCGAGAAGCATTGAGAATCCACCAGGGAGCGGGATGCCGAGAAAGCTGGAAAGCCTGACCTACTTTCTCGCGGCCGTAATATCGATCTTGTGAAGAAAGCCTCTCGTCTGTCCAGAAGCTATGCCGATCGTGCCGGGGCCGAACGGGCTGCCTATTCAGGAAAATGCCGTCCCGGTAAGATGCGTATGTGTCATTCCACAGCGATCCCGTCGGCCGGCTCCTGGAAGCTGTCACGGTGAAGATCCGCCCCGCTGGCTGGGCGACAGGTCGAAACCGAGCTGCAGAGAGATTGCAAAGCGATGCTGAATCACGATTTCAAGGACGCCATCATTTCGCGGATCTTGCCAACGGTCCGGACCCCGGCGCAATACGCCGGTGGCGAGCTGAACAGTATCGTCAAGGATCAGGGGAGCGTGCGGGGGACCGTTTGCCTGGCTTTTCCCGACACCTACGCCCTGGGGATGAGCCACCACGGGCTTCAAGTCCTGTACAGCCTCATGAACGCTCATGATTGGGCCTGCGAGCGCGTCTTCACGCCGCTGCCGGACTTCGAGGCCGCCCTGCGCGAGCACGGGCTGCCACTCTACAGCCTG
>CAZSOI010000431.1:0-1505 GCA_964608115.1 uncultured Burkholderiaceae bacterium | reverse complement strand
GCGGGCACCTGGATCGCCAGCTGCAAGGCGCCGCCAAGCAGCACGGCCACGGCGAGCACCAAAATCGGCGGCTGCATCGCCCGGCCCAACATCAGCGTTAGCGCGATCATGGAAACGTTGAGCAATACGGGCGTAAAAGCGGGAACTGCGAAGCGGCCGAAGGCGTTGAGCACGCCTCCGGAGCAGGCGATGAGGGACATGAAAAGGATGTAAGGAAACATCCAACGCGTTAGCAAGCTTGCAAGATCAAAGGCCGCGGTGTGCGCAAAGCCCGTGGCGATTACGGCCACCAGCAGCGGTGCGCCCAGGACTCCGAGAATCGAAAGCGTCAGCAGCACCCAAAACAGCGCTGAGGCCACGTGCGAGAGCAGCACACGCGTGCGCTCGGGGCCCTGCTGGATCTTGATCTCGGCAAAAATTGGAACAAAGGCTTGGGCAAAGGCCCCTTCGGCAAACAGGCGGCGCAGCAAGTTGGGGATGCGGAAAGCCACGGTGAACGCATCCATCTCGAGGCCGGCACCGAAAAAGCGGGCAATGAGCAGATCGCGAAGCAAGCCCGTGACGCGCGAGAGCATCGTCAGGCCGCTGATACCGGCGGCAGCGCGCAGCAAATTCACTTACGACGGCAGGGCACACTGCGCCAAGGCGAGCGGCACTGGTTTTGATGTGCTCATTGTGCTAAAGTGTAAAGCTTTGCTGCGTCTTCCAAAGCACCGCGAATCGCCGACGCCGGCGCCATGCCGTTGGGCATCGAATGCGGCGCCAGGACGTGGTCGCTACCGCGCAGTGCGTGTGTTAAGGATCGGGCAATGGCAAACACCAAACAGGCAAAAAAACGCGCTCTTCAGGCGCGCGCGCGCAACGCGCAAGCTTCCGCACAACGCTCGCGCGTGCGATCGGCCATCAAAGCGGTGCGCAAGGCAATCGCGGGCGGCGATAAAGCTGCCGCAGCCCGGGCGCTGCAGCACTCCACGAGCGTGATTGATTCGATCGCCGACAAAAAAATCGTGCACAAAAACGTTGCTGCTCGCAACAAAAGCCGCCTGGCTGCGGCCGTGAAAGCGATGGCCTGATGCGCTAACGGCGTGCGTTGCCAGCGCGGCCGAGTCTGCCGACCGCATGCCCAAGCCCTCTTGCAGGGTCGTGGTCATCAATGACGACCCACTGATTCTGCGCGAACTGCTCAAAGGGCTAAACGCCGCGGCGCGCGCCCTAGATAACCCGTTCGGGATTTCCTTTCTCGGAGCACCCACCCCGGCTGAGGGCCTGCGCCTGATCCGCGAGGACGGTGACACGCAGCTGGTAATCGTCGATGACAAACTGGCAGCTGCTAAGGAGTCCGCACAGCGGCGCGCGCGTCGGCGTGCGGGCGCGCCGGACCTCGTGCAGCGCATTTCGGCCCTGCGGCCGGAAATCGAAATTTATGTACTGATCGAAAAAACCAAAGCTGACCAGGTTGCCGACACGCTATTTGCCGAGGCCGTACACGGCTATTTTTACCGCGA
>CAZSOI010000430.1:0-9330 GCA_964608115.1 uncultured Burkholderiaceae bacterium | reverse complement strand
GCACTGCCAATTGCATCCAGGTTCACCCGCGGGACCCCGAGTGTGCAGTTAGAGCATGGCCAGCGGCGTCTCATGCCGTGGTGCGGGAAAACGCTTTTCGAGCTCGGTCAAAATTTGCGGGCTCAGCTGCAGCTGCGCCGCCGCAAGGTTTTCACGCAAGTGCTTCTCACGAACCGCTTTGGGGATGGCCACCACCCCAGCATGTGCCAACACCCACGCCAATGCGAGCTGTGCCGCAGAGCCATTTGCGCGCTGTGCAAGATCCTGCAATTGGGGCTCGCTTGCCAGAGCACCCTGATCGATCGGGCTATAGGCCATAAGCGGCATATGGCGCGCACGTAACCATGGCAGCAGACTGATTTCGGGTCCCCGCGCTCGCAACGAGTAATACACCTGGTCGGTGGCGCAAGCCGCGGACATACCCCGAGCGATACCCATTTCGCGCTGAACTTGCAGCAGTTCGATCATGTCATCAGTATCGAAATTGCTCACGCCCCAGTGGCCAATACGCTTGTCGGCGACAAGTTGCTGCATGGCGGCACAAGTCTCTCGCAGCGGGTGCTGGCCTCGCCAATGCAGCAAGTACAGATCGATTTGATCTAAGCGCAGCCGCGAGCGGCTGCGATCGCAGGCCGCCAGCGTGCCGATTCGGCTGGCATTGTGCGGATAAACCTTGCTTACGATGAACAGATCCTCGCGGCGAACCTCACCGGCGCGCATCGCATCGGCAACTGCAATACCCAGCACCGTTTCGGCGCCTCCTTCACCATACATCTCCGCCGTATCGATGAGGCGATATCCCATCGCTAAAGCGTTACGCACGGCCGCCACCTCCGCCGCGCGCCGACGCGGGGACTCTCCCATGCGCCAGGTGCCCAGCCCAAGCGCGGGAATCACAGTGCCGCAAGGAAGTTTGCAATATCGCACAGCGCCCTCCGTCAGGTGCATCTGCCAGCAAATCCCCTGCAGGCGATCGTAACGTTGGATGATCGCCCCGAAAAGATCTCGCTAGGCACCGAAACCCCGGCCGGCGTCACATCTGCAGGTGTTTGGATATTCGGCCGCTTTATCCGGGCTATTCATACAACGTCCGAGACTATTTTTGCCAAAGTCCAGCGCCTTTTTTGGCCCGCGATCGCGCTCGCGGTGCTGTCGGCGGCGGAAGAAGCGATGTCAAAGCGCGGCCTCAGCGTGGCGGCCAAAAGTACTTTCCCCGCAGCACTGTCGCGGTCAATACCGGCCTGCGGACCAAGTTGCGAAACCAAGGAACCGTTGCGACCATTACTTGACCGTCCCGCGTTTTTCGTCGCAACATCGCTTGCGCTCGACGCATGCCAGGTGCTCCTCATGGGCACGACGAAGCTGGAACTAAGGTGCGGCATCGGGCAAGCATGAACGATCAATACTTGGAGCACTTGCATGGGGCAATTTCCGGAGGACATTTTTACCGAGCCCTCGCCGATCGATACCGATACGCTGCGAAACCTTGGCCCGTTGCGCGCGATCGCTGGAGTCTGGGAAGGTCGCCGTGGACTTGACGTAAAACCAAAGGCCGACGGACCCAAGAAGCAGGCATACGTGGAGCATATAGAGCTGCAACCAATCGATCCCCAGACGAACGGGCCGCAACTGTTCTACGGTCTGCGCTACCACACCCACATCGTAAAGCCCGACCAGGTTAAGACATATCACGATCAGGTGGGGTACTGGCTTTGGGAGCCCGCTACCAGCACTGTGATTCACACGTTGACGATTCCTCGCGCGCAGATCGTGATGGCTGAAGGGCGGGCAAGCGACAATGCGAAGGAATTCGAGTTAACGGCTAGTCGCGAAGCCGAAAGTTTCGGTATTCGCTCGGCGCCCTTTCTCGAGTATGCATTCAAGACCATCGAATTTCGAATCAAAGTATCGGTCCACGAGGACGGCACCTGGTCCTACGAGGAGGACACAGTGCTGCTCATTCGCGGAAATCCAGCGCCTTTTCATCATACGGACCGCAATCGCCTCACGAAGATCGCCGAGCCGGTGCCCAATCCGCTTGCTCGCACCTGAATCGCAACTGCAATGACGCCACGAAGTCTGCCCCACCGGCGCAAAAAGTTGCAGGAGCACGGCGTGAACGCTCCCATCAGTTGGGAGTTGAATCTGTAACCAAACAGCGGGCGACGGTACAACGCCGCCTGGCGCCTGGGCCGCGGCCTGCTCGTTTAGACCAGAGGCCGGCCGGCGACCCGCTCGAGGATGCGCAATGGCGATCGGGTCGGGTCGAGCATACCGTCGATCGGAAGCAAGAATGTCTGCTCCATCATGAATTGTCCGGCCAACACCGCATGGGACACGACGTCTGTAAATACGATCCACGTCGAACCCGCCGATAGCCGAAGCTCGCTAGAGCTTACCTCTGACTGATACCTTGAATCGGCCTTCATGTGATCGTGTATCTGCAACATGAGGTGGTCGTATTGCGTACGCAGGCTCTTGGTGATGCGCAGTGCAAGCAGCAGCTGGGCCAGACCAGGAATCGGGCGGGCAATGCCCGGCACGAAGCGTTGCGCCACTCGTTCGAAGGACTCTCCGACTCGCCAGACGCGATCTTTGCCGTCCGGATTGACGTTGCTAAATACTCGCAGCAAGCGATTACCCTGATTGGGACTGGAGGGAAAGGCGTCGACATGCAGACGCGTATCGTCCTTGCGCCAGGAGCTTTGCCTACCCTGCACTTCCACGGGACGGTAGCTCGTCCGAGCCGGCTGCAGCGACTGCACATAGTGCGGTAGCAGCGCTTGCACCAAATCAAGCGACTGCCGAGCATAGCGCGCCAGCATCTGCTGCAGCACGAGTGCATCAGATCCTTGCAGGGTGCTTCCACGCACGAGCCCTGTACCGGCATCGAAGCTAACGTTCTTTGTTTTTGCATCAACGGCCTCGGGAACAAGAAAGCGCCGTTCGCGATCACTTAACTCGAAGGCAAGATGCGGGAAAAAAAGCAGTCCCCCCTTTTCGAGCAAATCCATGGCCTCCCGCTGGCAGCGCTCATCGAAAACGCCCTGCCACGAACGACCGTCTATCGACTGAATCAAATCCATTGCGAGATCTCACATCATGAACCAACAAGCAAAAGTCTAACTTGGGTCACATCCGTGCGCAGCGAGGGCGGTTGCATCCACGCCATTTCAAGGTCGCCGAACCTTATTCGGCGACAGGGACATACAACCTTGACCAGGCAAGCAGCAACGGTAGGTCGCACCGCCAATGGTATTTCCCCATTTACGCGCGCCTCAGCGCATCTTTGATGGCAGCTTGATTGTCGCCCCGGCCACCATAAAAGCACCTCGACCGCGGTGATGCAGTGTGCGGGGGTCTTTGCAGCTGGGATCCACGCAGGCCTTGAGCACTTCGAGCACAAAGAAGTTGTAGCGTTGGACCAAGCGCATATCAAAGACCCGGCATTCCAGATTCGCAAAGCACTCGGCGATTAGCGGCACCTGGACAAGCTTGGCGGGTACAGGTGTGAGCCCGAACGCTAGAAATTTGTCCACGCTCCGGCCAGAGCAATTTCCACAGCCGACTACTTTCGATGCGATATCCACCGTTGGAATGTTGACCGTGCACTGGCGTGTCGCCACGAGCGCGTCAAAACTATAATCACGACCACTGACAACGCAACCGATCAGCGGCGGTTCAAATTCCATCATCGTATGCCACGACAGGGTCATGACATTGGCCTTGCCGCCTTGCGCGGTCGCGAGCAATACCACAGGCCCGGGCTCCAGCAAAATGTAGACCTTCGAGAGGGCAAGTGATTGTTTCTTCATGGTGCTCCTGTGATTTTGACCCCAGGCTGGATTTTGCCGGGATTTCGCGGCGCTCCGAGTATTTGTGCGTCGGAAGCCAGTTCGAGCTCGGCCGCGACAAGTCCAAAACGTCGGGCGGACGGATAGACGGGGCCAGACTCTTACGGTTGATGGCATCTGGCCGAGCGCAGCCGCTGCGCTCGGCCCATAAGAATCGGATTGCCGAAAGGAATCAATCGGCAATTGGCGCGCGAAGAAACCACATTTTGTAAGCTAGGACCGGTACCGTTGCCGCGAGGGTAGATGTCCCGCAAATCTGCATCCGGGCCAAAAGGAGCACAGCATGGATAAGGTCGACGAACAGCAAGAGTTTGATGTCAATCGCCAGATCGTACACATCCGTTTCATCATGAACCGCCACGATCTCACGTTCGAGCAGGCCGCTGACGTATTGCAGCTTTCGGCACTGCATGAGCTGAGTCAGCGCCTCGCGCCCAGATCGACGTAAGCAGCACCATCCGAGAGGCCATCTTCCGTGGCGGGAGGATGTCCGCACGGCGTGCTTGCGCGCCGCACACGGCATGCGTGTAAGGCGCTTACAGCGCTGCAACGCGATTCAATGATGCACAATGGTCAAAATGCCAAAATGGCGTCGACCTGAAGGGAGAACGGCGGTGCGCAACAAGTATGGTTTTGGCAAAACGGTCGCATTGCCCTTCGAAGCTGCCGTGACAAAGGTGACGCAGGAACTCGCGAAGGAAGGGTTCGGTGTCCTCACTGACATCGACGTTAGCGCGACGATGAAACAAAAGTTGGGTCGACAGATGTCGCCCTATCGGATACTCGGTGCGTGCAATCCGCCCTATGCGGCCCAGGCGATCGATGCCGAGCCCTCGATCGGCTTACTCATGCCTTGCAATGTCGTCGTGCGACAGGACGCGGCCGGAGTGCAAGTCGAATTACTCGACCCGATCGCACTTTTTGAACTGACCGAACGCGCGGATGTGGCGCCGCTTGCGCGGGAAGTGCGTGCACGCCTGGATCGCGTCCTGGCAGCTCTTTAACAAAAAAGCGATCGGGACCTGTCAGCGACTGTGCCGCGCTTGCTTTGAAGTAGCACTTAGTCGCGCAGCACGCATTTCTCATACAGTCCCAATGCGCGCCGTTGCGGGTCGTACTTAGCTTTCAAGGCCTCCAGCTGCTCGGCGCCGTAGGCCTTTGCAAACTCCTCGCGAGTAAAAAAGCTGTCCGAATACAGCGACTTGATTCCACCCAAGCGAAGGACCTCGCGCTCGACCAGACGGTTATGGTAGCCCGGCTCGTGCGCCACTTGCGAGTAAACGGTGTCCCAGAATCCGAAGTTGACGTACAGGGTGCCCGGAGCCAAAGGGTATAACGGGTAGCGCGCGACGGGTTCGAGCGCGCGCACCGGACAGATCCAGATTGGCAAGATTCCGATTTCGCGTAGCAAAAAGTCGAGAAATTCCCCTGCGCGGGCCAAAGGGATGTCGACGTCCTGAATCACCGCTTCGGGATAAAGGCCGCGCAGCCGGGCCCAGCGCCGGCTTAGCCCCCAGCGGGCGTTCCAGCGCATTACGCGCGTGTACGTTCGCGAGTTCAGCCGCTTGCGGCCGAGTATCTGCCGCACCAAGGGATTTTGTGCGCCCAGGTTTTTCGAGCACCAGAACCAATCGGTGTCCCATCGCCAAAGATAGTCACTCACGTCCAGATAGTCGACGTCCTTCTGCAGCAAAGAACGGTAATAGACGTGCTCAAATCCGTAGTCACTAAGCCATGGTGCTTCGTCGACAAAGCGCGCGACGTTCAGAACCAGAGAGCGTGGTCCGAATACCACGCCGTCGATGAAATCGGCCGTCCCAGCGCACTGTTCGCCCAGTGCCGCAAAGTACGCAGGCGCGGATTCGAAACGCTGGTGTTCGACCCGCACATAGGACTTGACCCGAACCGTGCGCTGTCGCAAGCGCAGTGCGTAGCCCAGCGTACCGTACGAGTTTGGGAAACCGAAAAACAGTTCCCTGTGTTCATTGTCGGGTCTGCAAAGCACGATTTCCCCGCCCGGCAGCAGCACATCGAATTCCATCAGCGTTTCGTGCACCAGGCCATAGCGAAACGAGGTGGCTTCAATGCCAACGCCTGCCGCCGCGCCGCCAAGCGTAATTGTTTTTAATTGCGGAACGACCGCCGGCATCACACCGCGAGGCAACGTCGCGGCCACCAAGTCCTCAAAGCCCGTCAATCCCTCCGCATCGACCCAGCCTTCCTCTGTGCAAACCCGCAGGACATGGCAAAAACTGCTTAAGTCCAGACGACGCTTGCTTCGCTCAGCACGGTCGCGAAACAAGTTGGACGTCCGTTTGCCCAGGCCAAGCGGAGCGCCAGCTTGTTCAACTTGTAACTGGGCTAGCAATTTAACCTTGCGTCGCCCGTAGGCAGATGCATCTTCAGGCCGATAGGAGGACGAAGCGTCAGCTTCCATATAGGTGGGCCCGGGTCATTGGATAATTCTCGGCCGTCACGTTGCCCTTGCTAAACACGATTTGAAACAGGTGCGTATAACCGGCGGGCGAACGAAACATCTCGGCACAGCCAACGAGGTAACTGCGCCAAATACGCCGAAAGCGCTCGTCGAAACGACTTGGGTCCAGCGCCTGGATGGCGTTCCAATTGCGCTCAAACCGGCGAGCCCATTCATCGAGTGTCAGTGCGTAGTGTCGGCGCAGATTTTCGATGTCAAGCACCTCGAGGCTGCAACGCTCCATCTCGACGATGACTTCGGCAAGACTCGGAATCCAACCTCCTGGAAAAACGTGCTTGCGGATAAACAACTCCGTCTCGTAGTGTCCGACATGGCCGATAAAATGCAGCACACCCAGGCCTCCCGGACGCAGAAAGTCGGCGTGCGCCTTGACGACCTCAGCAAGTTGGTCGCGACCCGCGTGCTCGAGCACCCCGATCGAGACGACCTTGTCGAACTGCGCATCGACCTCGCGAAAATCGGCGTCCCGCACAACAATTTGACCGTCCAAACCGCGGCGCGTGATCTCATCGCGCAGCCATTCGACCTGCTCGGTCGCGGTGTTTACGCCCGTACCCAGCGCGCCTACCGTATCAAACGCACGCAAAAGAAAGCCGCCAAAACCGCAACCAATGTCCACAAAGCGCTCACCATGCGCTAGGCGCAGCTTGCGGCAAACGTGATCGATCTTGTTGCACTGCGCTTGCTCAAGGGTGCGGGTGTTCTCGGTCCAATAAGCGCAGGTATACATTTTCAGTGGATCATCCAGCCAAAGTCGGTAAAAGGGCTCGCCCAACCCATAGTGCGCCCGTGCATTCGCCTTGGCCCTTGCCGCGCTGCGGTTGGAGTGGCGCAATTCGTGCAGGCGGTTTTCTACATCACTGAAGGCCGTGAATTGTTTGTCAAAGCCGCTTGAGAGGCCGGCGGCAAAGGCTGCTCCCAAATCCCCTTCCACGTCGACCGTCTGATCGAAATACGATTCCAGTAAACCCATATGACCGCGCATGAGCGTTGAAAGAAATGCTGCGTCGGTGCGAAAGATGATCGTGAAGAGCGGTTCGCCGGCGCCGGACCGGTACACAGCACCATCGGGTCCCGCAATCGCAAAGGGCACACGGATGCTTTCGCTGAGGCGATCGACGAGGCCTTGCACGGAAAGCTGCATTCTGGCTCCTTTGTCACGGGGGCAGCGGCAAACCATGCCGGCAATTTGCGATAGTTTGCATTTCACCGTATCCAGGCTGGTTTCTGCAAGCGGTACGCGACGCTTCGTTACTAGCGCAGGTGCCGTTTGTAGGCTAGCCGGTATCGCATTTTCACCACTTGCGAATGCTCAAAAAGAAAATGCGATTATCGAACGGCAAACTTTGCCCCGGCGGCGGCCGACCTCCAATCCCGCTGGAAGTTGTACGGCTGAACGCCAAAAGTTTTGACTACGACGCCGGCGGATCGCGGCATACGCGTGCGTGCGAATTCGGACAGCGCGACGGGATACGCTGTGGCGTTACTTCCTATGCTTGCCCGGCGCGCGGCCGTAACCGCGGTGTGCCGCGACGATCATGCGCTTGCGGCAGCGATCTGCACACTCCCAGACGTCTTAGTTCAAAACAGCAAAGACGGGCAAAGCCGCCGCAATCTGCTTTCACTTTGCAAATACGCCGGCTACCGCAAGTCCTTTTGGCTGACCGCATAAAGGAATGTGCGGCAGATTGTATCGGGCACGCCCGGGACACGAGTTCGCAACTCAATCTATTTTTCTGACGAAATCTGCGGTCCTCGACCGTGCAAACTTTCGTTTCATTCTCGCCAATTGCATGTGGCGAAACCGTTCCCATCGTTGGGGTCTATCGAATCGCAACAATATTTACAGAAGTTTACGAGCCCAAACCGCCGGAGCGGACCCTCGGCGAGCTAGCATGGAGCCGTTAAATTCCACACTACGTGAGGTACAAGACATGCATACGATATCGACTTCGGCTGTCAAACTTGCATTGGGCACTTCACTGCTGGCGGCCCTGCTTAGCAGCGCTATGGCCGCGGACCCTGCTATGGACCGCGCTGAGCAACGGGCACAGCATCGTCAAGAATGGGTTCGCGCCAAATTGGAAAGGGATGCCAACCGACTGGAGATCAAAGCATCGCAACAGGCCGCGTGGCAAACGTACGCCAGCGCTCGCACTGCCTTGGCTGAGAGAACCTTCCACCGGCCAGCGCCTGACGCTGACGCCGCAACGATCGCCAAGGCGCGCGCAGATGGGGCAGCCGATGGTGCACGCAAGCTGGCTGTGCTGGCCGACGCGACCACAAAACTCGAAGCAGTACTTTCACCCGAACAGCGTACGACGCTCGATCAGATTGCCCATTCGGCGCATCACCGTGGACACGGGCATCACCAAGGCTATCGGGAATGGCGCCACGGCCACGAAAGTCTTCAGGAAGACGGACAAAAGGATGCGGTCGATCAGGACCAAGGACAACAGGCTCCGTCCGCATAAAAGATTCGACGCATTTGCTTGCGCCGTGCTGGTGATCAACTCAAAGACTTATGGAATTTTCCGTCGAACCATGAACGCTCATTTAGACAACACGCACAAAGACGCGACTGGGCGATTGTCAATTGCCCTCTTTGGGTTTGGTGCTTTGCTAGTCGTGTCCGCAAATGTGCGGGCCGACGAGTACGGCCGAGAACGGCACGAAGAGGCGCGAGAACACCATGAGGCCGTCCGAGAGCGTCATGAGTTTCATGAGCGGGATGTTCATCGTTTTGACGCGATTGAGCTTGGACATTGGCGTGGCGGGCAGTGGCGAAACAGCTGCTTTGCAGGGCGCTGCGGCTGGTGGTGGTTTGCGGGCGGCCAGTGGTACTTCTACGAGCGGCCGATATATCCCTATCCGCTCGTGGTCTCGGAAATCACTTTCCTAGAACCGGTGCCGCCTCCGGCTCCCGTATACGTGGCTCCGCCCCCACCACCCCCACCACTCCCCGTGCGGCCCGCGCCC
>CAZSOI010000429.1:0-12595 GCA_964608115.1 uncultured Burkholderiaceae bacterium | reverse complement strand
GGCGCCGTACTCGATGGACGCCAACTTGCTGCACATCTCGTACGAAGGCGGGGTGCTGGAGGACCCCAACTTTGAACCCGAGGAGAGCATGTGGCGCATGACCGTCTCGCCCAGCAAGGCGCCCGCCCGTGCGCAGACCATCGAGCTGACCTATGAGCGCGGCGATATCGTCGCCGTCGACGGCAGGCGCCTCACGCCCGCACAGGTGCTCAGCGAACTAAACCGCGTCGGCGGTCGCCATGGGGTCGGACGCCTGGACTTGGTGGAGAACCGCTACGTGGGAATGAAATCGCGCGGCTGCTACGAAACGCCCGGCGGCACCATCATGATTAAGGCGCACCGGGCGATCGAGTCAATAACGCTTGATCGCGAAGTGCTCGCGCTCAAGGACGACCTGATGCCGCGATACGCACGCATGATCTACAACGGCTACTGGTTTAGCCCTGAGCGGCGATTGCTGCAGACGCTCATCGACGAATCGCAGCGACACGTCAATGGCACCGTGCGCGTAAAGCTGTACAAGGGCACGGTACTGGTCACGGGCCGCAGCTCCCCGCGCGACTCGCTGTTCGATCCCGCGATTTCGACCTTCGACGATGACAAGGGGGCCTACAACCAAGCCGACGCCGAGGGTTTCATCCGGCTCAACGCGCTGCGGATGCGCATTGCTGCGCGCGCCCGCACGCGCCGGCGAAGATAAGCGGCGCAGCAGCATGGGCCCTCGCGCTTGCGGCGGGCGCTTAACGCGCGCCCACGATACGCACTTCGGGTTCGAGGCAAATGCCGAACTTTTCTTGCACGCGCTCTTGCACTTCTCGGGCCAGCGCAAGCACCTCGGCGCCGCTGGCGCCGTCGCGATTTACTAGCACCAGCGCCTGGCGCTCAAAGGTGCCAACGCGCCCGCGGGTTACGCCGCGCAGCTGGCAGGCCTCGATCAGCCAGCCCGCTGCGATCTTGTAGCGCCCTCCCGCCAACGGATAACTCACCATCGAGGGATGTCGCTCGATGAGCTCGGCGTGGCGCGCACGCTCAACGACCGGATTTTTGAAAAAACTGCCCGCGTTCCCGAGCTTTCTCGGATCCGGGAGTTTGCGCTGACGCAACGCACACACTGCCTCGTAGATATCCACCGCAGTCGGGCGCGTACAACCGCGCGCGGCCAACTCGCGCTCTAGCTCGGCGTAGCCCGTTACCGGCTCCCAGCGCAGCGGCAGCCGTAAGGTGACGGATACGACGATGCGCTGCGCATCGGCATCATGCTTAAAGACGCTGTCGCGATACCCCAGTGCACATTCCTCGGGCCACATGTCGCGACAGGTGCCGCTGCCGGCCTGCCAGACGCGCACCGAGTGCAAGCGCTCGGCCAGCTCAAGTCCGTAGGCCCCGATATTCTGAATCGGCGCCGCGCCGACCCAGCCGGGTATGAGCGCCAAGTTCTCCAGACCCGGGTGGCCCGAGCGTACCAGCTGCTCGACCAGTTCGGGCCAGCTCTGGCCGGCACCAACGCGCAAAAGCTCGGCATCGTCCGTGCGTCCAGCCGGCTCGATGCCCGGCAGCGCGACTTGGATCACAAGGCCGTCGAAGTCGCCGACAAACAGCATATTGGAGCCGGCCCCAAGGACCAGCCGAGGCACATGACGCAGCCGCGCATCTTCTTGCAGCCGCTGAAGATCCGTTACGCTTTGGACACGGGCAAACCAGGACGCGCGGGCGTCAACACCAAAGGAATTTAGCGGCTTTAGGCAAACGCGCTGCTCAAGTATGAACGCCATCGCGCAATTATAAAAAGCCGTGCACGATGCACAGCAGAGGGATTTGCTGTGCTTTTCTTAGCGGAGGATTGCTGTGCCAAGTTTTGATGTCGTATGCAAACCCAATTTGGTCGAGGTGCGTAACGCCGTCGACCAGGCCAATCGCGAAATTGCCAACCGATTTGATTTTAAGGGCTCCGATGCCCGCATCGAGGAAAGCGAAGAAGGCAAGCACTGTGAGCTCACGCTGTACGCCGAGGATGACTTTAAGCTCGGACAGGTTCGCGATGTGTTGCTCGCGAAAATGGCCAAGCGCTCGGTCGACTTGCGTTTTTTGGATCGCGATGCGCAACCGGAGAAAGTTGGCATGGATAAACGAAAACAAACCATCAAGATCCGCGCCGGCATCGAATCGGCCTTGGCCAAACAAATCGTGCAGCTGGTCAAGGACAGCCGCACCAAGCTCAGCGCAAGCATCCAGGGCGATGCGGTGCGCGTGAGCGGGGCAAAAAAGGACGCCTTGCAGCAGTGTATGGCCCAACTGCGCAGCGCGATTAAAGATGTGCCCTTATCCTTTGACAATTTTCGCGATTAAAAGCCCGCTCATCAGAGGAATTCCGCCGATCGTCGATTTGCGCTCGAAACTCGGAGGTTATCCGTCATCCCATATATGCGTGGTCTGAGGGATTACTCCTACAATCCGTTTTATGGGTAACCCGTTTCGCAGCACACGCGGCGCCAGCCGGCCAGCGCTACCAGCGGCCGAGTCACCCTATGGGAGCTTGCCGCCGCTGGTGCCCGACATCATCGCCGCGCGCCAAAAACCAAGCACCAACGACGTCGATCCACTGAGCTTTGATCTGCGCGCAAATCCTCTGGACGATCTGTCCATCGTCGAGGCGCGCCACCCCGACATCGCGCGTGCCATTACCTTGCTTTGGGGATACCCGGAAATGAACGAGTATTTCGAACGCATTTGGGTCGCGGATGGATTTCATGCACCTATCGATCCGGACGCGATGAGCGAGCTGATGCTTCTGGCGCGATTGCATCAGGCAATTACCCCACAGCGTCCTGGCCGCAGTCTTGCCTCGATACTGAGCAACAACCGCTGGCAGCAAAGCTCTTCGAGCGCCACGCATGATCCGTGGCGCGAGGTACCTCCTCGGCGCTAACGCGCGCCGCTCGGGCGGGCGCCCAATGCGCCGCCCGAGACAAAGTGCAGTGCCCGCCCTAGGATCAGAGCATGACTAACGTGCGCCGAGCAACTCCATCGCGGCGGCGGTGACGCGTTCGGTGGTCAGGCCAAAGAACTTGAACAGTTCCGGCCCCGGAGCCGATTCGCCAAATCGATCGATGCCGATGATTCGACCGCGTGCGCCCACATACTGATGCCAGAGGCGAGTGACCCCGGCCTCGACCGCAACCACAGGAAGACCATCGCCCAAGACGGAGCGCCGGTACTCGGGGTCTTGGCGGTCAAACCGCTCGCAGCATGGCATCGAGACGACGCGCGCGGCGATCCCACGTCCTTCCAGCTCCCGCGCCGAATCGACCACGAGCTGCACTTCGGAGCCAGTGGCCAGCAGCACAATCTGCGCCTTGGCAGCGGGCTCGCGCAGCACGTAGCCCCCGCGCTCGATGCCGGCAATCAAACTATTGGAGTTCACCTGCGCGGGCAGCGCCTGGCGAGTAAAGAGCAAGGCGCTGGGGCCGTTGCGCCGTTCCACGGCGCAACGCCAGGCAACCGCGCTTTCGGTAACGTCGCACGGCCGCCAGACATCGAGTCCCGGTATGAGGCGCAGGCTGGAGACGTGCTCGACAGCTTGGTGGGTCGGGCCGTCTTCGCCCAGTCCGATTGAGTCGTGCGTAAAGACGTGCACTACCCGCTGCTGCATGAGCGCAGACATGCGAATCGCACTTCGCGAATAGTCAGCGAAGGTCAAAAACGTCGCTTCAAACGGAATCAGCCCTCCGTGCAGTGCCACGCCGTTCATGATGGCTGTCATGCCAAATTCGCGCACGCCAAAATTCACGTAATTGCCCGGTTCCTCGGGGCGAAAGGTCACTGCGGCCTTCCAGTGCGTGAGGTTCGAATGGGTCAAGTCGGCAGAACCCCCGAGCAGCTCGGGCAACTCCTTGGCGAGCACTTCGATTGCGCGCTGCGAAGCCTGGCGGCTAGCCAGTTTTTCGCCCTTTGCCACTGTCTGCTCGACATATGCCTTGTAATTGGCCGCGAACTTGCTCGGCAGTTCTCCGGTCATCACGCGATCGAATTCGGCCGCATCCTGTGGATAGGCCGCGCGATACTTTGCCATGCGCGCCTTCCACTCATCTTGCGCCGACTTGCCGCGCGCGCGTGCATCCATCAGGCTGTAGACCTCGGCCGGGATCTCAAAGGGCGGATATGGCCAATTAAGCTGGGCACGCGCCTTGGCAACGCTCTCGGCTCCAAGGGCCGCGCCGTGAATTCCTTCGCTACCCTGCTTGTCGGGGCTGCCCTTGCCAATGATGGTTTTGCAGGCAATCAGCGTTGGGCGATCGGAGCGGCGAGCACGCGCAATGGCCTCGGAGACCGCGTTGATGTCGTGGCCATCGACCCGCTCGGCATTAAAGCCGTAGGCCCGAAAGCGCGCGATCGTGTCGTCCATGAACCAGCCCTCGACCTTGCCATCGATCGATATGCCGTTATCGTCGTACAGGCAGATGAGCTTATCTAAGCGCAGTGTGCCAGCCAGGCTGCAGACCTCGTGCGAGATGCCCTCCATCAGGCAGCCGTCGCCTAAAAACACGTACGTGTAGTGGTCGACGATCTTTGCGTCGGGCTTGTTAAAGCGGTGCGCCAGCACGCGCTCGGCCAAGGCCATCCCCACCGCATTGGCTAGGCCTTGCCCCAGGGGCCCGGTCGTGGTCTCCACCCCAGGGGTGAGGCCCACTTCCGGGTGTCCCGGCGTCTTGGAATGCAGCTGACGAAAGCGTTTGATTTCCTCCATTGGTAACGCGTAGCCGCTTAGGTGCAGCAGCGCGTATTGCAGCATCGATCCGTGGCCGTTAGAGAGCAAAAACCGATCCCGATCGGGCCATGCAGGATCATTGGGATTGTGCTTGAGGTGGCGTTGCCACAGCGCGATGGCGATCTCCGCCATGCCCATGGGCATGCCCGGGTGGCCGGAGTTGGCCTGCTGCACGGCATCGACTGCCAGCATGCGAATCGCGTTGGCGGCGAGGGCTTCGCCGGTCGGTTTTGCTTGCGTCATTTTTGTTGCGCTCCTCAGTGGCGGCCCAGTGCTTTTTTGCGTCGCTCCATCATCCGCCAAATAAATGGCGTGAAGATCAGTTGCATCGCCAATTCCATCTTGCCGCCGGGCGCCACGATGGTATTGGGCCGCGACATGAATGAATCGTGCAGCATGTTGAGTAAGTACGGAAAATCGATGCCCTTGGGATTGGCAAATCGGATTACCAGAAAGCTCTCGTCGGCCGTGGGAATCTCACGGGCGATGAACGGATTGGAGGTATCGACGGTGGGGACCCGTTGGAAATTTACGTGCGTGCGTGTGAACTGAGGGCAAATGTAGTTCACGTAATCGGGCATGCGCCGCAAGATGGTGTCGGTGACGGCCTCGGTGGAGTAGCCTCGCTGCGCCTTGTCGCGCTGAATCTTCTGAATCCATTCGAGGTTGATCACCGGAACCACGCCGACCAAGAGATCCGGGTGGCGGGAGACATCGACCTTATCGGTCTTGACGGCTCCGTGCAGTCCCTCGTAAAAGAGCAGATCGGTTTCGTTTTCAAAGCGCTCCCAAGCCGTGAACGTTCCGGGCTCCTGGCCGTAGGGCGCGGCTTCGTCGGCATCGTGCAGGTACTTGCGATGCCGACCGTTGCCCGTTTCCGAGTACTCGCGAAACACGCCCTCGAGTTCCTCAAACAAATTGGCTTCGGGACCAAAATGGCTGAAGTGGCGGCGATTGGCCTTTTCGGCATCCGCCATGACCTTGCGCATTTCCTTGCGGTCGTATCGATGGAAGCTGTCGCCTTCGATAACAGCGGCAGTGATTTTTTCGCGGCGAAAGATTTTCTGGAAGGTACGCGTTACCGACGTTGTTCCGGCGCCGGAGGAGCCGGTGATTGCAATGATCGGATGTTTCTCGGACATGATGCTTCCTCGTCAATGCGGATTCGGATTCATTTGCAGCCGGCAATCCTCGCGCGCTGGCCGCTTTTTGATGGACTCAGACGTTGTTGCGAAACAGGCCACGCATGTTAAACAAGGGCGTGTCCAGTTCTGGCGTCTGGGGCTCGGCGTGATAGCGCTCAATGCGTTCGACTTCCTCGCGTGAGCCAAACACAAAGCCAATGCGCTGGTGCAGCGATTCGGGCTCGACCTTGAGCATCGGCATCGAGCCGGTACTGGCGCGCCCGCCGGCTTGCTCGATCAGCATGCCAATGGGATTGGCTTCGTAGAGCAGGCGCAAGCGCCCCGCCTTGGTCGGATCCTTGGTGTCGCGCGGATACATAAATACACCACCGCGCGTGAGAATGCGGTGCGCTTCGGCCACAAGCGAAGCGATCCAGCGCATGTTGAAATCCTTGCCACGCGGACCGTTGCTGCCCGCTAGGCACTCTTCAACGTAGCGGCGTATCGGCGGCTCCCAAAAGCGGCTGTTCGACGCGTTGATCGCAAATTCCTTGGTCTGGGCCGCTATGGTCATCTGCGGGTGGGTGAGCATAAATTCGCCGATCTCCGGATCAAGCGTAAAACCGAACACCCCGCGGCCAACTGTCAGGACGATCATCGTGGCGGGCCCGTAGATCGCGTAGCCGGCCGCCAATTGCTGCGTGCCCGGCTGCAGAAAGTCGCGCGTCTCGGCCCGCTTGCGCTCGGCGGGCGCACGCAGCAAGGAAAAAATGCTGCCCACCGACAGATTCACATCGATATTGGAGGAGCCATCCAGAGGATCGAAAGCCAACAGGTAATCGCCCTGCCCGTCTACCTCACTGATCCATGGCTCTTCCATTTCCTCGGAAAGCATGCCGCGGGCATCTCCACCCCAGCGCAGGCAATGCAAAAACGTCTCATTGGCGAGCACGTCGAGTTTTTGCTGCGCCTCGCCCTGGACGTTCGTTTCCCCGACGGCGCCGTGCATGCCGCTCAAAGCACCCCTGGCCACGCGCCGCGATAGTGACTTGCATGCCAAGGCAACGGCCAGCACCAGACTGTTAAAGGCGCCCGACGCCTCGGGAAATCGACGTCGCTCCTCGATCAAGTACTGCGTTAGCGTAGGTGTCCTTGTCAGCATCTGCCCCTCTCCCCGTGCTTACGATCTGCCAGCCCGCGCACCCTGGGCCTATTGTCCGGGCGCAATATTGGCATGTGGACCACGACAAACTATTGCGCCATCTCAGTGCCGGGCGCGATTTCTCCGCGCGCCGCCAAACGCTGCAAATCCGATAACTCGACCCAGCGCCGAGAAAAACCCGGCACCGCATTGTCCCAGGGCGCGGCCGGGTCCCCAAGACTGGGCACCAGCACATCGGCCTGGGAAAAATCCTCGCCCGCGGTGTACAGGCTGGGAGTTGCCAGGACGAGGATACCGGCTTGCCTTGCCGCGGCTACTCCAGCGGGCGAATCCTCCAGGGCAATCGCCTGGCTCGGTGCGACGCGCAAGAGCTCGAGGCAGCGCACGTAAACGTCCGGGGCGGGCTTTTTTTTGGCGACCTGATCGCCAGCGACCACGGCGCTGAAATCCTGATTCCAGTGCGCGCCAATTTGCTGCCGTAGCAACGCATCAACATTGACCAGGGAGGTTGTCGTGGCAATTGCCAGCTTGCATCCCGCATCGGCTGCCTCGCGCATCAAGCGCAAGACTCCCGGGCGCAGGCCCGCTAAACCGCTGCCCATGTTCTGGGCATAGAGCTCGTTTTTGGTCCGATGCAAGAGCTCAAGGTCCCGCTGGCTGATCGCAAGACCCCGAGCGTGAAAATATGCCTGCAGGCGCTCCTTGCCACCCGTGACCTTCAGCAGCTCGCGGTACTGGGCAACGGACCAGCTCGCATCGATGCCGTGGTGCGAAAACGCGCCATTAAATGCACGGCGATGAAATTCCTCGGTCTCGGCGAGGGTTCCGTCAACGTCAAACAAAATCGCTTTGAGCATAGTCGCTGTCTATTAAGCGCTGTGGAGCAAGAGCGGCTTGCATTTTTTTGGCAAAGCATAGGCAGGGCCTTGCAATATATAAATTGTCTTGCCACAATTAGATAAGATCTATTAAATTATTCTGACTCACTGCATAATTTTCTCTTATGTCACGGCGCCAGCTCACTGTCCGGCAGCTCGAGGTTCTGGATGCAGTCAGCCGCGCCGGTAGCGTGACCGCCGCTGCCAGCGCCTTGCACCTTACCCAGCCGGCCGTATCCATGCAGCTGCGCCAGCTCGAGGAGCAGCTGCAACTGTCGCTTTTTGAGCCCGTCGGACGGGGACTCCAGATCACCGAGCCCGGCCGTGATCTGGCGGCGTTGGCCGCAGATCTGCTGCTGCGGCTCGATGACTTTGCTTTGGCAGCGCGCGAACTGCGCGGCGTTCGCCGTGGGCGCGTGCGCCTAGGCATCGTGAGCACCGCAAAGTACTTTGTGCCCCGCCTGCTGGCGCAATTTCTAAAAGTCCACCCGGGGTTGGATCTGAAGCTAAACGTCTATAACCGCGAGCACATTATCGAGCAGCTGCAGTCCTACGCCATCGACCTAGGCATCATGGGTCGTCCACCCGAGGGCGCAAGCTTGGTCGGTACCCCATTTGCGCCCAATCCTTTGGCGATTGTCGCTGCCCCATCGCATCCGCTATCCAAGCGCCAGGAGCTCTCCCCGGAGGAATTGGAGAACGAAGCCTTCATTGTTCGGGAGCCCGGATCGGGTACCCGAATTGCGATGGACCGCTATTTTTCCGATGCCGGCGTAACTATCCACCCGGTCATGGAGGCCGACAGCAACGAGACGATCAAGCAGGCGGTTATGGCCGGCATTGGAATCGGTTTGCTTTCGCTGCACACGGTGCGCCTGGAAATGGCTGCAGGACGGCTGGTCACATTGCCGGTTGCGGGGCTGCCGCTTCGCCGGCAATGGTTCGCGGTGCACTCGCGCCAGCGACGCCTTACACCCGCTGCCGAGGAGTTTCTCGCGTATTTGCTGCGTGAGGCCGATGACCTGATGCGCGCAGGACTTTAAGCGCGCACAGCCTGTGCCGCGGGCGATTGCGGCAAAATCGAGCCTCGCCTGCCACCGCATGCCACGGCGCAACGCAGCCGGTCCGTCATCGCGCGGCAGCTGGCACCGCACAGTCTCAACGGGAAGGCACTGCCATGCACAGCCTATCGTACGTAGCGGCAAAACCCAACGGCCCTTGGGCAACGTACTTGGCACAGATCGACCAGGTCGTTCCCTACTTAGGACGCCTGGCGCGCTGGCACGAGACGATGCGACGACCCAAGCGGGCACTTTGCGTGGACATTCCCATCGAGATGGACGACGGCCGCGTGGCGCACTTTGAAGGCTTTCGCGTGCAGCACAGTCTCACGCGCGGGCCCGGCAAGGGCGGCGTGCGCTACCACCAAGACGTCACGCTCGAGGAAGTCATGGCCCTTGCGGCTTGGATGACGATTAAAAATGCCGCGGTTAACCTGCCCTACGGCGGCGCAAAGGGCGGAGTGCGTGTCGATCCCTCGCAACTCTCAGAGCGTGAGCTTGAAAAGGTCACGCGCCGCTACACCAGTGAGATCGGCATCATCATCGGCCCGCAGCAGGACATTCCGGCACCGGACGTGAACACCGACGCCAGAATTATGGCGTGGATGATGGACACCTACTCGATGAACGTCGGCGCCACCGCCACAGGCGTCGTTACCGGAAAACCGATCCCTTTAGGCGGTTCGCTGGGACGCGTCAAGGCAACCGGCCGCGGGGTCTTCGTCGTCGGTCGCGAGACGGCACGCCGCTTGGGGCTGAGCATTCAAGATGCGCGCGTGGCGCTGCAAGGCTTTGGCAATGTCGGGTCGGCCGCTGCGGAGCTGTTCGCTGGCAACGGCGCACGCATCGTCGCCGTCCAGGACCACACGGGCACCGTGTTCAATGCCAAGGGCCTGGATATCGCTGGACTTATGCAGGAGCTGCGCGCCAAGGGCGGCATTGGCGCTTTTGCCGGCGGCGAGCGCATACCCGATGAGCAGTTCTGGGACGTCGAATCGGACTTCTTGATTCCGGCGGCGCTCGAAGGACAGATCACGGCCGAGCGCGCACGGCGCATTCAAACTCGCGTCGTGCTCGAGGGTGCCAACGGTCCGACACTAGTGGAAGCCGACGCCGTCTTGGGTCAGCGAGGGATCGCCGTCATTCCCGATGTCATTGCCAACGCGGGAGGCGTGATCGTTTCGTATTTTGAATGGGTGCAGGATTTTTCGAGCTTTTTCTGGACGGAAGATGAAATCAACATGCGCCTGGAGAAAATCCTGATGGGCGCATACCGCAAAATCTGGGACACGGCCGAATTGCATCGCATCGCGCTGCGCACGGCCGCTTTTGTGGTTGCCTGCGAGCGCGTGCTGCTCGCGCGTGAAGAACGTGGCCTGTATCCCTGAGCGACGAACCGCGCCATCGCAGCCACCGCGAAAGCGCGGCCCCCACTTTGCCAAAACGGGCGCACACGGCAGGGCCCGCTGCCCGCCGGTGCGCACAGTGCAGCAAAGAAATCGCGCTACTCGGCTATTTTTTTCATCGCTTCGACTTCGATCGTGATTTTCACGTCGTCGCCAACAAACGGTAAAAAGGCATTCATTCCCCAATCGGAGCGCTTGATCTGGCTGGTAACGACAGCCCCGCACACGTACTGCTTATCGGGGCGGGGGCCACAGCGCGTGGGCTGCACCTGCAAACTGACCGGCTTGGTGACTCCAAGCAGCGTAAGTGCGCCCGATACGGCTATGGGCTTATCGGATTCGAGTTTGAAAACATCGGAGGCAAAACTCAGCGTCGGATACTTCTCGACGTTAAAAAAGTCCTTGCTGCGCAGGTGCTCATCGCGCTTGGCAAAGCCCGTAAATACAGAGGCCGCGTCGATGTTCGCCTTCACGCTGCCCGCGCGCTGCTCCTCGTCGTATACCAGCGAGCCCGTTGTAGCAGTAAACACGCCACGCATAACCGAAAAACCCAGATGGTTGATCTCAAAGCTCGGGTAGGTATGGGCCGGATCCAGCTGAAAGTTCTCCGATGCCGCCCAGACCGGCACCGAAGCACAAAGCGACGTCGCACAGGCAGCGAGGATGTTTCGAATCATCTTGTTTTCCCTTAAAGATTGGACAAAACCGCGTTTTGCGCGCGGAGGCAAAGCATAACGCTTTCGCACAAGTGGATTTTGCAGCATAGAAGATCGAATTTTGCGGTCGCGGCGGTTTGCCGCGCCCGCGCGAAGTAGCTAGCCTTGCGGTACAAGAGCGTCGTCTCGCGCAAAGAGGACCACGAAATGAACTGGTACCCCGTGTTGCTGTTCGTGCATGTAATTTCGATCGTCGTTTGGGTCGGCGGAATGTTTTTCGCGTATCAGTGCCTGCGCCCGGTAGCAGCCCAGCAGCTTGCAGCAGCCGAGCGTTTGCGACTCTGGAACGGCGTCTTTGCCCGCTTTTTCCCATGGGCCTGGGGCGCGGCGGTGCTGGTCCCTTTTAGCGGATTGACGATCATTGCCACGATCGGTTGGAGCGCGGCGCCGTTGCGCTGGCATCTGATGTTGTTAACCGGATTCGTGATGATCGCAATCTTGCTGGTCGTGTTTTTCTTTCCCTATCGCGCCTTGCGAAAGGGCGTGCGAACCGAAGACTGGAAACTAGCTGGCGAGGCCCTAGCCCGCATCCGCCAGCTGGTCGGGCTAAATATCCTTCTAGGCCTTCTTACGATCGGGATTGCGACCGCGGGGCGCCTGATCGCATAAAAAGCAAGCGTCGCCACAAGGCCAACACGAAATTTCGTGTGCACGCGTGCGCGCGCTGGGTCCACAGCAACCGCAGTCCCAGCGCGCCAGCACTAGCGATCTTGGATAACCAAAGGTGCCAAAGTACTGTTGTATACAAAGACGGTATAAACGTCCCCCGTTGTCAGGGGGACGGACGCCACCGATTCGGAGTACGTACCGCCGGTAACTTGCACGGTTGCACCAGCGCTCGGCGCCACCCCCGTGTATCCCGAGGCGGTGCAACACAAAACGCCCGTAGCAATCAACCTGTCGTTGACGGACAGGTTCACACCGCCCGGGGCGATGGCCGTTGTAACCGCACCGTTGATGATGCGAACGCTCGCATAGTTCGGAATCACAAAGTTGTTATCCGTCAATAGCTCCGCCGCTGTGCCGCCGGCCGTACCGTCGCCGTACACCAAAATTGAGTAATCCTGCCCGGCTGTCAAAGCAGTAGTGGGGAGCGTCGTAGTGATCTGCGTTCCGCCAACCGTTACGCTTGTGATCGTTGCGGACACGCCGGCGGTCACTAGGGTGTATAGGGTCGGCTGGCCACCATAGGTGTTGGGAAGCGCCGTTGTGCCGACGGTTACACCGACCTCGGTGCTAGCGGGCACGGCCGGCAGCACTCGTACGCGCGCCTGGGTGGTGGGGTACGCGACGACACTGCCACCTTGCGTTATCACAAACGCGTTAACGAGCAGGCCCCCGGTCGCGTCGGCCAAGGCTAGCGTGCCGACTTGACCTTGCGTGAAGGTGACGGCGCCCACGCCGCCGTTGCCGATCAGCGAGAGACGCACGTCGTTTTGATTGCCGGCGCCCGTAACAACGATGTTGTAGCTGCCCGCAATGG
>CAZSOI010000428.1:0-2475 GCA_964608115.1 uncultured Burkholderiaceae bacterium | reverse complement strand
CAAGGAGGCCGCGAGACCGATAAACCCTGACAATGGCCCGATGCTGCGTACCTTCAGTAAAGGCCGCGTCCGGTAAGAAATTCCGAGGTGTCATGCTCGCTCGAAGACGGCTGGGGATCGGCCACCGTGGCATCGCGAGGCAATGGAGCGGCGGGAGACGCGCTCGCAAGGCGCGTTAGCCGCGGCGAGGATGTCATTGCAACCGGTACGATCCCGGTCGCGGCGGCAAGCTTCACGCTGCCCGGCGCCGGAGCGGGCTCATCCTGACGCAACGTCGCCTCGAGCAGCCGGTCGTCCGAGCCTTCGATCGGGGCGGCTCCGACATATTCGACCCTCACCCAGGCGGTTCCGCTCATCGTGAAGCCGAGCAGGGATGCGGCCCGTTTGGAGACATCGATGATCCGGTTGCCGGCATATGGGCCGCGATCGTTGACGCGAACGATCAGCGATTTCCCATTGCTCAAATTCGTCACCCGTACATAGCTCGGCAGCGGTAGCGTCGGGTGAGCGGCCGTAATCCCGTTCGCGTCGAAAATTTCACCGTTTGCGGTGGTGCGCCCATGAAAATCCGCTCCGTACCAGGACGCAACGCCATCGGCGCGGTAATGCGGATTGGCCACCGGAACGTAGACGCGGCCGGCCACGACATAGGGCGAGCCGACACGATAGACGCCGCCACCGTTGCGCACGGCCTGGCCGGGTTCGATCAACTGCGCGCTCGGTTCAACGCCGTAGCGTGGGTCGATGCGGCTGTTATTGGCGCAATTGCTGAGGAAAAGATACAGCACGGCGCAAGCCGCAACTGGCATGACCCCCCCGCATGCCGAGCTTTTTCGACCCTGCATCGTCCCCCATCCCCGCCATAAAACTATCGAATTCAAGCATGGTCAGATTGTGGCAAAAATGGACAAGCTCGGCGCCTAGTGATCGGACTAATCCCTGCCTTCGCACGCGGGGGCTTGAACCTGTCAAGTTATCGCATGGTCGCTTCCGGGCACTTCGGGAGTGCACGCATTGATTCACGAAGACGTTATTGGGAATTGACGCTAACGCGCAGTCGCACGACCCAAACGGCCTAGCGGTCTACTATGGCGTGAATATCTCTTCCAAAGTGTAAATGTGCTGTCTGCGCAACCAAGCGGGCAGGAAGTCGAAGCCCCATGCCCATCAAGACAAAAATCATCCTTGCCGTTGCCGTTGCTGTCGGCACTACCTTTGCAACGGCGTCAGCCGCAACGAAGCATCGCCGCGTCGCCCACGGTAGCCCGCCAATCTATGACGTGGCGCCCGGCGGCGTTTCTCTCAGCACCGCTTGTTTGCCGACTAACTCGCCTTGCCGGACACAGCCGGATAGCTGGTAACGAGACCGATTTCAAAAAGATACGGGAAATCAAAAGAGAGGAATTGTCGTGGTGAAAGCCCTTGCGAGACTGACATTCGGTGTCGCCGCCTTCGCTGCGGCAACATGGTTCGGAACTTCGTCAGGTCGTGCCTATGGCGATGCGCCCTGGTGTGCAGTGATAAACATCGGGCCGGGTGACGTGTACTGGGATTGCCAATACCGTACGGTAGAAGAGTGCGCACCGAACGTTGTCGCTGGCAATCGCGGTTTTTGCAATTTGAACCCGTGGCCGAGGGCAGCCACGGTAGTTCCTTACAAATATCAAAGGCAACACTCGCGATACTGAGAAGCGCGGGGGTAGTCCTTGGGCAGGTGCGTTACTTGCCGACAGCGATACAAGTCAGCACGCGCCTGACGTGCTTGCCGTTCCAAAGACGCTTGGGAATGTCGGCAATTGAGGGGTCGCCGAGTCCCCGTTCAAAGGCGGCGCCGTCGTGCCGGGAAGGCCGCCCGCGCCGCTCACCGACAATGCGCAGGGCCCCGAGCAGGGCAGACCAGTCAGCGGATTTGTCCCCGTCGTTGAATTGCCCAGCAGCCCCGAACTGGGAAGCGCCGGAGAAACAGAAAGCTCGGACCGTGCTGGCAAGATTGTGGAATTTCCGCTCAATACCGGATTGACGGTATTTCCGCTCAGCATTGGACTGCGGGTATTCTGTGCGAGAGAGGCCTCGGCGGTTGCGATGAAAATAAGGACGCTCGGCCCTACCAGTTTGAGGCGATTTGCGGTCATGGTTGACCTCCCGCCCCTCACCCCAGGCTCCATGTCAATCATACGCCTTTGGAAAGTGCCGGAAGGCAACGCGTGATGAGTAATCGCCTATTGCCGCAACCGCACCGCCGCCAAGGTGACGCGCGCGCATCCAGCTGCCAAGATTGTTGCAGGTCGTGCTTTTATCGATGCGAGGTATCCATGATGCGTTTTAATTAAATCGGTGCTTACCTCAGCGGCTTTCGCCGCGGCGATGTTGTGCACCGATACGCCGGCAAGCTATGCCGATTCCTTCGGCGATTCCCGATGGTGCGCCGTCACCAACAAAGGCGATGTCATGACTTGGGACTGCGAATATGACAGC
>CAZSOI010000427.1:0-4961 GCA_964608115.1 uncultured Burkholderiaceae bacterium | reverse complement strand
CGGGCGCTGGAGCAGTGCTTGTGGCAAAACTGGAATGAGCAGCTGCTTGAGGAATACGGGCGGTGCGCGGGCCTAAATCTGAGCGCAGCAATCGCGCAACTCGAGAGCTGGATCCAGCAGCACGGCCGCGGCGCCACTGCCCTACGCTGCTTAGGGCGGATCTGTCTTCGGGCGCAGCTCTGGGGGAAAGCGCGCGCGTATCTGGAGGAGAGCCAGCGAATGGAAAACAACCCCGACACCCAACTCGCCTTGGCTGAGCTTGCCGAGAGCGTAGGCGACGGGGAGCGGGCAGCGCAGTGCTATCGCGAAGCGGCGTTGGGTTTTGCGGCGCGCGGCGAGACGCCCGCGCGCGCGCGCAATCGCTGGTTTCGGCGCGAGCCGAGTTTATAAGGCGCCTGCAATTGTGCACGGGGCAGTCATTACAATGAGCGCGCGGCAAGACAAAGGCCGCAAAAACTTCTAATAAGCAGAGAGCTAGCGATGGGTTTGAGCAAGGTTGGTCCCGGGCATTCGCTTCCGGATGAGTTCAATGTAGTTATTGAGATCCCAATGAATGCCGACCCAGTCAAATACGAGGTCGATAAAGAAACGGGCGCCTTGTTCGTGGATCGCTTCATCGGCACGGCCATGCATTACCCCTGCAACTACGGCTACATCCCCCATACGCTGGGCGAGGATGGCGATCCGATCGACGTGCTTGTTATCACGCCGTTTGCATTACACCAGGGAGTGGTCGTGCGCTGCCGTGCACTGGGCGTGCTGTCAATGCAAGACGAAAGTGGCGGCGATGCGAAGGTGCTGGCGGTGCCTATCGACAAGATCTTGCCGTGGTACAAGCATTGGCGTTCACCGCAAGATTTGGCGCCCGAACGCCTTGCCCAAATTCAGCACTTTTTCGAGCATTACAAGGATCTGGAACCAGGCAAGTGGGTCCGGACTGTTGGCTGGACGGGGGCGGATGCAGCGCGCGCGGAAATCATCGCCGCGGTGGCGCGTTATGAGGCCGCTATCATCAAACCCGCATTTTGATGGCCGCGATGCTACGCAGCGCGTGGCGGGTTTGATTCGCTTGTGCGCTCCTTTGGCGGATACGCCACCGCGGTGACGCGAAAGATGCCATGAACTCGACTGTCCGCGTCGCTGTTGCGCAGATCAATTGCACGGTCGGTGATTTTGTGGGCAACGCAAGGCGCATCATTGCGGCCGCCCAAGCGGCCGCCAATGCGGGCGCCGAAGTGCTGCTCACCCCGGAGCTTTCCCTTTCAGGGTATCCCCCGGAAGATCTGTTGTTACGAGGTTCCTTTTTCCAGGCAACCGACGCTGCCTTGCTCAGCCTAGCGCAGGAGCTGGCGCAATTTCCGAAACTGCGAGTCGTTGTCGGTCATCCGCTCGCGCGTGAGGGGCAGCGCTTTAATGGCGCCTCGGTCCTTGCGCGTGGCTTGATCATCGGGACATATTGCAAACACGACTTGCCCAATTACGACGTGTTTGACGAGCAGCGCTACTTCCGGCCGGATAACCGGCCCTTTGTGTTTGAGCTTCGCGGCACGCGATTTGGAATCAACATCTGCGAGGACACTTGGTTTTCGTACGCGCCGCAGTGTGCGGCCGCAGCAGGAGCGCAAGTGCTGTTAGTGCCCAACGGTTCACCGTTTCACCTGGGTAAGCAGGCCCTGCGCCTGGACGTCATGCGCCAGAATGTTTGCCGCCATGGGTTGGCGCTCGTGTATGCGAACCTCGTTGGCGGACAAGACGAATTGGTGTTTGACGGTGGATCCTTCGCACTAGATGCGAAGGGGCAGCTGATGGCGATGGCTCCGGAGTTCGTCGAACATTTGCTGCTGGTGGATTTTGTCGACGGCGTACCGCAGGCCGGTCTTTGTACGCCCACGACCTCCTTTGAGGCCCAGGCCTACCAGGCTCTGCAACTGGGACTGCACGACTATGTGCACAAGAATGGTTTTCCTGGAGCCATCATCGGGCTAAGCGGCGGCATCGATTCGGCCTTGACCCTGGCGGTAGCCCACGATGCTCTTGGCGCAGAACGCCTGCACGCCGTCATGATGCCATCGCAATTTACCCGCGAGATTTCGCTGGCCGACGCGCGCGACATGGCGCAGCGTTTGAACGTTCAGTACGACGTGATTCCGATCAACCAGGCCTTTGATTCGTTTGTTGGACTCTTGGCCGAGCAGTTTGCCGGCCGACCGTGGGATACGACCGAGGAAAACATCCAGGCGCGGGCGCGCGGCATCATCCTAATGGCGCTGTCAAACAAGACCGGCTCGATCGTGCTGACCACGGGTAACAAAAGCGAAATGGCAGTGGGGTACTGCACGCTCTACGGCGACATGGCAGGCGGCTTTGCGGTGATCAAGGATTTGACCAAGACACTGGTCTACCGCCTGTCGCGATACCGCAATGGGATTTCCGAGATCATTCCCCATAGAGTAATTGAGCGTGCTCCCAGCGCTGAATTGCGTGCGAACCAGACGGACCAAGACTCCTTGCCGCCCTACGATTTGCTCGACGCGGTGATCGAGCGCTACATGGAGAACGACGAGAGTCTGGCGCAGATCGTTGCCGCGGGCTACCCCGAGGCAGAAGTTCGGCGAGTGGTGCGGATGATTCGGTTAAGTGAATACAAGCGACGGCAGTCACCGGTGGGGATCCGCGTAACCCACCGCGCCTTCGGGCGGGATTGGCGCTATCCGATCACGAATCGTTTCCATGATGATGAATTTTCCATCGAGGGTGCGCTTTCTTCCCTATCTAAGCGCGGCGCGGTTGGGTAAACTGGTACTGTTCGTTTGGGAGAAGGCCGTGAAGCTAATCACCGCAATTATCAAGCCGTTTAAGCTTGACGAAGTGCGCGAGGCGTTGGCCGAAGTCGGGGTCACCGGACTTACGGTTACGGACGTCAAGGGTTTCGGGCGCCAGAAAGGGCACACCGAACTGTATCGGGGTGCGGAATACGTCGTGGACTTTCTGCCCAAAATCAAGGTCGAGGCCGTGGTGGCCGAGGACTTGATCGAGCGAGCCATCGACGCAATCACACGCGCCGCGAGGACGGGCAAGATCGGCGATGGCAAGATCTTTGTGCACGCAGTCGAGCAGGTGATTCGCATCCGTACCGGGGAAACCGGGGACGCCGCCGTATAGCCGGCGAACGCTTTCGACTCTTGTTGCCTCGCGTTTATCCGGCCCCAGCCTGTTCGCGGCCCGAGTTCATATTGCTTTGTCGCTTCGATAGCCCAGCTGCTTTCACGCGGTGACGACCGCTGGGGACCGGCCTGCGGGCTCGGTTTGTGCTTCCAGCCAGCGCTGGGCGTCGAGCGCAGCCATGCAGCCGGTGCCGGCCGAAGTAATCGCCTGCCGATAAACATGGTCCTGGACATCGCCCGCGGCAAATACGCCCGGTACGCTGGTCATCGTCGCAAGACCTTCGCTGCCTCCGCGCGTGAGGATGTAGCCGTTTTTCATCTCGAGCTGTCCAGCAAAAATCTCGGTATTGGGTCGGTGGCCAATGGCGATAAAGCAACCTTGTACCGTCAGCTCCTTAGTGCTTTGATCGCGCACGTCCGCGATACGCACCGCGGTGACGCCGTTACTGTCGCCCAGCACTTCCTCCAGTCGTTGCCAAAGGTGCAGGCGAATGCTGCCTGTGCGAACCCGCTCCATCAAATGATCGACCAAGATAGGTTCCGCGCGAAAGCGGTCGCGCCGGTGGATCAAGTGCACGAGGCTGGCGATTTTCGATAGATAAAGCGCCTCCTCTACCGCGGTGTTGCCTCCACCAACAACGCATACAGGCTGATTGCGAAAGAAAAAGCCATCACAAGTCGCGCAGCCAGAAACGCCGCGCCCCATGAAGGCTTGCTCAGAGGGCAGTCCCAGGTACTGGGCCGACGCGCCCGTGGCGATGATTAGCGCATCGCAGCTATAACGCTCGACGTCCCCAGTCAGCTGCAAAGGGCGCACACGTAAATCCACGCCTTGGATTTGGTCCAAGATGATCTGAGTCTCAAAGCGTTTGGCATGTTCCAAAAACCGCTGCATGAGATCCGGTCCTTGAACACCATTGACGTCAGCCGGCCAGTTGTCGACATCGGTGGTGGTCATGAGTTGACCGCCCTGGGCCATGCCAGTTATCAACACGGGTGAAAGATTCGCCCGCGCTGCATAGACGGCGGCGGTGTAACCGGCCGGACCGGAACCGAGGATCAGGACCCGGCAATGCCTGGGTGTCGACATGGCACTTCCTTTCCCACGCTCGCGCGGGCATCGCGCAGCGCGGATTATAGGATCGTGCGGATGTCGGCACGATGGCCAGCCTTCCCGATCCTATAATCCCTGCATGGCAGTCGGACCGGGGTTGCAGGAGTTGGACAATGATGGCACGCAGCGGCGCGAGGCCGCTAGGCGGGCCGGGGGCGAACGCGGATTGTCCGCATCAGCAACAATGGACCGAAACGCCCGGCTGTTGGCGGAGGCGCGCTGGATCGGCCTAGCGCTACTGGTGGTCGCGCTGACAGCAGTGATGCTTTCCTATCATCGCAACGATCCTGGGTTTACCAACGTCTCCAGCGCGGCACGCGTGCGTAACTGGGGCGGCAGTGCAGGCGCATGGCTGGCCGATCTGATGTTTTTCCTCTTCGGTTTTTCCGCCAGTCTTTGGGTTGCATTTGGCTGTGCCTGGGTTGTGCGCGAATTTATTCGCTTGCACCGGCGCGCGCAGACACCGGCAAGGCTCTCACGTTGGGTGCGCGGCCCGGGATTTGTCCTGCTGCTGATCTCTGCGACGACGTTAGAAGCCTTGCGTCTGCAGTCGCTTGCGACGGGATTGCCCGGTGCGGCGGGCGGTTTGCTCGGTTCGAGTATCGGGCCTTGGCTCCTTGGTGCGCTAGGCATCACGGGGGCGACCGTTACGTTGCTTGCGGGTTGCGCCATTGGCGCAAGTC
>CAZSOI010000426.1:0-10512 GCA_964608115.1 uncultured Burkholderiaceae bacterium | reverse complement strand
ACGATGTCGCGCTCGAGTTCACTGCCGATGGCGTCACGCGCCTTGCGCAGATTGCCTGTACCGTTAACGAGCGCACCGAAAACATCGGGGCGCGGCGGCTGCATACGGTAATGGAGAAGCTGCTCGAGGAGATTGCCTTTGACGCCGGTACGCGCAGTGCCGTGCGAATCGTCATCGACGCGGCCTATGTCGACGCTCGACTGGGCGATCTTTCGACGGACGATGATCTTGCGCGTTACATTTTGTAGCCCGGTGCGACCTGCGGCGAACCCCGGCATGTCGGCGCATATCAAGCAGCGGCTGTCGGTTTGCCCGCGCAGCGGACTGCCAGCATGACGCGGAGCTTAAAGACGCGGCAAAAGTTGATGTTTCGCACCGACGGTCTGCGACCGCGCAATCCCGTTGCCGTGCTCGCGCGCAAGCGTGCCGCCGGTGTGCATCAAAAATCCTCCGGGGCGCTGCGTCAACAAGCCAAGCGGCGGCTGCGTCGGCTCATCGAATCGTAATGATCGGTGTTAGAGTGCCGCTTTTTTCGAACCCGACAGGTTAAAACCCGACAGCGTCAACTCTGATGGACCGCGCAACAATTCCCCCGGAACTGAAGGCCGCAATCCTCTCCGAAGCACTTCCGTACATTCAGCGCTTTCACGGCCGAACGATCGTCGTGAAGTACGGCGGCAATGCGATGGTCGACAAGAGCCTGAAGGAGAGCTTCGCCCGTGACGTGGTGTTGCTCAAGCTCGTCGGAATGAAGCCCGTGGTGGTCCACGGGGGCGGTCCTCAGATCGACGATGCTCTTGGCCGCGTGGGAAAGAAGTCCGAGTTCGTGCACGGCCTGCGCGTAACCGATGCCGAAACCATGGAGATCGTTGAATGGGTGCTGGCGGGTCAGGTGCAGCAGGAACTCGTCATGCTGATCAACCAATTCGGCGGCCAAGCTGTGGGTTTGACCGGCAAGGATGGTGATCTGTTACGGGCCCGCCGCATGCAAGTCGCCGACCCTCGGGCACCAGGGACCTTGCATGACATCGGTCAGGTTGGCGAGATCGAGTCGGTGAACCCTGCGGTCGTAAAGACATTGCAAAACGATGCCTTTGTGCCCGTAATTTCTCCGATCGGGGTCGGGGCCGACGGCTTGTCGTACAACATTAACGCGGACATCGTTGCCGGTCGGATCGCCGAGACCCTGGCTGCAGAAAAACTCATCCTTCTGACCAACACGCCGGGTGTGCTGGACAAGGCGGGCCGCCTGATTACCGGACTGACCGCCCAACGCATCGATGAATTGTTTGCCGATGGCACCATCTCGGGCGGCATGCTGCCCAAGATCTCCTCGGCGATCGACGCGGCCCGCAATGGGGTCAACTCGGTGCACATCATCGACGGGCGCGTCGACCACTGCCTGCTGTTGGAAATCCTCACTGACAAGGGCGTGGGCACAATGATCCGGCGCAATTGATTTTGCCTGAGAGCAAGCATGCGCGAGGCGCGTGCGCGAATAGGAGCGGCCTGGTCTGGTTTTTTGACCTAGATGACACGCTGCACGATGCCTCGCACGCGATGTTTCGCGCGATCGACGCCCGGATGACCGACTTCGTGCAGCAAAATTTGCAGCTGGACCGCTACGCGGCCGATGCACTGCGCCGCACGTACTGGCAGCGCTACGGCGCTACGCTGTTAGGCTTGATTCGCCACCACGGCGTTGACCCGGTGCGGTTTTTGCGGGAGACGCACGATATTGATGTTGCATCACTGCTGCGCGCCGAGCGCGGGCTAGAACACCTGGCGCGTCGGCTCATCGGCCGCAAGGTGTTGTTGACCAACGCGCCGCTGGCGTACGCTGGGCGCGTGTTGCGCGGAATCGGTTGGCACCGGCACATCGGCAGCTGCTATGCCGTCGAACAGATGCGGTTGCACGGGCAACTGCGACCCAAACCCGCCTTATCCATGCTGCGCGCGATGCTGGTGCGCGAAAAGCTCTCGGGACGTGGGGGTGCACGCGCGGTGCTGGTCGATGACAATGCGGCCAATCTGAAGGCGGCGCGTACTGCGGGATTTGCAACGGTTCTGGTAGCGCGCCACGTGAAAGAGCGCCCACGGCGCCTTGCCGGAGGCTCTTACGTGATGGGCCGCGTGCGCTCGGTAAAGCAGCTTCCGGCGCTTGCGCCGCGGCTGCGGGCATCGTCGCGCTGACGGTCGCGTAATCTGCCACCGGTACTATACGCAGCCAGATAAATGGGGAGTTAACTATGTCCGCCAAGCCTCCGGGAGTTGTGCGCCGAACAATGGCTGCCGTCTTGCGCACAGTGGATCTGGTTCGCCGGGTCGTCGTCAATCTGATCTTTCTGGCGCTCGTGGCACTAATCGCGGTGGTTTGGTTTGCCGGGGAGGCCAAGACCAAGCTGCTCGAAGGCACTGCCTTGGTGATCGATGTCAAGGGCGATATCGTGGAGCAGTTCACGGGAAGCGCGCGCGAAGCCGAGTTTGCCGAGGCGCTTGGTCAAGAGCCGCGCGAGACGCAGTTGCGCGATTTGGTGGCCGCGATCGACGCCGCCGCCAAGGATCCAAAGATCGTGCGGATCGTCTTGCTCCTCGACGACATGGGTAGCGCCGGCATGGCAAAGCTGCGTGAGATCGCAGCGGCCATCGAGCGCTTTAAAGCCAGCGGCAAGCAAGTGATCGCATGGGGCTCAATCATGGAGCAGCGGCAGTACTTTTTGGCCGCACATGCCTCCGAAGTGTATTTGCATCCGTACGGAATGGTCTTGCTGAGCGGCTTTGGTGGCTACCGCGGCTATTACCATGACGCGCTAGAGCATCTGGGCATAGCGGTTCACGTATTTCGCGTGGGCAAGTACAAAAGCGCGGTAGAGCCCTTCATTGGCAACGGCCCCTCCAAGGAAGCAGCCGAGGCCGAGGCCTATTATCTGAACGATGAATGGGCCGGATACACGGGCGAGATCGAGGCCTTGCGTCATCTGCCGGCCGGGGCCGTCAGCCTGGAAATTGCCCAGGAGCCGGAAAAGCTCGCCGCCGTGGGCGGCAACGCCGCGCAACTTGCGCTAAACGAAAAACTGGTCGACGGCCTGAAGACGCGCGACGAATTGCGCGCGCTGCTGCTGCAGCGTGGCAAACCCGATGCGGAACACAAGACATTCCGGCAGGTCTCCTTTGCCGATTACCGCTCGGAAATCGCCGAAAGCGGCGATCACAATCGCCAAGTTGGTATCGTCGTGGCCGAGGGTCTGATCACCGACGGCAGCGAACCGCAAGGCGCAATCGGTGGTCGCTCGACCTCGGAGCTCATACACAAGGCGCGCGAGGATTCGACCGTTAGAGCGCTCGTATTGCGGGTGGACTCTCGCGGGGGCAGCCCATTTGGTTCTGAACTGATCCGCCGGGAGCTCGAACTTACCCGGGCCGCGGGTAAACCTGTCGTAGTTTCCATGAGCGACGTGGCGGCTTCGGGTGGTTACTGGATCTCCACCGCGGCCGATCGCGTCATCGCCGATCCAGCGACGATCACCGGCTCCATTGGCGTCTTCGGCGCCTTTCCCACGGTCGAGCGCACCATGGACAAGCTCGGGATTCACACCGGCGGGGTGGCAACGACCTGGCTCGCGGGCGCGACCGATCTGCGGCGCCCTGTCGACAGTCGGCTGGGCTCCGTCATCCAAAGCACGGTCGAACACATCTACCGGCAGTTCCTCGCGCATGTATCCGAGGCGCGACAAATGACCCCCGAAAAAGTTGACGAAATTGCGCAGGGTCGCGTTTGGACCGGAAGGCAAGCGCGCGAGCGCGGGCTGGTCGATGATCTGGGCGGTTTGCGCGCTGCGGTACAGGCGGCGGCGTCCCTGGCAAAGCTCGAAGAGGGCTATCGCACGACGTACGTAGAAGCCGAACCCAAGGGCTGGAGCCAGTTTCTGCCGTCGCTACCCGGAGTGGTTCTGCGCTGGGCCACAGCACAAACGAGCTTCATTGTCCCTTTCGGCGGTGCAATGCGGGCAGCCTCGGAGCAGGTGCAAAAAGATTTCTCCTGGCTGATGGCGAAGGCACCGGGGACGGGTTCCGTGCTGACGCACTGCCTTTGCCAGGCTCCGTAATGGCCGAGGCCCGCCCCCAGGACGCGGTTTGCGCTCTTAGGGGCGCGTGGCCGCGCCAAGTACGCGCAATTGGCCTGTTGCCGTGTAAGTAACTCCCCACGTTCTTCGGGTTTCCGGTAGATTCTTGCCCTCACCCTGGCGCAGTTCACATGGAAACCGGCGTAGCCAAAGAATCGAACCAAGAAGGTGCAAAGCTTCGTCGCCGGCCGGGCGCGCGTAAGCTGCAGATATTGCAGACGCTCGCGGCCATGCTGGAGGATCCGCGCGCGGAAAAGATCACGACCGCCGCACTGGCGGCCCGCCTCGATGTTTCGGAGGCCGCCCTGTATCGGCACTTTGCGAGCAAGGCGCAAATGTTCGAGGGACTGATCGAGTTCATTGAGAACACGGTCTTTAGTCTGATCAACGACATTGCGAACAAAGAAAGTTCGGGACGCCAGCAAGTGCGCAAGATGATCCAGATGCTGCTCGAGTTCGCGCAAACCAACCGCGGAATGACACGGGTACTGATTGGCGATGCGCTGGTAAACGAAAATGAGCGTCTGCAGGAGCGCATGAATCAGCTGTTCGATCGCATCGAAGCTTCCATCAAGCAGGCGTTTCGCGTGGCCGTCTCTCAGACCGAACTGCCCCCCGAGTTCGATACCACGGCGCGCGCCTCGATGGCAGTGGCCTACGTTCTCGGGCGCTGGCACCGATACTCAAAAAGCGGTTTTCGCAAATCGCCCTTGGAAGCATTGGAGCAACATTTGGCCGCGCTCGTGGCCTAGCAGCGCAATGCTTTGGTCGGCACGCGCTTGCCCCTTGACTCCTGCTGCACCAGCATGGCACCGCGCCAGTGCCAAGCGCGCAAACTGCCGCGCGCGCGGCTATTGGCTAGCGCGCAACGCAACAGCAACCTGAGCGCAATCCGCAATCTGGCTGCGCTCAAGCAAGCTTGTCACTTCGTCGGCAGGCGCGGGTCGGCTGTGCAAGTAGCCCTGATACAGATCGCATTGTTGTACCTTGAGGAAGCTTAGCTGCTGCTGCGTTTCGACGCCCTCGGCCAGCACGGACATGCCAAGACTGTGTCCCATGGCGATGATGGTTGCCGCGATCTGCATCGCGCTGCGATCTTGGGGAATGTCGCGCATGAAGCTCTGGTCGATCTTTAGGGCATCGATGGGAAAACGACGAAGGTACGAGAGCGAGGAATACCCGGTACCAAAGTCATCGATGGATAGTCGCACGCCCAAGGACTTTAGGCCCATCAAAGAGCGGACAGCATTTTCGGCGCGCTCCATGATCGCACCTTCCGTGATCTCGAGCTCCAGCAAATTGGGCGGCAACTGCGTGCGCTGCAGAACGTCGCGCACGAGCTCGACGATGTCTTGGTGCAGGAACTGCCGTGGCGAGAGGTTGACAGCAACTGTCATCGGCGCAAGACCGCTGTGCAACCAATTGACCAGCTGTTCACAAGCTGCTTGCAGTACCCAATTGCCAAGCTGAACGATCAAGCCCGTTTTTTCTGCAAAGGGAATGAATTGCGACGGACTGATCAAGCCGTCTTCCGGGTGATTCCAGCGCACCAAGGCCTCGAGGCCAGAAATCTTGCCGGTGTGTACTTGCAGCTGAGGTTGAAAGTGCAAAACAAATTGCCGTTGCTCGATAGCGTGGCGCAAGGCCGTTTCCAGTCGCAGGTGCTCGCGTGCAACGGAGGTTAGCTTGCCGCTATAAAAGCGGAAGGTGTTGCGCCCGTCCTCCTTGGCTTGGTACATGGCGGCATCGGCGTTTTTCAATAAAGAAACGCTGTCCTGGCCATCGTGGGGATACACACTGATCCCAATGCTGGCGCCGATAAATAGCACTTCGTCTTCTAAGTTGAAGGGATCGGCCAGCGCTTGCAGAATCTTGGTGGCGATGGTCGAGATGTCGTCAACGCTCGCAAATCCCTCCAGAACGACCACGAACTCGTCGCCTCCCAGACGGGCCACCGTATCTTCGGCTCGCAAACAGTCGGTCAAGCGCCTGGCAACGGCTTGTAGAAGCTGATCACCAACCGGATGGCCAAGAGCGTCGTTGACTTTCTTGAACGAATCAAGGTCAACGAAAAGCACCGCGAGCTTGCCCGCATCGCGCTTGGATCGTTGAATGCCCCGTTCCAGGCGGTCGCTTAACAGCAGGCGGTTGGGCAGTTGGGTGAGCGGATCATGCTGAGCAAGAAACTTCAGCCGTTCTTCGAATTGCTTGATGTCACTGATGTCGGAAAACACACTGACGTAATTGGTCAACTTCCCGCTTTCATCCCTGACCGCGTTGATCGTCATCCAGGCCGGGTAAATCTCGCCGGACTTGCGGCGGTCCCAAATCTCGCCGCGCCAGGCCCCGGTTTCTTCAATCGACTTCCACAGGGTGCGGTAAAAGCTCTGATCATGGCGTCCGGACTTAAAAATCCGCGGGGATTTGCCCAGCACTTCCTCTTCCGTGTAGCCCGTGATCTTGCAAAACGCCCGATTTACGGCGCTGATGCGCACATCGGCGTCAGCGACCAAAACTCCTTCGACCGTGCTCTCGAAGACTTTTGCCGCCTGGCGCAGCCGCGCCTCCGAACGCTTGCGCTCGGTGATGTCACGAAATGAACCGTAGAAATTTCCGTCGGGCAATTGAACTGCGTTGACTTCCACAGCGATGACGGTGCCATCGCGGTGTTGTAGCTGCAGCTCGGTACACAGCCGCCCTTGGGTTCGCAATTGCTCAAATGAGACCAAGGTTGCGGCGAGCCTGTTTGCCGGTACGTGCTCCACGATATGCGTTTGCAGCAGTACCTCGATCGGGACGCCAAGCAAGCTGGCTGCCTGGTGGTTCGCATAGATATGCCTTCCCTTGGCATCAGCAACCAAGACCGCATCTGCGGCGGCATCCAGCACGCTACGCAGGCGTCGGTTGCTTTCCTCGGCCGCTTTGCTTCGTGTCTTCAGCTTCGTTCGTTCGCTAAAGAGGCTAAAAAGGATGCCTGTTGCGCAAAAGGCGATGATCGATACCCACTCCGTTGCATTGTGCACTTGGAATGAATACCTTGGTGGTAGGAAGAAGTACCACCCTAGAACGGTGGCTAGGAGCGTAGAGACGATCCCGCCCTCCAGACCAGTGAGAACTGCGCAGAAAAAGACCGTCGGGTAAAACAGCAGCCAAACCAGGGGCTCGATTAGGTCCCACACCAGCATCTGAACGGAGAAAACAAACAGCGTCAGGATGATCGCAAGGCTTAAGCGATACGTTCGAGGGGCATGCGAGGGGTGCGCAAGTGTCGAGCGGTTGCGAAAGTCGCGGGCGGCGGCCGAAATCGCGACCTTTGCGAGGTCCCTTCTTGCGTATGCCGATCCGTCTTCCACGCGAGTTAGCCGCGCTAGCGCGGTTTGTGCAGCGTTGCCTGGCACCGCTCGTGCAGGTGCGGGAGAACAGCGGTCATGTTGGTGCTTGCTCTCAAGCCAGCCCTTAGCTGGGGAAACACTTTCTCAAATGCGCTCCGAGCCCGGCTCGCGCATTGGTGCGCGGATGGCGAAGGACATGGGCCGTAGCACGGGCGCAAGCGTGCCGCCGAAGCGGCTCAAGTGCGCAGTAATGTGACATCGCCGGTGCTCTGGCCGTCGTTGGATAAGCGGCACAAAGCACCCAGAATTTCCGCTTGTTGCGCAAGTTGCCTCGCCGGGCTCCGACACGCTGCGACGCATAGGCAACTGCCTTAGGCGCCGCAATGAGGCGATCTGGCCGCTGCCCGGTGTCGCAACGCTGGCATCCGGCGCAAAAGAGGATCGGCGCATTCGCAAAGCTCATCGGAGCATCAACGCCCAACTTGGGGCGTAGACGCTGAGCCTTCGTGGGCGCGCCGCAAGAGTTGCGCTGAAGTTGCACGGGAGTGCGATCACCCTGAGACCTTAGGGCACACGTGCACGTGCCCTGGCTCAGTTAGCGGGCGCGTAGTAATGCGCAGACGGTGCAGTTGGGGTCGCGCCGAAAACGCAATTGGTGAAACTGCATCTCTAGAGCATCGTAGCTAAGCAGGCGTCCGCTTGCCGGTTCGCCAAATCCACAAAGCAATTTGAGCGCCTCGCCGGCCTGCAGCGCTCCGATTGCGCCGGCTAGCGGCGCAAACACGCCAGTCGTGGCGCAGCTATCGTCCTGTCCTGCCGCCTCGGGAAAAAGACAGGCGTAGCACGGCGTATCGGCGTCCCGAAAGTCAAAAACCGCGAGTTGGCCGGCAAAAACACTGGCCGACGCAGATACCAAGGGGATGCCGGCAGTCAGGCAGGCACGGTTTATGGCGTAGCGCGTAGCGCGATTGTCAGAGCAGTCGAGCACCACGTCGATGCCGCCAAGCAGCGTTGTCAGGTTCTGCTGCGTTACGCGCTGGGTGTGCACTTCGATGCGCACCAGCGGGTTAAGTGCCTGCAGGGTGATCGCGGCCGAATCCGCCTTGGACTGACCGATCCGCTGCGTGGTGTGAAGCAGCTGGCGCTGTAGATTGGTCAGGTCGACACGATCATCGTCAAAAAGAATAAGCTCTCCGACACCGGCTGCGACAAGATACATTGCTGCGGGAGATCCCAGGCCGCCGGCACCAACCTGAAGAACGTGCGCCTGGCCAATACGCTCCTGTCCCTCAACACCAATTTCGTTGAGCAGCAGGTGGCGCGAATAGCGCAACAGCGATTGATCATCCATGAGCGCGTCGCTAGCTGAAGGCCCAGCTACAGTGTACCGAGCTCGTGCAAGAGGCGGGCAAGTTCGCGTGGCTTAAGGTGCCCGAGGGCGGGCGGTGCACGGCGTTTGAGCCGAGTAAAGTAGTAACGGACGGCATCGACCGAAAGTCCCATACGCTGCGCGATCTGTCGATCGACGCTACCGCGCAGGCCCGCGCGCAGCACGTCGCGCTCGCGGGCCGTAAAGCGCATTGTCAGCAGCTCAGAGGTGTAAGGCCGGTAGCGCAACTCCAAGGCGGCAGCCAGCCGTTGCGCGGCGTAAAACAGCGCAAAAACATCGCAGTCGGCGGGATGACGGTTGAAAAATGCGAACAGCGCACCGCGCGAGAGCCAACCGCGCGCGGGTATTACCGCCAGATGCTCCGCGCCGTTTGCGGCCGCGCGCAGCAGCCATGCCTCGATGACGTCGGCGTGGTGCGTGTTCTGGTGGATCCACGTGCAGTGCTCCTTGATCGTGCCGGTAAGCGGCCGCCAATCTTGTGCCGCGTGTGCAAGCAGCGGGTCGCGCTCGAAGATTAGGGCTGCGTACAGGCGCTGCAGCTCTGCCGACAGTGTGCCGTGCAGCCGAGGCCCGATGGCATCTAAGCCCGCGCAACCGTGATCGATGAGCACGCACAGACACTGCTCGGCTGGAGCAATCTGCCGCAGTCGCTCACCGATTTCTGCATCGAGTCGTAGCGCCGGGACCGCGCGCAGCGGCAAAATCAACTCATCGGCGCGAATACGCAGAGCACAAACCACTTGGGAACGTTGTGCTGCACTTGCGCACGTCAGAGTAGCGGCAAGTGCCCCGTGCGACGGTGCGCTCTGCGTTGCGGGTGCGGCGGTGCGCAGCAATGGCATGAGGCTCTCCTCTTGTTTGCGCGATCTTTCAGGCGCCAAGCCGCCAGCGCTGATGGGCCTTGGGGCGCCAACAAATCACGTTAAACAGTTTGGTTGCCTAGCGACACGGACGGCATTGCTCGATGCCGTGACGCGCAAAGCCGCTTGTCGGCACGACCCCTTGAGCGGCCAACTACCCTCTTGGCGTTCGAACTGTTGTTCTTGCGATTACCGCGTACGAGCGCTTGCAAAAACCCGATTCGGTCGACGGCGCGCCGGCAACCGATTAGTGCGCTTGTTGCAGCCGCTTCATCATCGCTTCTCGCTCCGGGAAGCGGGTGCAGTCGATTGCGCCCACTTCCATTTCGCCCAGACGCTGCGTGCGCGGATCCAAGCGCAAGGCACCTCGCGCTGCTTTTAGGCGCAAGTCCTTGCCGTCTTCGCGCCAGCGGGCTCCGCGAACCACGTACCCCGGGTCATCGGTCGGGCCAGTGCATTGCACACTTACCGATTCCCCGGGTGTCTCGTCAGGGTAAATGCGTTCATCGACCACCTCAAAGCGCAGCCGCGCAGCCCTTGCGTTGACCACTTCGACAATTTGTCGGCGCAACAGCCATACGCGTGCCCCGAAACCACAGGAGGCGATCCAAATTTCCAGGTCAGTTCCACGAACATTAGTTCGCCAGGCCGGGTCCACCTGGCACTGGGGTGGCAATTGCAGGCCAGTGGCCGGTTCGCTGTAAATCGGTCGTCCGAGAAATGAATCCGCCGTCTGTGCCAGCGCACCAGTGGCAAAAAGCGCAAGACCGATCAGGACCGATCTACGGCAAATCCGGCCCGCCGAG
>CAZSOI010000425.1:0-1925 GCA_964608115.1 uncultured Burkholderiaceae bacterium | reverse complement strand
ACGCTTTCTCGCGGCCATGCCAACCAACCTTTACGGCTTGGGCGATAACTACGATCTGCAAAGCTCGCACGTGCTACCCGCGATTATTCGCAAAGTGCACGAAGCCATGAGTGCCGGACAAGAGCAGGTCACGATATGGGGAAGCGGGACTCCGAAACGCGAGTTTCTCTATGCCGACGACCTTGCGCGGGCTCTGGTCTTTTTGGCCGAACTCGACGATGCGCGCTTTGCCCGGCTTACGGAGCCGGCAGTTTGTCCCATCATCAACGTGGGAACCGGCACCGACCTGACGATTCGCGAATTAGCGCAGACTATTGCGCAGGTGGTGGGTTTTGGCGGTACATTTGTCTATGACCGGTCAAAGCCCGACGGAACGCCGCGCAAAGTCTTGGACGTATCGCGCATCCGCGCGCTCGGCTGGGCACCGCAGCTGCAACTTCACGAAGGGATCATTTTGGCGTACCGAGATTTTCTTGAGCGCGTGGCAACCGTTCAGGATGCCGACTGATCCGCGCCCGTTTTGCCGCTAGTTCAGAAAGAGCGGGGTCATGGGAATCACCTCCAGCTTATTGGAAAAAAACCTGGCTGCGTCGATTAGCGCTAAGCAAGAGCTGCTGCGTGATTCGGCGCAACTCTCCGAGTTCGAACGTGCTGCGGACGAAGTGGTGCGGCGCTATCGCCTGGGAGGGCGTCTTTACATCGCAGGCAATGGAGGTTCGGCGGCCGATGCGCAACATTTAGCCGCCGAATTTGTCTGTCGCCTCGGTGCGGAACGACCTTCACTTGCGGCCGAGGCGCTGACGGTCGATACCTCTGCGCTAACGGCGATCGGTAACGACTATGGCTTTGAGCAGCTCTTCTCGCGTCAGCTAGCGGGCAAGGCGAATGCCAAGGATATTTTTTTGGGAATCTCGACATCGGGCAAATCACCCAACATCCTCAGAGCCCTGGAACAATGCCGCTCCATGGGAGTATCGAGTATCGTGTTTTGTGGACACGACGGCGGTGCTGCGCGTGCGTTGGCCGACTACTGCGTCATTGTGCCGGGCGCGGATACGGCCAGAATACAAGAACTGCATATTGTTCTTGCACACACACTGTGCGAATGCGTAGAACAGGCATTGTTCTTTTCCTAAGTCCGTGAAAAACCTCTGGAGCGAGGAAGAAGCGCGCCGCTTTTCTGGCGACCTGGGTCAGCGGGTGTATTCCTCGCGCCTTCTCGGGCGCGATAAGACGCTCGTGCTACACGGTGGCGGTAACACTTCTGTAAAGCTGCGCGAGCGCGACATCCTGGGGCGCGACACAGAGGTGCTGTACGTCAAAGGCAGTGGGTGGGACCTGGAACACATCGACGCCGAGGGGTTTGCGCCGGTGCGCCTGGCACACCTTCGAGCACTCGCGCAGCTTCCTGTCCTGTCTGACCCGCAAATGGTCAATGAACTCCTGACACATTGCACACGCGCATCATCACCCGTTCCGTCAGTCGAGACGCTATTGCACGCAATCCTTCCTCACCGCTTCGTCGACCACACCCATGCCGATGCGCTAGTTACGATCACCAATACCGCAAATGGCGAGGAGCGGATCCGGGAAATCTACGGTAAGCAGGTCGTTGTGATTCCGTACGTCATGCCAGGTTTTGCGCTTGCGCGTGTTTGCGCACAGCGCTTTGCTGCCGAAGCCGGTCCCGACACCATCGGTATGGTGCTGCTGTGTCACGGAATCTTCTCCTTTGGCGACAGCGCGAGGCAATCCTACGAGCGCATGATTGCGCTGGTCAGTATGGCCGAGGCATACCTGCAGCGCCAAAATGCCTGGGAAATTTCCTGGCCAAGCGCGCCAAAGCCAGCGCAGGCGGCGCCGCTAGAACTTGCGAGGTTGCGCAATGAGATCTCCAAACTGGCTGGATCCCCTCTCGTGATGAG
>CAZSOI010000424.1:0-4141 GCA_964608115.1 uncultured Burkholderiaceae bacterium | reverse complement strand
CGAAGAGGCCGTCGGCAAAACCAGCGGCATCACCCAAGAGCCAAACACGATTGGATTGGAAGCGTCCCCGCACATTTCGCAAGGGGATTGGGAAACCCAAATATCTCGTCGCAGCCGACGTTTGTCTGGTGCCGTAACGAGCAATAAATGCAGCTAATTGTTCACGCAGGCGCCTTCCCCCATGTGGCGAATATACGCCAACGTTTAGATGATCTCGTTTAGGAAAGATCCATCCGTAACCGCGCTCCATGGCGCCAAAGTCAAATAGCACGTGCCGGTCGAAGTGCGTTTCGTGCTCCGGGCAGCGTGGTACTAAAGCCTCGAGCGCAGGCACATATTGCACCAGGTGCTTGTCAAAGAATTTGGCGCGCACCGTGCTGCCGACGCCGTCGGCTCCGATCAACAGACGGCAGGACAACACGCCCCGATTGGTTAGCACCTGAACAGATTCACCGCTTATTTTTGCGTCAAGAAATTGTGTCTGTGCGAAAAAGCGTGCGCCGGCGCTGCGCGCCCGATTCAGCAAAAACGCGTCGAATTCACACCGCAGAACCGTGCACCCGGCGGGCGGATCAACGGATTTAAGAACGCTTGAGCGGTTCGGATAACACAGATGCGCTCCCGCGATCCATTTGTGAACAACGGCACTGATGTCCAGATCAAGCAAACGAAGCGCTTTTCGAGTTACGCCGCCGCCGCAGGTTTTCTCGCGCGGGATCTGATTTTTTTCAATGATGCCAAGCCAGGCACCCTGCTGAGCGAGCAAACGAGCCAGGTGAGAGCCTGCCGGGCCGGCGCCGACAATCAATACGTCAAACGGCTTTACGGCGGAGTTGATCATTCGTGCACTGGCAATAGGAAAGCGGTCTCGAGAACTTGCGGCGATCCAATAACGCGGCGCACCAACGCCTCTTCTTTCATGCCGATAGCAGCGTAGACCGGACGATCCAAGTCTTCAATGCTGAAGCAATCAATGTTTGGTTCGCGATGTGCAGACTTGCCTGTGCGATGCGAGCGCAGCCCAGCATGAAGGTACCAGTAACTTTGGCCGCGATCGCCAGCCCTTCGTCTACGATCCCTGACCGGCTAGGCATCCGCTGGCTCAGTCGGGCGAGGGTAGCGCTTGTTCAAGGACCGGCTGCTTCTCGGGCGGCAAGGCGGCAAGGTCCTTCATCATGCGCTCGCGAATGCTCTGCGGCAGCGGACTCGATCGCCGTGTTGCGGCATCAAAATTAGCGCATATATTTTCAGCCGAAAGCAGTAGAGCGCCGTCTTGGCAGTTGTTGATCTCGTAGCCGAGCGTAAAGCTGCTATTGCCGATACGAACAGGGCGTACACGAATCAAGATTTCGTCTTCGAAGCTCGCCGGCCGGGAAAAATTAAGCGTTGTGCGCGCGATCGAGGGATCGCAGCCCTCTCGAACTAGTTCTCTGTAGCCCCAGCCTAGATGCCGAAAATATTCGGTCATCGCAACATCCAAATATTCGAGATAGCGTGCGTGATAGACGATGCCTTGTTGGTCTGTCTCGTGGTAGCGAACGCGCAGGCGGTGCTTGAAGACCGTGTCAGCCATAGTGGTTAATTCGGACGTGGACTGGGTTAAGCGTAGCGCAAGCCGGCATCGTTGAGCACTGGTCTGAGTGGGCGGCAAGCGCCATCGCTGGGGCTAGCACAAGCACGGCGATTCGCCCAGAGGTGACACTTAGGCCCACATTGGGTGCCCGTCGGTGGCCATGCTCGCCGCCTCTTCTGTGTTTTCTTACGCGACGTCCGATGACAGACGGATTCGTAGGCGTGGCAAACGGGATGCCCACAGGTGCAATAGATGGCTGCCGCCGCGGGTTTGTGCTGGCAAACGGGTCGGTTTGCCGATGTTCGCGATGGACCAAAGAGCAGACGCGGATGGCTCGGTTTTGCGGTGCGTTTCGCCTGTCTTTATATGCGGTTTGCACGGTGCCCAAAATGCCACATTGCGGCGCTGCAAGGGCAGCGCGAAATTGCGTTAGTCTTTTGGTGCTGCTGATAGATTTCTTGCAAAGGACGTGCGCCGTGGGTCAGGGAGATCGAAGTGAATCAGAGCAAGGCGGTACTTGTCGTCGGTGCAGGTGACGCAACGGGCGGCGCCATCGCAAGGCGCTTCGCGCGGGAGGGCTACGTTGCTTGCGTGACCCGACGCAATGCGGAAAAGCTTGCGCCTTTGGTCGATCGCATTCGCGCTGAGGGAGGTGTTGCCCATGGTTTTGGTTCCGACGCGCGCAAAGAAGAGGAGGTCGTAGCGCTGGTAAGCAATATCGAGCGCGATATCGCACCGATAGAGGTCGCCGTCTTCAACGTCGGGGCTAACGTGCGCTTTGGAGTAATAGAGACGACTGAGCGCGTCTATCGCAAGGTCTGGGAGATGGGTGCGTTGGCTGGATTTTTATTCGGACGCGAGGTTGTCAACGTTATGCTGCCGCGCCGTCGCGGCACCATCTTGTTTACCGGGGCAACCTCCAGTGTGCGGGGAGCCGCGGGTTTTTGCGCGTTTGCCGGAGCTAAGCATGCTTTACGCGCGCTGGCTCAGAGCATGGCACGCGAGTTCGGACCGCAAGGTATTCACGTGGCGCACGTCATTATCGACGGTGCAATAGATACGGCATTTATCGCGGAGAATTTTCCACAGCGTTATGCGCTAAAGGACGTTGACGGCATTCTGAGTCCTGATGCCATCGCCGAGAACTACTGGTGTCTGCACCGCCAACATCGCAGTGCCTGGACCCACGAAATGGACCTGCGTCCCTGGATCGAAGGCTGGTAGGAGAGCTGCTATGGCACGGGAAGTCGAATTTTTCTTTGATTTTGGTAGCCCGGCATCGTACCTTGCCTACACCCAACTGCCGACCATTGCTTTGGATTGTGGCGCATCGATTGTGTGGCGGCCGATGTTGCTGGGCGGAGTGTTCAAGGCCACCGGTAACACTAGTCCTGTGACGGTACCGCCAAAAGGCCGCTGGATGAAAGAAGACTTGGAGCGCTGGGCACGTCGCTACGGCGTTACGTTTTCCTTCAATCCCTACTTCCCCATCAACACGCTTACGCTGATGCGCGGTGCCGTTGCCATGCAACTGCACCAGCCCGACATATTTGCGCGGTACGTTGAGGTCATTTTCAAGGCAATGTGGGCGTCGCAGCGCAATCTCGGTGATGCCGCAGTATTAAAGCAGACGCTTGAGCACGCGGGGATTGACGCTGACCATTTCAATGCCATGGTTGGGGAGCCTGAGGTAAAGGCCCGACTCATCGCCAATACCGACGAGGCCGTTGCGCGCGGCGCATTTGGCGCGCCCACCTTTTTTGTCGGCAAGCAAATGTTCTTCGGGCAGGACCGGTTGGATTTCGTTCGGGAGGCGCTGGAGCAGGTTACGACCTGACTTTGGCGGTACGCAGCGTTTCCCCTCGTTCCCTGCCGCGAATCCGCAGTCCTTATTAAGCGATTTCACGGTTTGTCCGCGTTGCCTTTGGGGAAGCCGAAACTTCCGTCTACGGTATCGAGCACTGTTGCGAACTCATCGGAGAACCGATGTGCATCTCCCGGCCAACGTGCCGAAACGTAATTGCCATCTCGTAGCGTGAACCCGACGTGAAGGTGCGAAGGAGAGTCGCGGGTAATGGAAAATGGACCCACGATAAAATCGGTTGGCCGAGCCAATGCTTGGGTCACTTCGTCCTGGACGGTCGTCGAATACGTGCGGTAATAGTCGCGCAGCCAAAGGTACGAAAACGCCCATGCACTGAGCTCTTGGTGCTTAGTAAGTGCGGTAGTTTTTTTCCCGAAGAGCACCGACCGACCATCGGCTGACCTGGAACGGGCTGCCAGCAGTACGCCATGGCAGATGGCGCCAACTGGCTTGCCCTCGCGAAAGGATTCGACGACAAGGCCTTGGAGAATATGCGATTCAAGATACTGCCTCATTCCCGGCGCATGGCCGCCGGGTAACACCAGGGCATCGAAGTCTTGGTTGCCAAGGTCCGCATAGCGTAGGGGCTTTTGAAAGGTGCGGCTTGCGGTCATTTCACTGTAGGCGCGTCGCCCATTGATGTCTGCCATAAGAGCGGACTTGGCAATTCCCAGACCGTTGCCAGTGAGCATGCGCTCATCGGC
>CAZSOI010000423.1:0-20510 GCA_964608115.1 uncultured Burkholderiaceae bacterium | reverse complement strand
CCGGGAGGTGGGGGCACGAACCGTTCTTGCGCAAATCATCCGCATGGTCGAGCGCGCGCAAGGATCCAAGCTACCGATTCAGCGTCTGGCCGATCGCGTTGTTCAGGTGTTCACACGCGTGGTACTCGCCATCGCCGCTTTGACCTTCATCGCGTGGCTCGCTTTTGGTCCGCCCCCTGCTATCACGTTGGCCCTCGTGAGCACGATTGCCGTATTGGTGGTGGCCTGTCCTTGCGCGATGGGGCTGGCCACACCTGCGGCCATTATCGTCGGTAGCGGCCGCGCGGCGGAACTCGGTGTGCTGTTTCGGCATGGAGAAGCACTGGAGCTTCTCAGCCGCGTCGATACCGTGGTATTCGACAAAACCGGAACACTCACTGTAGGCAAACCGCAGTTGACCGAGGTCGAACCGGCACCAGGTAAGGACACGCTTACGGTTTTGCGAATTGCCGCGAGCGCGGATGCCAACAGCGAACACCCTTTGGCGGCAGCGATTACGCAGGCAGCTGCGGCGCGCAATATCGCTTTGCCGGCCGCCGAGCAATTTGAGGCCATACCCGGCCACGGCGTGCGAGCCACGGTAGAGGGGCATCAGGTACTCATCGGTGCCGAACGGCTTTTGGACCGCGAAGGTGTCGATAAAGAACCTTGCTCATCGGCTGCATCTACGCTGGCGGCACGCGGTCGGACACTGGTCTACGTCAGCGTCGACGGTGCACTTTGGGGTGTGCTGGGAATTGCCGATCCCTTGCGCCCAACGGCGGCGGCCGCAATTGCGGCACTGCGCTCGCGCGGGCTGCAGGTCGCGATGGTGACAGGTGACAGCGAAACGACTGCGCGTCAGCTTGGGCAGCTGGTCGATATCGAGGATATAGAGGCGCAGGTCTTGCCTGCCGCCAAGGCCGAGACGGTGGGCCGTCGGCAGGCTTGCGGTTACACCGTGGCATTTGTTGGTGACGGAATTAACGATGCGCCTGCGTTGGCACAGGCCGATGTGGGCATCGCAGTTGCGACCGGAACCGAAATTGCGATTGAAGCCGCCGACATCACGCTTACCCGCGGCGACCTAGGCGCCTTGTTAAGTGCCTTTGAGGTCGCAATTCGCACCATGCGCACGATCCGCGCCAATCTTTTCTGGGCCTTTTTCTACAACGTGCTGCTGATCCCGTTGGCCGCCGGAGTGTTGTATCCCGTATGGCAAATCGGGATGAATCCGATGTTCGCAGGACTGGCGATGGGCCTGTCAAGCGTATTTGTGCTCACCAACAGCTTGCGCCTGCGCCGGGTGCGAATGCCAAGCCTGCCTATGCAAGACGCGGCTGGCTCAGACGGCAGCCTCGTCCCCGTGGGATCAGCCCGCATGCTCGTCGGGCAGACAATGATTGCAAAACCCAGAGGAGGAACTTTGCCATGAACACGACCAAGCTCGCCGTTAGCGGAATGACCTGCTCGCACTGCGCGATGGCCGTCACTCGGGCGCTGAAAGGTGTCAGCGGCGTGCAAACCGCTGAAGTCAGCTTGGAACTAGGTCTGGCTACGGTCGTCGGAAGCGCGCAGGTGCAAAAGCTGATTCAGGCGATCGAGAAGGAAGGATATCGCGCGCAGCCAAGCAACTGACACGCGGAGCTGGCAAAATCCTGGCGCGGTGAAAAAAGGGCAAACGCCCAGCGCAGATCAGTCGCGCAAGATGGTCTCGGCGATTTTGCGGCAATGCCGTGCGTAGTCCTTGTCGAGCTTTTTCGTTAGCGCCTCTTCAAATTCCGGCAACAGCGCGAGCAATTGCTCCGCCGAGCTGCATTTTTCGAGCTTGAGCACGAACAAGAACGACATGAGACCCAGTTTGTCCGCGGCCGTCTCGCACAAGTACCGCTGACCATCGGAAAAGCGATCAAACGGGCTGCGCCGCTGCGGCGGCGGCGCCGGCGGAGCCGACTGTGTCTGCGTGCCATCATCGTTTGCGGCAATCACGGTATCGGGACGGGCGATGGTCTCGATGAAACCCCCGGCGGCGAGCTGATCAAAGTCCTCTTCCCGGATGCCAATGCCACCCATCAACGCGTGAATTCGCGCCGTCGTGCGGTGTCCGTCTACGAGAATGAGCAAGGGCCGCAAACGTCGATCGATCGAGCGCTGGCTAGAGGAGATTTCCGTGAGACCCTTTGTGGTCTTTCGATAAATTGCCGTCTTATCCAAGATTTGATTCCTTCCTCGCGCACCGTCCCGCGATAGGCGCACGTTGGCGTTGCAATTTGGCACCACCGCAGACGCGACGGTTGCCCAAAAAGCCGGACCAAATCTCGACAATTCCGATTAAACGCTTTCGCGTGCGAAAATTCCCTCGTGTCCGCGGCCCTTCCATGGCGTCATTTGCTCCTCGCGCTTGCGGTTGTCAGCGTCTGGGGCACCAATTTCGTAGTTATCAAAGTCGGCCTGCGGGATCTGCCGCCCCTGCTGTTCGCTGCGTTGCGCTTCACAATGGCCCTAGTTCCTGCAGTGTTTTTTCTTCCACGACCGTCGGTACCGCGGAAGAACCTTGCGCTGTACGGACTCTTGATCGGCGTAGGGCAATTCGGGCTGCTTTATGTAGCAATGAATGGTCGCATCTCTGCCGGGCTCGCCTCATTAGTAATCCAGATCCAGGTCTTCTTCACCATCGGGCTGTCGATTTGGCTCACTCGCGAGCGGGTGCGCAAATTTCAATGGCTGGCACTGCTGCTTGCTGCACTGGGCATCCTCGAGATCGGTGTACATACGGACGGCGCGACCACGACCGGTGGTCTGGTCTTGGTGCTGCTCGCCGCGCTCGCGTGGGCAGGCGGAAACATGGCCGCCATACAAGCCAATCCGTCCAGCATGTTGGCGTACGTAGTCTGGTCCAGTGCCTACTGCATCGCACCGCTGCTCGTGCTGGCATTTCTGGTCGAAGGCCGCGACGCAACGCTGGCGGGACTGCACCGGGCGACTTGGACTACCTGGGCCGCCGTAGCATGGCAAGGATGGGGAAATACGCTTTTTGGTTATGCCGCATGGGGCTGGCTTTTGGCACGACATCCGGCTGCAACGATCGCACCCATGGCCTTACTCGTGCCTGTCTTCGGATTGGGCGCTTCGGCGTTGTGGCTGCAAGAATCGCTGCCCGCTTGGAAGCTGCTTGCCACGGCTTTGGTGATGGCCGGCTTGGCGGTGAACCTGCTGTGGCCGCGCCTGCGCGCTGCTCTGGCCTGAGCGCTAGCACGGCACCGCAGCTCCCTTGCCTGCGCTAGGCACCATCCGCAGTGACCCGGTTGCGCCCAGCGCGTTTGGAAACATACAGCGCGCGATCGGCTCGCTCTACGACCGAAGACACATCCTCGCCAGTTCGCCACGCGGCAACGCCCGCAGAGACGGTTACTCCGCCAATTGGCTCATCGCCCTTGCGTCGCCGGATTTGACCGTGTTCCACGGCAACTCGAATTGCCTCGGCTAACTTCTGCGCCGCCGCGAGGGACTGCTCCGGCAGCAGCACAGCGAACTCTTCTCCACCGTATCGCGCGGCGATGCCCGCGGCGCCCACGCAATCGTGAAGTAACCGGCCGACAACGGAAATCACTACGTCGCCCAGTGGATGGCCATAGGTGTCGTTGATTCTCTTGAAATGATCGATGTCGAGCATGATCACCGCGAGCGCCCCCTCCAGCGCCCCGGCCTTAGGCGCCATGCGTTGCAATTCGCGATCAAAGCCGCGTCGATTCAAAAGACCGGACAGCGAGTCAATCTGTGCGTCCTCGCGGACTCGGTGCAGCTCGTCGGTCAGACGGCGCACCTGCGTCTTGCTTTCATCGAGTTGAACAGAAAGCTTGCCGATACCTTCGCTCACGCGCTTGGTCTCCTGCAGCATTGTCTGAACGTGGCCACCCATATCATCAATGCTCGTTGCCGTCGTCAGGCCGAGCTGGAATTTACTGAGCTTTGCATCGAAATCCGACGTGTCGATGTCGACGTCGTGGACCGCTTTTTTGACTTGGTCGACCAAATCCAGCAGACCCGAGCGGGCGCTCATCAGCGCCTGCTCGGCCGGCTCCACGAGGTGCTTGGTATACAGAAAGTACGTCTGCGCAACACTCAGCCGCTGCTGGCGCTTGAGCTCCTCGTCAATGCTGCGGCGCAAGGCCTCGTGCCTGCCCTTTGCATACTCATACCAGACGGTGTAGCTGATCGGGTGGTATCCGGCCGCATGCCGAGACATCAGTGGCAACACGCCTCTTAGTACGTTGAGGTCGCAATCGTTTTCTTCATACACGGGTGCCGCTCCTTCGCATTCGACCGACCGTCTGTTTCGACTTTGTGACCGAATCGTAATGCTACCGGCAGCGACCCCACAACCTGCGAAGACTGCGCGCGCTACCTGTGCGCGGCGGGTCGCAACGCTGGCTCTCCGATCTAAGCGGTTTGTTCTAGCGTAAAGGCAATCGCGCGCACGTGAGCCGAGAAAGCGCAGACCTCGCAACCCGCCTCTGATTGCCTGGCGCGGAGCAAATGGCACCGCGCCCGACGTTCGAGCCCGCAGCGGCTGCAGGGAAAAAGTGCTTTGCCTGCGCAGCAGCTGAGCTTGCCGCACCTTTTTACAAGCGCATGAGGATGCGGGCCAGGACTTTGTCGCCTCGCTACGGGTGTCCCATTTTCCGTGCGTTGCCGCGCTTTTGCGCCATCGCTCCCGGCACCGTTCTTTTTTTGTTTATTTGGCGTTCGCTGCGTTGCCCTGAGGGACCTTTGCCCGAACGCAGCAATGGCATCGTAATTAGCAGTGGGTCAGGTACTGCGGCCTGCCTTAGGCGCGTATGCAATCGCTGGGTGCGCCGGCTGCAGGCTCAGAACGTTGCACAGGGCTGCAGGCCAAGCGTCTGCGCAACCTTGCCGCTACGCTCATCTTGCACAAAAGCGGTCAGCTCCCAGCGCGTGTTGCTGCCGTTATCGGGTATTGGCAAGTCTCGATGTACGGTGACCACACCATCTTTCAGTGCAATGGGGCCGATCCAGGTGCGTGCCACGTGTGCGTGATGCAAAGTCCGACCTGCGTTTTCTCCTCTGCGGACGTCGGAAACGAGGCCGTTTTCCGAAAGCACGATATACAGCGCAGGACTGCCTACACTCGCGTCCGTCTGCGCCGATGCGTCCAGCGTCAGCATCCCTACTGATGCGCGGGCCGCACTAACTTGAATCTGAGCGTGGGCCCGCTGTAAATTGAGCTCGCGCACCTGCTTGCGCAGTTCGCCTTGTCCCGGCGGCATCTCAATTCCGCTGACAAAGAAGTGCGGCGTATAAACGACCGAGTGATGATTTGCAAAAACCATACGCCGATGCCGCTCAGAGAAGATTTCCTGGGCCCAAGGATCGCGCCAACCGATGTAGTCCCAGTAATCGACGTGTAGTGCCAAACCGTAACCTTGGGCGTCTGCTCCGAGCAGCTCGGGCAAGTTGCCCAACGCCTCTTCGGCCGGAGGGCAGCTCGAACAACCCTCCGAGGTGTAGAGCTCAATTAGCGCGGCCGTTTGTGGACCGCTGCGCGCCTCGCAGGAGCCCGCCCCGACTGCTGAACCGGCGATTGTCCACATGCTGGTGAAAACTAGAATCGCTGCAGCGCGCAAACGCATCTGGCCCTATCTCCTCAAAAAAGTGCCCGAGCTTGCGCAGGACGCTTACCCCAGCGGTGCGCGCGGGCAGGTGTTTTGGTTAATTCGCGCCGCGGTGACGATCCGTTACAGGGCAAGGCACAATCCCGTTATCGCGCAGTGCCCGTAGCCCAAAAATTCTTGCCTGCTGTAACCAGACGCAGTGTGGGTGCGAATACACGGAGAAGGCCTCATGACATCGAACGAGGAGCGTCTGCGAGGCCTTCTGCTGCGTGGCCTGGAGGGCGATCCAGCCGCCTACCACGCGTTTTTGAAGGAGCTCGCCGCACACCTGCGGGCATTTTTGCGCAAACGGTTAACACGTTTACCGGAAGAGGTGGAAGATCTCGTGCAAGAATCGCTGCTGGCAGTGCACAATCAGCGCCATACCTACGATCCGCAACAGCCGCTCACAGCCTGGGTATTTGCGCTGGCGCGCTACAAACTGATCGACCTGCTGCGTCGTCGTTCCCGAACGGAATTGCTCCATGATCCCCTGGATGAAGAAGGGGAGCTGTTCGCCGCGTCGGACAACGAAGCGGCCGAGGCACGTCGGGACATCGCCAAGTTGCTATCTGAGTTGCCCGAGCGCCACCGCCTGCCAATCATTTACGTCAAGCTCGAAGGGCTGTCAGTCGCCGAGGCCGCGCAGCGCGCAGGCATGTCCGAATCCGCCGTAAAAATCGGTGTCCACCGAGGGCTAAAAGCCCTTGCGGCAAAGGTACGAGGCGTGCAGTGAAAACGGACGAGCTTGTTGAATTTCTTGCAACCGGGACCAACTCGGTAGATCGCCGCCAGCACGTGCGCCGCTTTCTGGCTGGCGTGGCATTGGGTTGCTTGGCCGCGGCGCTGCTGACCGCCGAAGCCCTGGGTTTGCACCCTGCGCTCTCGCAGGAGGCGCTTTTGCCAATGTTTTGGGTTCGAGAGGCGTTTTGCGCGGCGCTTGGTGCCGCGGCGCTTGCCGGCGTGGTGCGGCTTTCGCACCCCGGTGCGCGTCTTGGCCTGGTCCCGGCCGCTCTCGCCGCTTGCGTGCTTGCGATGTGGATCTTGGCCGCAGCCAGCCTGACCGACGCTTCCCCGCAACAGCGCGCCGATTTGGTATTTGGTCAGACTGCAAAGGTGTGCCCCTTTCTTATAGCGCTGGTTTCCGTTCCGCTCTTTTTTTCCGTGATTTGGATCATGCGCGGTCTGGCGCCAACGCATTTGCGCCTGACCGGTGCGGTGGGCGGTTTTGCCGCAGGTGCGCTCGGCGCCCTGGCGTATTCGCTGCACTGCCCGGAGCTTGCGGCGCCGTTTCTTGGCATTTGGTACCTGCTCGGAATGTTGATACCGACGGCCGTCGGCGCGACATTCGGTCCGCGCTTGTTGCGCTGGTGACAAATAAGCGGGCGCCAGATGCGCCCCATTCAGTGGCACGCTAAAGTGGGGGCAAGTCCATTCGCAAAAGCGGTGCCTTGCGCGATGGCACAGCGTTCCGGCCGAAAGCCGCAGGAGCATTGGGACAGTGCTGATCGTCCACCATCTAGATAACTCCCGTTCCCAGCGCATCTTGTGGCTGCTCGAGGAGCTCGGAGTTCCCTACGAGATAAAGCAATATCAGCGCGATGCGAGGACTTCGCTTGCGCCCGAGCAACTGCGCTCGATCCACCCGTTGGGCAAAGCCCCTGTCCTCACCGACAACGGCCGCACGATCGCCGAGTCCGGCGCCATCATCGAGTACGTGGTCAGTGTCCACGGCCAAGGACGTTTGATTCCCGCAGCCGGTTCTGACAACCACCTTCGTTATACATACTGGATGCACTACGCCGAGGGTTCACTGATGCCGCTGTTGCTGCTCAAACTTGTATTTAGCAGAATTTCACGTCCCCCGATGCCCCTTTTTTTGCGGCCCCTCGCCCGAGCCATCGACCGCGGCGTGTGCGCGCGCTGGATCGATCCACAACTTGCTTTACACATGGACTTTCTGGAGGCGGAATTGACCCGCTCCGAGTGGTTCGCGGGCGATGAATTTACCGCGGCCGACATTCAGATGAGCTTCCCCTTGGAGGCCGCCCAAAAGCGCAGCGCAATGCGTGCGGGTCACCATCGACTGCAGCGCTGGCTGGAAACGATCCGCGCACGGCCTGCGTACCGACGAGCCGTCCAAAGGGGTGGCCCTTACTCGCAATTGGACTGACGCGCCAAAGAGCTCCTTGTGCTCGAAGACCCCAGGCACTTGCCAGGCTCGCTTGCCCAAATTCTTGAATTTTTCTTGGCGGCCAAATATCCCCTGGAATCAAGAAAGAACCCACGAAGATCCCAAGTCCTGGGAATGCGGCACTTAGCTACACCGCGGTGTACAGCCGCCCACTGCCACAGTCGTGGCCCCTGACAAAGAAGACAATAGACAACGATGAGACGCTTCAGCCTGCTGACCGCCGGATTGCTTGCGGCTTGCGTGTACGTTCCGCGAACGACGAATGTCTACGATGCGGATTGCAAGATTTACGCGCGCCACATGGATCTGGAAGCGGCGCAGGTTGGGGGTTTCGCACGGTGTGCGAACGAAGGCTGTGTTGCATTGCTCGTTGCGATGGGTGCGGTCACTGCAGCCAGCGCCGTTGTCTCGGGTAGCATTGTTGTGACCGGCAACGTTGTTTACTGGTTCGAGAAAAAGGGTCAGTGTGCTCATCAATGAACACACTGCCCTGTGGCGACCTCGCCCTGGTTCCGAGCCAGCGCCAACTGCGGATAGGCGCGCACGAATGCGCAACCGGCTTGGGTCATGGTCGGACACGAATGGCGGCAAGCGCCACCTTGAATGCGGACACCACTTTCACGCCTCGCACGGAAAGGTAACTGGGTTTGATGACGCTAAACTCGATTCGTGTTTCGGCCATCGATTTGGACAACCCGTCACACGCGCGATCGCTGATCGAGCTACTTGAGCATTACGCGCGCGACCCGATGGGCGCAGGCAAAGGCCTGGCCCACGACGTACGGGAGCGGCTCGTGCCGGAACTGCGAAAAATCCCTGGCTATGCCGGCGCACTGGCGTATATCGGTGAAGAACCGGCGGGTCTTATCAACTGTTTCACCGGATTTTCCACTTTTGCCGCGCGACCCTTACTTAACATTCACGACATTGTTGTGCGCAAGGAGCAGCGCGGCCACGGAGTTGCCCAAGCCCTGCTCGATTGGGCGAAGCAAAAGGCGTTGAGGCTCAATTGCTGCAAATTGACGCTGGAAGTTTTGTCAAACAACGAGCCGGCATTGCGCGCCTACGAACGAGCGGGCTTTAAGCCCTATGTGCTCAATCCGGCCGCTGGGCAGGCCCTGTTTCTGCAAAAGCTACTCTGAGGCTTAGCGCGAGGCCCTCCAGGCGCTTAACGCGAGCAAAAACGCCGATCCGCTCACGGTGGCCACGCCCACGGAATTAGCAGCAAGCAGCGAGCCGATGCGCAAAAGCTCATCCGGACTGCACTGCTCAACATATCGTGCAAGCTCCAGCACATGCTCTGAGCTAATGCGCGCAGCCTCATCCAGAGAAATCGGCGATGCCTCATGCGTGAGCCGATACAACAGGTGGCTAAATGCCCCGGTGGCTATCGTCACGAGCGCCAGTGGCCCAACCGGTCGAAGCAGACACTCAAGCAATTTTGTTCGCAAGGGCGCTGGAGATTTACCGTAGATCTCGGAAACGAGCTCCGGGATCGGGCGCGCTGCGGCCGCACCCTCAAACACCAGCGCAGCCGATGGATTCCAAGACGAGGACTCAGTGAGCGCTTCCTCGAAGTCTTCAGTCATTCCCACTCCTTGCCAAAAGCATCCGACTTGGGGCTATTGTGCTTCGCGCCGAGATTTGTTCCCATCGAGCAAATGCATGACACCAAGGCGCACTCACGAGGGCACGGTGTAGCACACACGTAAGACGAACGCATGACGCTTGCGCTTTTCATCTGTGCGGCCGTGCAGCAAACAAATGCACTCTGAGACTCGCAGGTCCCCACAAAGTTCCCAACGAAGGGACACTGCGTTGCGCTCGCCGCAGCGCGCTCGCTCTGAAACGAAAAACGTCGCTCGCAAGAATTGATGGCGCAAGCACGCTACCCATTTGCTTACCGTACAACCGTACACGTGTAACCCAGTGCAATATGGATATGGCTCGCGCGAATAAGGCAAATAAAGGATTGGCTGTGCGAGGCAGTGCGAGTCTGTCCCGATCACGAGATACGTGCGCAATGCCATGTGCTCGGGACAGACCAGTTGCGGACACCTCAATGCGACCTGGCTGATGTGGCTTCTCGCGCTGGCATCCGCACGATTGTGGCGCCGCAGACGTGGATCGTGACTCAGGGAAAAATTTCTGAGTCGACACTGCTCATCTGCCTAGTTGCCGTGGCCGCATTTTTCTTTCACGCAAAGCCTCATGTACGGATTTCGGATCGCGTCGCGATTGCCCAAGGACAATCGTGGCGCTTACTAAGCGCAAAACGCGTGCACCTGTCCACAGTGCCCTTGCTTGTTCACTACCTACCTCGTTTGCTAGCGGTCGGCAGACGGATTTGCGGGCTACCCGCCCTGGCTAGCGAGGGCCAAAAACTCATGCCCCGCTTTTGAACGTCGGCCACTCGTTATAGCCCATCTTGGGATCGTTGGCGCCCAGAGCGCGTATATAGGCAGCCTCGACCTGACCGACCTCTTGATCGGTCGCGGTATCCGATTCCCAGATGATCTCTCTTCGAACGGTAAAGTCCCGCCGCTGTTTGCGCGTGAAGTCTTTCGCCACGAGCACTTCGCTCACCTCACCGAAATACGTGATGGAGTCCGTCAAATCCTTAACGATGTAAATCTTCCCGTTCGGATAAGTAATCTTGTAGATCACCTTGCGCTGCGATTTTTTCGTTTCCATCGTCCGCAATCCACTCCCGAGGCAAGTTGCCCGCGCATGCCGCCGCCACACGAAAGCAAGCGTGTGATTCGTGCCAATGCAGATCGCATAGGCTACCGCCGCCGGCGACCCTCGGACCGTGATCGATATCAAGCTTGAGCAAAGTGCAAAGCGCTTTGGGCGTACGTCATGCGAAGTGATTCGCGATCCGCCGCACGAATGCGTCCCGGCTCAAGCAAACGAGGAAAAAAGAGCCCATCGCCCGCGTTCGTGTTGGCACAACGGCTTCGCCCTAGCAGCCCGCCATCACGGTGCAGCGCCAAATCCGATCGGCACCAATATGCAAAATTAACGCCTTGAGTCGAACACACAGCGCAAGTGCTGGACGCGGTGGGAGTCAATGTGCTGCCACCCCCGATAATCGGCCACGTTGCACATTGTGGCGCGCGCACAAAGCTGCCGCCCGAGCAAGCAAACTGCCGTTACGCGCCGGGCAGGTTCTCTCGGAACCCATAGCGGGCTGCGCCATCGCCGGACAGCCCGCACCGCTCTGCGAGAAAACCCATACGGACAGGCCATCGAACATCGTGCTAGCGTATCTGCAGCCGAGGTCGTGAAATGGGCGCATGACCCACAGTACAACGACCGTGAGTCTGCAAGTGCAGCGACAGCTGGCAACGGTTTGCAATGACGTGCTGCCGAAAATGGAACAAAATGCAGTGCCAAGCTCCTGTCCCAAGCGGTATCGCAATGCCCAGTGCGGTTTTTAGCGTGACACTTAATCGCAAGCTGCCTCATAGAAAGTCTACGAGGGCAACGCGGGACATTGCAGTACTTGTCTTGCAGACGCATAGGGCTGATCGGGACAGACAAAAGAAAGGGCGCGGTCGAAGGCTGAGTGCAAGAGGGCTACCAATGTCTGCCGTCGTGGTAACTGAGGAAGACCGCCGAAAGACGGGCGGCGGTATGGTTCAAAGTTCAACCATATGTAGGAGGATGGGCGCCAAAAGGCGTGCAGGCGTGCCAGCGTTCTTGCATTCCGGCAAAGCGTCGATGTAGCGCGCATATGAGCGAGCCGGCCGATCGTATTAAAAAAGTCATCATGCTGCGAGCGCCCTGCGCGCGTGTGTGGCAAGCGATTAGCGACGCCCAACAATTTGGTACCTGGTTCGGGGTGGACTTTGATGGCGGGTTCGTTGCTGGCTCCCGGCTTACCGGACGCATTGTCCCGACAAAGGTCGATCAAGAAATCGCCAAATCCCAAGCACCGTATGCGGGAAGATCATTTGAATGCGTCGTCGATCGCATCGAGCCGATGCGGCGATTTTCCTTTCGATGGCACCCCTTCGCCGTCGAACGGGACGCTGACTACTCGAACGAACCGATGACGCTGGTTGAATTTGAGCTGGCGCCGGCCCAAGAGGACACGCTGCTGACAATCAGCGAATCGGGTTTTGACCAATTACCCGCGTCGCGCCGCACCCGAGCCTACGCGGCTCACGAGCAGGGTTGGGAAGGACAGACGAGACTTATCGCAAAGTACCTCGCACGCGAGCAATAATCCCGGACACCGATCGCGACGGTCCGATACCACGCCGCGAACACCGCAATGCCCTCGGCGACGCGCATTTTTGCCGTGTTCGCCAAGCAAGTAAGTCGGCCAATCGCCGCCAAACCGATCTTGCCCGCTACTTTGTCAATCGTGCGATGGGCACAAGCCTTTAGGCTCCAAGCGCAGGTTCAATGTTTGCGCGCACGCCCACGTCGGCCGTCAACGAATTTAGCAAACCGTTTGCGGCGGGCACGCGGGAAAACGCCAGTCCAAGCGGGTAGCGTCGCCGCGGCATCGAGGCGTTCAAATTCCTTGTAGCTTCCGAACGCGGTAAGGGCAGCTTAGCCTTTGACGATGTACAGCCTCCAGCCCGACCGCGGATTGCTAGTGCGAAGCGCCAGGCGCCGCCAAGGCGATTTGCGATTTCTCCTTGCCGCCAAGCTTGAACACGGCGACCGCTTGAGCAAGGCGTTCGGCCTGCTGTGCGAGGCTTTGCGCCGATGCGGCCGATCGTTCCACAAGAGTGGCATTTTGCTGCGTTGCGCGGTCGATCTGTGTCACAGTATCGCTGATTTGAACGATGCCGGCGCTTTGCTGCGACGAGGAGCGCGAGATGTCTTTGAGCAGGTCCGTCACTCGTTTCACCCGGTTGACGATCTCCGCCATCGATGAGCCCGCATCGCCTACCAGTTTGTTTCCCGCATCAACCTTTTGCACGCTGTCTTGGATAATTTCCTTGATCTCGCGCGCAGCATGCGCACTTCGCTGCGCGAGATTGCGCACTTCACCGGCCACTACTGCAAACCCACGCCCTTGCTCGCCCGCCCGCGCCGCCTCGACGGCCGCGTTTAGTGCAAGGATATTCGTTTGAAATGCGATACCGTCAATGACATTAATGATCTCGGCCATCCGCTTGCTCGAGCCGGCGATGGCATCCATGGTCTGTACGACGCCTGCTACGACGTCTCCGCCCCTTTCGGCGGCGCTTCGTGCAGCGCCGGCGAGTTCATTGGCCTGTCGGGCATTTTCCGCGCTCTGCTGGACGGTGCTCGTGATCTCTTCCATCGAAGCCGTTGCCCGCTCCAACGAGGTCGACTGCTGCTCGGTGCGTTCTGAAAGATCGCGGTTGCCGGCGGATATCTCGCTGGTTGCTGCTGCAATTCCTGCGGCCCCTGCCCGCACCTGAGCAACAAGCGCTGCGAGGCTTTCGTTCATCTTGCGCAGCTCGGCAAGCAATTGGCAGATCTCGTCGTCGCCGGCAACTGCGATTCGCGAGGACAGATCCCCAGAGGCGACGGTTCGGACCGCCTCGACCGCTCGGCGAATCGACCCGCTGATCGTACGAACCACACAGGCCGCGATCGCGCAAGCGGCCACGGCCGCAAATACCATAAACGCCAGTGCCACGGTGCCCCAGTACCTCATTTCCTCCAGGTCGCGCCCGGCCGTGTTGGAGTCCTCAGTGCTTCGCTTGCGATGCACTTCGACCAGAGCGCTGATCGCTTCGACGGTTGCCGCGCCCAACGGAGTCGTGTTCTCGGCGCGCTCCCTGGCCGCGTCGGCGACCCTGCCCTCCGACATGAGTTGCATCCATTTTTCGCGGGACGCGGCGTACTTGGCGAAGCTCTCCCGCATGCTTGCAAGCAATGCCTTGCCCGTCTCGCCGACGTCCATGCCCTCCAGCTGCGAAACAGCGCGGTCCCAGTTGGCACGCTGCTTTGCACTGTCAGCAAGAACTTTCGCGCGGGCCGCCGCTTCGGGAACCGCGACGTACTGAGCAACACCCCAACGCAGCCCCCAAAGGGCACTTTGCGCGTCTGCCAGCGCAGCGGTATTGAGCGTGTTTTTGCGGGCACTATCAATGTGCCGCTCGGCGGCCTGCTTAAAGTTCCAGACCATTACGGCACTGACGCACAGTGCAACAATCACGAAACCAAAGGCATACGAGAGTCTGGCTGCGAGCGATCGGCTCATAGGATGGGACTTTCCTTCCACAACAAGGAGGCTATGGTCCGTGATTTGCGTCGACGGTTTCCGATGCGACGCATTGCGCCGATGAAAACCATGCCTCGGCCATTGTCTCAAGCGCGGGGAAGTCAAATGTGAAAAATTGCCCTCCGGCAACCGCGCAAATCCGCAGATACTTCGACCCACGGCACGCAAAATCTGGCTTGCGTTGTATCCGGTAATGGACCGCACTTGTTTCCAGGGCCTTGATTTGTCGCGCTCCGAACGCGGACCGCAAATGCGCCGCGCCGCACTAAGACTCGTTCCGAACCGCGTCTTGTCCATGGCGCTGGGCGAGCCAAGCAGCCAAAGCGCGCGGCGTAAATTTTCCCGGACGTTCATGCAAGAAGGGCGGGCGAGAAATTCTTTTACGCTTAACCCGCTTGCACATCGGGCGACGGTCATGCCAAGGCTATGGTTCGAAGCCGCGGCAACGCAAGCCAGGATGCGTTTTTTCAAAGCGGCGACGTCCTGTAGCTTTCCCTAGCCGGCTAGCGATATCAGCGCTGCCAGCGCAAAACCGATAAAACCCCCGAGACCCAGCAGCGCATGCAATACCACTGCAGGCCTGGGATGCGGTTTGCCGCGCAATTGGCAGCTAAATAAAAATGACCCGGCGAGCGCCGCAAGCGTCAGCGCGCCGAGCGCAAAACTCATGAGCGTCGCGCCACCTGCACCGATAGCTCCTGCCAGACCCAAAGCAAGGGCCGCGATGGCCAGGGCACCGTGGGCAATCGCAAGTGGCATCGGCGGGTTTGTCCTTCCGAAAAGAATGTAAACGCCCAGGAACACACCGCTGATCACGGCAAAAATGAACAGAAAGGTTGCGGCGATCAGCATTCGCGGTCACCCCGATCGGTAGGCACAGCTTTAAGAAGAAAAATCGCGCAACACACCGGCTCGTGCGCGCTAGCAACTAATGCACGCAATTTGCCTATTCTTCCCGCGATTCGCGCATCGCTTCGCTGGGTGCATTTTGGGGCAGGCCCTCGCCTGCCTGTATGGGGTTTTTCACCTGCACGCAAAAAACCAATCGGCGGCAACGCCTTTATTCCAGGTCCTTGAACAGCGACACCACCGCCACCATCCAAGCGCACTGCATTGCTGCCCGCGGTGCTAAAGAAGCTTAGCGCCGCCAGCGGCTAAATATGTCCCGCCTAGCGCTATCTTTGTGCGCCAGGTTTGCTACACGGTAAATCACCGAAGCCGAGAATTGCCAACGAGCTGTTGGTCAGGAACCAAGTCGACAACGGTAATTTCTTGCACGGCCAGGGAGGATTGACGCGAGGCGATCCACAAATCAAACTGCCCAGAGCGATTCATGCGAGTCCGAACGGAGCGCCCTGGCATGCGCAAAAGCAAGACGATTTTGGCAACAGCGGCGAAGAAGGCGTCCAACGGATCTCGCGTGCTTGTTAACCGGGCACCCGTACTTACCCTTTGGGCCGCAGTTGTGGCTCAGCACCTCGGTTTTGATCGAGATGAAGCCCTGACGTTTGGGCGCGTGGTCGCCGGTCTAAATGCCTACGCGAAAGGCCGGTCGCTGGGGATCTTCAAGCCGGCGCCGGAAGAGCTCAGGCGAAAGCGCGCTGCCCCAGGCGAGGTGTTGCACGTCGACCTGCTGCATCGCGCGGTGCCTGTGGTGCAGACGCCCGATGGGCTGCGTGCGCTCTCCAAGGACAAGCCGGTTAGCCCGCAGAGCGTTGAGCGTTACCTGGAAGGTAAATTCGGTGCCGCGCTCGGCACGGTGGAGCAAGCGCTGGGGGCTCTGGCGAACTCCCTGCCCCCTGAAGAACTGGCGCGAGAAGCGTACGAGCTCTATGAGGCGTTCCGACCGGAAATTCCGCCAGGCGTTAGCGGTTGGGGCGCCGCTGGGGTGCTCGACTTAGCACGCGTGCACGCGCTGGCCCACTGAAGGCGCCGTGGTACCCATATCGGGTACTACGACCGCATCGCGCATCAGATCGTAAGAGTGCCGATCCAGAACATCGAAACCGAACCAGGCAACCACTTCTTTTTCCTTGCGACCGAGACCAACGGGACCGTGCATGAAGTGCCGTTTCACCGCGTGCGTGAGGTCCAACGCAACGGTGAACTGATCTGGCAGCGCGGGGTGGCGGGCGAATCGAATTTTCAGACGACCGGTGAGACGTGAAACCTGACGAAGTGATTGGCTTTTGGTTCGAAGAAATTTCGCCAAAAATGTGGTGGGCGCGCGATGCCCAATTGGATACCGAAATAGCGCTGCGCTTCGCTGCGATTCACATCGCCGCTACGCGCTGCGAACTGTATACCTGGCGCGAACATCCGACCGGGCGGCTTGCGGAGATCATCGTGCTTGACCAATTCTCGCGCAACATCTACCGCGGCGATCCGCGCAGTTTCGCGTTTGATCCGCTGGCATTGTGCCTAGCCCAGCAGGCGGTGGGCCTTGGCGCCGATCAGAATCTGCCGGTTAACCAGCGCGCATTTGTCTACATGCCGTTTATGCACAGCGAGTCTGCGTTGATTCACGACTGGGCCTTGAAATTGTTTGGTACGCCGGGATTGGAATCAAGCCTGGAGTCTGAGCGCAGGCATAAATCCGTTATCGACAGATTCGGCAGATATCCGCACCGCAATCACATATTGGGGCGCACCTCCACGCCCGAAGAGGTCGTTTTTCTGACAGCTGAAGGCTCTTCGTTTTAATTCGCAAAATCCGTTCGACAAGCACGCGCCCAAGAAAGGATCAGGATCGAGCATCCCGCCATGGTTGCCAACGACATCTCTGACCTGATCCATCGCTCGGAGCAAACGATGGCGCTCACCGGCGCCGGCGTCTCCGCCGAAAGCGGCCTTGCGACGTTCCGTGACGCCCTGACCGGCTTGTGGGAACGCTTTGACGCCGCGCAGTTGGCAACCCCTGAAGCTTTCGAGCGCGATCCGGCACTCGGTTGGGGCTGGTACGAATGGCGGCGCGCCAAGGTAGCAACGGCCAAACCGAACGGCGCGCATTTCGCGTTGGCGCAATTGGAGGCCGCCCGGCCGCAGACCGTCGTTGTGACGCAGAACGTCGACGACCTGCACGAGCGGGCCGGAAGTCGAAATGTGTTGCATTTGCACGGAAGCCTGTTTACTCCGAGATGCGCGCGCTGTGGCAGGCCGCACCGTTTTGACGCCACACCAACCGTCGAAACAGAGGGCGGCCGACGTATCGAGCCACCACGGTGCAGCGCCTGCGGTGGTCAACTGCGGCCAGGTGTTGTCTGGTTCGGCGAGCCACTGCCATCTGCCGCCTGGCAGAAGGCCGAGGCGGCCGCGACCACCAGCGACCTGCTACTAGTCGTAGGAACCTCCGGGCTAGTGCAACCAGCCGCTAGCTTGCCGTTAATTGCGCGGCGAGCCGGTGCATCCGTTGTAGTAATCGATCCGCATCCGACCGCGATCGACGAAATCTCTACGCGCTGCTTGCGAGGCAAGGCCGGAGAAGTGCTGCCCCATCTCATTTCCGCCGCGCTGTCCTGACAGCACTGATCCGATTAGCTAGTCGGCAGCCACGGGCCGCCGCTCGCTTGAAAATTCCGTCGCCGATGCAACCTTGACCTCATGCTGCGGTACTGCTCGGCTGATCTTTGATTCGGCGCGCCGCCGGACTGCAAACTGCCAGCTCCGACGGGGTCCCTGCCTTGGTACGCGCCCTTTCATGCGTCGCTCTACACGGCTGGCCGGCAACGTTGTCGCGATCAAACGCGCGCGAAAGAAGGGAGCAATCTATGGTGTTGTGCTATCGGTAATCGTTTGCACACCGACCTTGCTGCAAAACTTCCGCCCATTTTTCGAATACCTCTTGCTGACAACCATCTTCACAGCTACCTTGATTGCCATTGCCGCTGACCGAGCGGCGCGGAGCCAAGTCACGGCGTAACTCAGTCACCGACCTTTCTGGCCATGGTTTCAAGGATCAAAACAACGAATTCCCGAAGCAGCGTCGAGTTGCCTGTTCTCATCCGCGCAAAATCTTGCCAAGCTGCCGCCGGTCGCGTTTGGTCGGTCGACCCTTGATCGACCGTGCCGGTTCGGCAACACCTTGTTCGCTGCGCCGCGTCCGCCGCGCAATACTCTCGGCCGTCTCCTCGTAGAGCTCGCGCGCAACGCTTGAGGCCCCACGTTTCAGCGACAGCCCCCGTATCACGACCTGCAGCCTGTGCTCGCCGACTTGAACATCGAGCAGCTCACCAATCCTCGCCTCACGCGCAGGCTTTATCCGTTCCCCATCGATGCGCACTCGGCCCAGATCGATCGCTTGGCTAGCCAGCGTGCGCGTCTTAAAAAAGCGCGCCGCCCAGAGCCACTTGTCGAGCCGAATTCGATCGTCACTAGCATCCATTTCGTGATGCCAAAAGCTTCCCCAAATGGGTGCTAGTCCAATTCCTGCGCGACAGATTGTCGATCACGCGAGCGCGAGGCTCAAACGGTCTGGAACCTACAATTCTTAAACGTCGATATTTCCCGCCGACAGTGCGTTCTCCTCGATAAAGACCCGGCGCGGCTCGACTTCATCGCCCATTAGGGTGGAAAAGATCGCGTCGGCACCGATCGCGTCCTCGATTTGTACGCGCAGCAACCGGCGCACCGAAGGATCCATTGTCGTTTCCCAGAGCTGCTCGGGATTCATCTCTCCCAGTCCCTTGTAGCGCTGCTTGCTCACACTGCTCTCGGCCTGCTCGAGCAACCACTGCATGGCACCACGAAAATCCTTGGCGGGACTCTCCTTGCTGCGATCGCCTTCACCGCGGGCCACGCGCGCACCCTCTCCCAGCAAGCCGCGAAACACCTGCGCCGCCAAGTGCAGCGCAGCGTAATCCGAGCCGACCAGAAAATCGGCATCGATCGTGGAGAACTTCCAATTTCCGTGTTGTCGCCGCTCAATTTTCAGGCGGTACTTGTCCACGCGCTCGTCGTACTGCGCTGCCACCGAGGCCCCGGGACCCTCGCTTGCTTCCAGCGCTGCGGCCAGCCTCTGGGCGCTGGCACGAGCGCACTCCTCGTCCTTGAGGTCGATCGCTACGCCGTTCAGTATTGCCTCCAGTGCGCCTCGATCCATGACCCGCGAGAGACGCTCGACGACCGCGGCCGCGGCGAGGTACTGGCGCGCCAACTCTCCCAGCGCTTCGCCGACGATAGGACGCGCAGCTTTGTACGATTCCGCATTGGTGTACAGGCGTGCTCCCTCTAGCGCCAGTTTGAGCATGTAGTACGAGAGTTCGGAATCGTCCTTTAGGTAGCTTTCTGCCTTCTGGTGTTTGACTTTGTACAGCGGCGGCTGCGCGATGTATACGTGCCCTCGCTCGACCAGTTGGAGCATTTGCCGATAAAACAAGGTCAGCAGCAAGGTGCGAATATGCGCTCCGTCCACGTCGGCGTCGGTCATCACGATGATCCGGTGGTAGCGCAACTTATCCGGATTGAAATCCGGGCCGATATTGGTGCCCAAGGCCGTTATGAGCGTAGCGATTTGCTCCGACGAGATGAGCTTGTCAAAGCGAGCTCGTTCCACATTCAGAACCTTGCCGCGCAGGGGCAGCACCGCCTGAAACTTGCGGTCCCGGCCCTGTTTTGCCGAACCCCCCGCCGAATCTCCCTCAACGATATACAGCTCGCATTTGGCCGGGTCACGCTCCTGGCAATCGGCAAGCTTGCCGGGTAGTCCGGCGCCATCGAGCACCCCTTTGCGCCGAGTCATCTCGCGCGCCTTGCGTGCCGCCTCGCGCGCCCGCGCAGCATCGACGATCTTGCTGCAAATGATCTTGGCATCCGGCGGACGCTCCTGCAGGAAGGCCTCCAGCGCCCGGGAGATCACTTCCTCGACAGCCGGCCGCACCTCCGAGGAGACCAGTTTGTCCTTTGTCTGCGACGAGAACTTGGGCTCGGGCACCTTCACGCTGAGCACACAGGTCAGGCCCTCTCGCATGTCATCGCCCGTGGTCTCGACCTTGGCTCGTTTGGCAAATTCGTGCTCTTCGATGTACTTATTGACCACACGAGTCATTGCCGCGCGCAGCCCCGTAATGTGCGTGCCACCATCGCGCTGCGGAATATTGTTGGTAAAGGCTAGCAAGTTCTCGCTATAGCCATCGTTCCACTGCATCGCGACCTCAACGCCGATGCGCGTGCCGTTGTTTCCGACCGGAGAGGACTCGCCGGCGGCAGTAAATACGTGGCTGTGCAATGCGGTTTTGTTTTTGTTGATGTACTCGACAAACCCGCGCACGCCGCCCGAGAAAGCAAAGTCCTCCTCCTTTGCATTGCGCTGATCGACAAGGCGGATGCGAACGCCGTTATTCAGAAACGACAGCTCGCGCAGACGCTTGCTCAAAATTTCATAGTGAAATTCAATCGGACCGAAAATCTCTTCGTCCGGCAAAAAATGCACTTCGGTGCCGCGCTTTTC
>CAZSOI010000422.1:0-1696 GCA_964608115.1 uncultured Burkholderiaceae bacterium | reverse complement strand
GACGCAATGCAATGCCGAGGAAGCGAAAGGGCCGGATTAGCCGACCTCTGACCTGACTGACTTTTTAGGACCACCGATTACTGGAGATCACACGCATCATGAAGCGCCTGGATTTCTTGGACCAATTGCTGCGCTAGTTTTCGACGCCCTTGCCCGTTTGTGAATCGATCAAGTCTTTGTGTCGCCGGGCGAATTCGCCCGGCGACACCCCATTGTGAGCCATGTGAGGCCGACTCTCGTTGTAGTCCATGCGCCAAGCCTCCACGATCGCTTTTGCCTCGTCTAGCGTTTCGAACCAGTTTACGTTCAAGCACTCATCGCGAAGCGATCCGTTGAAGGTCTCCACGAAGCTGTTATCCGTTGGCTTTCCCGGTCGGCTGAAGTCCAGACGCACGTGGTGATGGTACGCCCAAAGATCGAGCAACCGGCCCGTGAATTCGCTCCCGTTGTCCTGAAACAGGACTCGTGGTCGACCCCTTTGCGCCACCAAACGGTTTAGCGCTGCCACCACGTGTTCGCCCCCAAGACGTTGCCCGATATCGATCGCCAAGGCCTCGCGACTGAAAACGTCGACGATCGTCAGCGCTCGGAAACCCTTGCCATTGACCAGCTGGTCGGACACAAAGTCCATCGCCCACGCCTGGCCCGGCTGTATTGGCACGAACCGGTTGCGGCGTGCGACCGCCATCTTGCGCCGCTTTGGCCGCTTGGCTAGCGCAACTGCAATTGCTCTTCGCGATAGATCCGATAGACCTGATTCTTCCCCGCCTTCCAGCCTTCACGCTCGAGCAGAATGTGTACGCGGCGATATCCATAGCGGACACGGATCTGCGTGATCTCGCGCATGCGTGCGCGCAACTCCAGCCGCGGGTCCTTGACGCTGCGATAAAAGTAGTTGCTTCGATGTAGCCTCAAGAGCCGACAGGCCCGCCGCTGACTGACACCGTGGCTACGAACCACGTAATCCACGGCGCATCGCTTCAGCGCGGGCCGGGCCATTTTTTTGAAACGACGTCCTGCAAAATGGCTTTGTCCAGCGTCAGATCGGCCACGACGCGCTTCAGGCGCGCATTCTCGTCCTGCAATTGCTTGAGTTCCCGCACCTGGTCCGACTGCAAGCCGGCGTACTGCTTCTTCCAGCGGTAAAACGTCTGCTCGGAAATTCCTATCTGCCGAATGACGTCCGCCACCGGCATGCCCAGCTCGGCCTGCTTGAGCACCGCGACGATTTGCTCGACCGAAAACCGCTTCTTCTTCATGACAAACCCCTCTTTCCCATGAGGCAGTTTGCCGAAAAACTAACACAAGCTTTGGTCCGAGATTTCTAAACCAGATCATCGGCCCCGCATAGACGGGGCGCCGCGGTCCGGCCCGACAGCAACGCCTTTCGGTTGTTGTGCCCGGACCGCCCCGGTCAGCCCGCCGCCTGACCCCCGCTTAATGGAAGAAACTCGATTGTCCACTCTTGGCTTGCGACCGTTATTGTTACATTTCAAACGAGCCAGGCGAAGCTATGGAGCGCAAAGCGATCGTCGCGCTGCAGCACCGTTAGCGACCTTGGCCTGGCCCGGTCGACCCGTTGCGGCCGAACGCCCGCGCAAACGCCGGGTTCGTCGTTGCCTACGCCAGCGCTATCTATGTTGCCGATGGTTGACCACAGTTAAGGAGTGCATCGGGGCTGCGCGTAGAGTCTGAA
>CAZSOI010000421.1:0-2521 GCA_964608115.1 uncultured Burkholderiaceae bacterium | reverse complement strand
CGCGAGGCCGGCATCGTTAAGACATCAATCAGGTGCTAGCCATCAAACTGAAGTCGCAGCGGGAGAAGAAAGCGGCAGTCAGGGGACAGACACGCGCCTGCCCCCCATGCGCGACCAGTTTCATGCTGCTAGTCGTCTTGTCTGTGCGCTTTCCGAACGAGGCCGTGGATCGCCTGCGCCCCGAAGTGCGTTGCCGCTGGGTCCGCGAATACCAACGTGATATTTGAAAATGGCACGTTCGGCTCGTTTATTCCTCCCGCAATACAAACTTGCAACTGGGAGAACTGCCCAAACGGTGCAACGTTGCCATTCGCGAAAACGCTGGCGGTGCCGTTAATCTCAATACGGGCGACATAGGGAGGCGTGGCCTTCGCGGCGGAGGGGCAGTCCGTTGGGTTGTAGGTGACCGTGCCATCCATCGTGATGTTGTGAGTATGCTGTGCCAGGTTCACCGCTTCGACGTTTGTAGAGCTTTGCCCGAGGACTGACAACCCCATCGTCAGGGACGCTGAGAAATGGGCTTTCCCGGTTTCTTTGTTCAATGTCAGGCTCCATGGCCCGTGCAGTTCCCACGCGGTTGTGCCCCCAGCGATGGGTGCAAAGTCATTGATTACACCACTTAAATGGTCAGGCCTCGGCTCTTGGGCGAGCATGCCGGCGGCTGTGACCGTTCCCAGAACTAAGACAACACTTACCGCCCACAAAAAAGTCTTGCTTTTCATATAGAAACCTCCAGGTTTGAGAATCGCAGTTGTCGCCGAAGCCACTTCTGGGCGCCATAATCGGACCTTGGATTAATGCGCTCAGCAGGTGCGTCTCGGCGATTTCGCCTTTGAGGCGCACGGGAACCTTCGGTCAAGCGGGGCTGTTCCGTCAAACAGCAATACGCGGAATGCCGATTTGCCGTCAAATGCGGCCTTTTGCCGTTGCTGGCCTTGGAGTTACAATCCGCAGAGTTGCCCCGCGGCAACCGCACTACTCGGGTGAACGCGATGGATGAACCGTTCTCTGGAGCGCAACCATCCGGCCCCAACGAAGGACGGTTGGATTCTTGGAAGGAAATCGCGGCTTACCTCAAGCGCGATGTGACAACTGTGCAGCGATGGGAGAAGCGGGAGGGCATGCCTGTCCACCGCCACGTGCACGACAAGCGCGGCTCCGTTTATGCCTTAGCTCCCGAGCTTGATGCCTGGCACCAAGGCCGCGGATTGCGCCTGATGCAGGACGAGAAAAGGCCCGACCTAGACACGCCATTTGATCAGGCTCAATGGGAAAGACCCAAGGCGGGGCCTCGTTTGCCGCTCGCGCTAGCCGCCGTCGCTTGTATTGGCCTGCTGGCCGGGGCCTACGCGGTCTACCGAAGCCGCGTACGCCATGCGGCCGAGCCCCAAATCAGGTCACTGGCAGTTCTGCCACTGAAAAACCTCTCTGGTGACCCAACACAGGAATACCTTGCTGATGGGATGACGGAGGCGCTCATCGGACGCCTCTCTGGGATCCACGATCTGCGCATCGTCTCCCGCACCTCGGTGATGCGCTTCAAAGATACGCAACTCTCTGTGCCGGAGATCGCCAAAACGCTCCATGTAGACGCCGTTGTCGAAGGGTCCGTAATCCGGCAAGGCAACCGGATTCGCATCCACGCGCAGTTAATTCGTGCTGCAACCGACCAACACTTTTGGTCGGAATCCTACGATCGAGACATGCAGGACGTTCTCGGTCTGCAGAGCGATGTAGCCGAAGTCATCGCTCGAAAGGTCAAGGTCACCCTCAGCGGGGAAGAGCACGCCAGACTCACCGCAAGGCATCCCGTTTCACCCGACGTTTACGAGAGCTATCTCCAGGGCTGGTCCGCGCTAAACGGGAGCATCAAAAAAACCGATATCCAACAGGGCATCGCTCATTTCGAAGACGCAATAAAGAAAGACCCAACCTTTGCTCCGGCATATGTGGGCCTGGCACAGGGCTATAGCGAGCTTGGCTCAAATTTTATCGGAGATCCGCCTGATGCGGCCCGTCAGAAAGTAATGAGCGCAACGCGAAAGGCGCTGGAACTCGATCCGGCCCTTTCCGAAGCCCACGATATCCTGGCAGATCTGCTACAGACAGAGTGGCAGTGGGGCAAAGCTGAGGTTGAATACAGACGCGCCCTCGAGTTGAACCCGAATGATGCTGATGCTTACGAGGGACTTGCCTGGTGGTTGCTATGCATGGGACGTACGGAGGAGGCTTTGGATTGGGCCAGGCGCGGGCGCGAACTCGACCCGTTTGCGGTTCGCGGCACTGATATGGCGATGATTCTGTCGGAGGCTCGGCGCTATGATGAGGCCATACGCGAGTTGCGCGTCCTCCTGGCAGATCAACCGGACGATCCCGAGGCTCTTTGGGACCTGGGAATCGTGCTCATCGAAAACAATCAGCCGAAAGATGCAATCCCCGTTCTTGAGAAGGCGGTCGCTGACTCCAACCGGAGCCCCGGCGTCATCGGTGTGCTTATCGGTGCGTATGCTCGCGCCGGTCG
>CAZSOI010000420.1:0-2422 GCA_964608115.1 uncultured Burkholderiaceae bacterium | reverse complement strand
CAACTCGACCGGTTATTTCGGCAGCGGCCCATGTCCGTCCTTGGGGGCATAACGGACATTACTGCACCATTGCCGAAAGTCGCCTAATGACCCAAATGTATGGTCCGGCCGTGCGTAGCAAGAAGATTTTGACGAGCTGATGGTGAGCGGTCTTGCATCAATGTATCAGACCTCTGATTGGAGCTTGGGCTCCGGGCCGTCATGGATATCAGCGCGCATGCGAGCTCATTAGCGGACAGGCCTCGATCGGGCCAAAAGGGTCACCAGTGTTCACATGCGCCGGGAAGACCGAACCTCCAGCTGGGAACGGCACGGGCTCAAGCACTGGATCGAGGCCGCCAAGAAGCGCCTGCACCGCAACGTGCTTGCCATCGCGCTCGCCAACAAACTAGCGCGCATCGCATGGGGTGTTCTGGCCGGCAGCCGCACTCATCGGTTTGATGAGCACCACCCACGCTGCTTGCACGAACAGAACGCGCAGGTAGCGATTACCGCGCTTCGATGTCTTGCCCAGGATGGTGCGATCGCCGGTCGAGATCTGTTTGGGCACCAGACCTAGCCACGCGGCGAAGTCACGGCCTTTGGCGAAGGCATCACCGGTCCCAACGGCGGCCACCGTGGCGCTCGAGATGATTGGGCCGATACCGGGCACACTCATCAGCCGCTCGCACCCAGCATCCTGCCGGGCCAGGACGGCAATCTCATTGGATAACTGATCGATCCGTTCGTCGAGCCGGCGCCAGTCCTCGGCCAAATCTCCCATGACCCGCACCATGCGAGTCGACAGCACGTCCGGCGGGCTGGTTAAGAGGCGCGGCAGCTCAGCCCGCAAGAACCGCAAGCCCTGCCGGACGGCCACGCCTCGCTCTAACAGAAAGGCGCGAATTTGGTTGATGATGCCGGTGCGCTGGCTGACCAATCGCTCCCGCACACGATGCAGGGCCTGCAGGTCGAGCTGTTCGGCAGTCTTCGTTGCCACAAACTTCATCGTCGGGCGCTGGACGGCCTCGGCGATCGCCTCCGCATCGCGGAAGTCATTCTTCTGTCCCTTTGAGTACGGGCGGACATACTTCGCCGGCATCAATCGGGCATCGTGACCAAATGCCTTCAGCTTCCGACTGAGATGATGCGCACCAACGCAAGCTTCCATGCCAATCAGGCACGGCGGCAAATTGGCCAGCCGTGCTTCGATCTGTCCACGCGACCACTTCTGACGCAGCACAATAGCGCCGCGATCATCCAGGCCGACCACATGGAATGAGTTTTTACCGATATCAATGCCGATCACTGCAACCGCGCTGTTGAGGTTATGGGACATGGCATGCTCCTTGTCTCTTTCGTAGCCCCTTGCCAGATTCATCACTGGCGGGGCAGGAGCACGGCCGGACCATTCCATTAGCGGACATCGCCCGCCCTACCGGTCGCAAGCCGGCCACGGCGGAACTCACGATACAGCGTGCAATGCCGTGTGGGTCGGCACCCTCGTCTGCACACCACGTGAAAGGTAGCAGTTGCGTTATGCATATCTCTGCTCTTGGACGGCGGGGCGGAGCACAGCGAGCAAAGGCAGGATCAACAAGACGACCACTGCGACCAGCAGAATCGTGCCGGAGAGACCGACGCCATCAGCCACCCTGCCGTACAGCGTTGGCGCGATCGCGTCCGCACCGATAGTAACCGTGTAAAAGAATCCAAACGCGCGCGCTTCGCGACCGTTCGGCGTAAGCTCAGCCACCGTGCCGTAAAGCACCGAGGAAGTGCCGTTCAGCATGATGCCGAGTACAGGCATGAGCAACAAGCAAGCCGATAGCGGCATCACGAGCAGCGCTAGGATTGCCAACGCCGTGCCTAGTTCTGTCGCTGCAACGGTGCGGAGGATGCCAACCCGAGTTGCCAGCGCGCCGCAAGCGAACTTCCCAACGGCGCCGCCCGCGAACACCAGGCTTAAGGCGGTGCCGACGACGGCAGTATCCGCTCCCTTTCGAGCCAATACGAACGGTAAAAACGTGAGGAGACCGGTCCGGGTCGCGCTGTCCAACATTCCCACCGCTGATAGGGCTGCAAAGCCCCGCCGGCGGACAGCCTCGGTCAGCGGTGGGCGACGAGGGGTCTGCTGCTGACCTTCCTGCGCAGGATGATGTGCGCGAGATGGCAAGGTGATGAGGAGTATCGCCGCTGTCGCCAGGCCGAGCATGCCGATCGACGCAGTTCCGGTGCGCCAGCCGAATGCGGCGATTAGCATCGTTAGAATGGCTGGAATAACTATCTTGCCGAAGTCGCCGGCAAAATTGTAGGTGCCGAGCTTTACCCGCAGCGTCGGTCCGCCGTAGACCTTCGAGATGAGCGTCGAGGCCAACGGATGTTGCACGCTCGCGCCCAGACCACCGATCGCAAGCAGTAGTCCGAGGACGAGAGGCGTCGT
>CAZSOI010000419.1:0-37195 GCA_964608115.1 uncultured Burkholderiaceae bacterium | reverse complement strand
TCAAGCGCACGCAGCTCGACGCACTAGCAATTGCGATCGGCACGTCGCACGGCGCCTACAAGTTCTCGCGCAAACCGACCGGCGACATCCTTGCGATCGATCGCATAAAGCAGATCCACGCGCGCATACCCACAACCCATTTGGTCATGCACGGCTCCTCGAGCGTACCGCAGGACCTGTTGGAGGAAATCCGGCAATACGGCGGGCAAATCAAGGAAACCTACGGCGTGCCTGTTGAGGAGATCCAGGAAGCGATCAAGTTTGGCGTGCGCAAAATCAATATCGACACGGATATTCGCTTGGCGATGACGGCGGCGGTTCGCAAGTTTCTGGCACAAAATCCCAGCAAGTTCGATCCGCGGGACTTTCTCAAGCCGGCCCGTGAGGCAACCAAGAAAATCTGCAAGCAGCGCTACCTCGAGTTCGGCTGCGAGGGCATGGCGGCCAAGCTCAGCCCGCAACCCTTGCAAAAGATGGCTCAGCGCTACCGTGCGGGCGAACTCGTGCAGCAGATCCGCTAGCCGCAGAGATGAGTCCGGAGTCTTCCTTGTCTAGCCCTTCGGCGCCACGCGATAGTCGAGCGCTGAAGGGCAAGCGCGGTCTGCAACGAATCCTTAATGCCTGTCGATATTCCGTCGACGGCTTGCGTTCGGCTTGGACCGAGGAGGACGCGTTTCGGCAAGAATTGCTGTTGGCAGCGATACTCGTGCCGCTTGCCATAATGCTCCCCTTTAACCTGATCGAGCGTCTGCTGCTTATCGGATCGGTTTTTTTGGTCTTGATCGTCGAGTTGGTCAACACGGCCATCGAGTCGACGGTCGACCGACACAGCTTTGAGATCAATCCCTTGGCCAAGCGGGCTAAGGATTTGGGCAGCGCCGCGGTCATGCTCTCGCTGGTTCTAGCGGGCACGGTCTGGGCGTGCATCCTGTGGTCACGCTTCGGGTGAGATCAGGGCCGGGAGCCTCGGAGCCGCCGGGCAAGCCCGCACCGATGTATGAGTCACAGCTGCAATCGCTGCCGCTTGTTTACCGCGGCAAGGTCCGCGATACGTATGCCCTGGGCGAAGATCGACTGCTCATCATCACGACGGACCGCATTTCGGCTTTTGACGTCATCATGCGCGAGCCGATTCCCGGCAAGGGACATGTGCTCAATGCAATGTCCAATTTCTGGTTCGCACGGCTCTCGGCAATCGGCCCTAATCACCTTAGCGGCATCGATCCGCACAATGTGGTGCCGGCACACGAAAGCGATCAGGTACGCGGTCGCGCGGTAGTTGCGCAACGCCTGACGCCTCTGCCCATCGAGGCGGTTGTGCGGGGGTACTTGATCGGTTCCGGCTGGAACGATTACTGTCGCGACGGCCGCGTCTGCGGCATTGCTCTGCCAGGCGGATTGCAGCAGGCGCAGCAGTTGCCTGAGCCGCTATTTACCCCTGCGCACAAGGCGCAACTCGGGATGCACGACGAGAACATCACATTTGACCAGGTTTGCAAGCTAATCGGTGCGACGCGGGCGCAAGGTGTGCGGGACTTTTCGCTGCGCCTTTACCGCCGGGCCTGCGAGCTAGCCCGCGCACGGGGGATCATTATTGCCGACACGAAGTTCGAGTTCGGACTCGACAAAAAGGGTGAGGTGCGCCTGATGGACGAGGTGCTCACTCCGGATTCGTCGCGCTTTTGGCCGGCGGACCAATACCAGGTCGGGATCTCTCCGCCGAGCTTTGATAAGCAGTTCTTGCGCGACTGGCTGCAATCCCAACCCTGGGATAAGAGACCGCCGCCGCCGTCCCTTCCACAAGATATCATCGAGAAAACCGCGGCGCGCTATCGCGAAGCGCTGAAGCGGCTAACGGACGAGTCATGAGAGCAATCGACAACGTGTCCGATGCGAAGGAGCGCTCGCGTGGCAAGTCGTAGTGCTGTCCTCGTGGGCGTTGTAATGGGGTCCGAATCGGACTGGGACACGATGAAGCACGCCTGCGAGCTGCTGCAGGAGTTCGGCATCGCATTTGAAGCCAAAGTCATTTCCGCGCACCGAATGCCCGACGATATGTTCGCCTATGCCGAGGGTGCGCGCGAGCGCGGTTTGCGCATCATCATCGCGGGGGCTGGCGGTGCGGCGCACCTACCCGGAATGCTTGCGTCCAAGACGCTCATTCCCGTGCTGGGCGTGCCGGTGCCATCGCGCTATTTGCGAGGCGAAGACAGTCTTTTATCGATTGTCCAGATGCCCAAGGGGGTACCCGTAGGCACCTTCGCAATTGGCGAAGCGGGTGCCGCCAACGCGGCGTTGTTTGCCGTTTCGACGCTGGCGCTCGATGACCCCGTCGTGGCAATGAAACTTGCGCAGTACCGCGCAACGCAGGGCGAAAAGGCACGCAACATGACCTTGCCGCTGTGACGAGCCACATCGACCCAGGGGCACTTGCACCCGGAAGCTGGCTTGGCGTTCTCGGCGGTGGGCAGCTGGGTCGAATGTTCTGCATGGCGGCGCAGTCCATGGGGTATCGCGTGTGTGTGCTCGATCCGGTGGCCGACGGACCCGCTGGCGCCGTGGCCGAGCGACAGATTGTTGCTGCTTATGACGACCCGGCAGCGCTCGGAGAGCTGGGCGCACTGTGTGCGGCGGTAACAACGGAGTTTGAAAATGTCCCCGCGCCGAGCCTGCAGCTCTTGACCCAGCATTGCCTGGTGCGCCCGCCCGCCGATGCCGTCGCGGTGGCTCAGGACCGAATCGCCGAAAAGCGCTTTGTGCTCTCCTGTGGCATCGACGTTGTGCCGCACGCCGTCGTGGCGAAGCACAGCGATGCGCAATCGATCGATTCGACGCTGTTTCCCGCAATCCTAAAGACGGCGCACCTTGGCTACGATGGCAAGGGGCAGTCGGAGGTCCGCGAACGCGGCGAGCTGGTCGCGGCGTGGCAGCAGTTGCGTTCGGTCCACTGCGTTTTGGAAAAAAAACTAACCTTGCGTCGGGAGCTTTCCATCATCATTGCTCGCGGCGCCGATGGTACCAAGGAGTATTTCCCCGTAGTTGAAAACGCGCACCGTCGCGGAATTTTGGCCGTCTCGATGATCCCCGCGCAACTGGACGCGGACCAAGCAAAGCGGGCCCGCGCAATCGCGGCGCAAATTGCCGATGCCTTGCAGTACGTGGGCGTGCTGTGCGTAGAACTGTTTGAAGGCGACGACGGGCATTTGTTGGTCAACGAAATTGCTCCGCGTCCCCACAACAGCGGACATGCAACGATCGAGGCTTGTGCAAGCAGCCAGTTCGTGCAGCAGGTGCGCGCTTTGGCCGGCATGCCGTTGGGCGACACGTCGTTGTTAAGTCCCGCGATCATGCTCAATTTGCTTGGTGACCTGTGGTTTGGCGATGATGGTGCGCCCCAGACGCCGGCTTTCGAACGGGTCTTGGCGGTTCCCGGAGCATGTCTGCATTTATACGGCAAGCGCGATGCACGGCCAGGCAGAAAGATGGGACACGTCACGGTTCTCGGGCATTCGCTTGCGATCGCGCACCAGCGTGCCTGTCGCGTGGCCGACGTCCTGAGCCTTGAACAACCCCAGCCTTTGGCCCCGGACAATTCGCAACGCGCGCTGCAATGAGCTCCACCAGCGCTTTGGGCGGCGAGCTTGTCGATGCCGCGATCGTGCGCCATGCCGTCGAGGTACTGCTGCGTGGCGGACTGGTCGCGTTTCCGACTGAGACCGTCTATGGCCTGGGCGCTGACGCGGACCAGCCGCAGGCAGTAGCGGCGATTTTCCAGGCAAAAGGTCGCCCCAGAGCGCACCCGCTGATCATCCATGTGGCGCAAGCGCGTGCAGTGCCGCGTTGGGCGCGACAGATTCCCCGGCCTGCACAGCTACTTATGCGTCGATTTTGGCCGGGCCCACTGACCTTGGTGCTTCCGCGAACTGCTCGCGCCTCGGACCTGCTGACCGGCGGCCAAGACACTGTCGGATTGCGTTGCCCGGCCAATGCTTGGGCACAATCCCTGATCCGAGCGCTGTGCGCCGCACGCGGCGATGAGTCTGCGGCGATTGCGGCGCCTAGTGCGAACCGCTATGGCCGAATCAGCCCAACGAGGGCCGCCCACGTGCGCGCGGACCTAGGTGAGAAGCCCGATGGGCTGGTGGACTACATCATCGACGGCGGTGCGAGCGCCTTGGGTATCGAGTCCACCATTGTCGACTTTGCCGGCGAAATCACGCGCATCCTTCGACCTGGCTCGATTGACCGTGTGCAGATCGCATCAGCAATCGGCGAGGAAGTGCAAATCGCCGCCGAGACAATGGCCGCGCCGCGTGTATCGGGTCGCGTAAGTGGTCACTACGCGCCTAGCAAGCCACTGGAGCTGGCGGAGCCAGACAGCCTAGTTGCCCGCGCCAAGTCCCTGGAGACACTGGCTCTGGGTGTGCTGGCACCGCAGGAGCTGCTCGCAAAGCTAGATGCGAGGAACCTGGCAACCGCGATTGCAGCGGCCGCCACGCCGCAGCAATACGCCCATGAGCTTTATGAGCACTTGCGGGCACTTGATGCCAGCGCTGCGCAACGTTTGTTGGTTGCCTTGCCACCGAGCGGTGAATCTTGGGAGGCTGTCCACGACCGCTTGCGTCGCGCGTGCGCCGGCAGTGAGGGGCGGATCATCGACGCCGATTAGCTTATCGCTGCGAGCACTTCAGCGGTCAAAGCGCAATTTCATCGCCAGGATGAACAGCGCCAGTACGAGCGTAATTGCATTGGCAAGTATTACTGGCCAGGCGTTTAGCAGCAGGCCGTAACAAAACCACAATGCGACTCCGAGCGTATACAGGCACAGCATGCCCAGCGAGACGCCGCCTGCATGACGGGTCTTCCATGTGTGCCAAGCTTGCGGCACAAGAGACAAGGTCGTCAGTATCGCGGCGGCGTATCCGACCGAATCAGAAAATTGCATCGCGCTGCAGGCTGGCTCGATTCGAAGTGCGTGATTAGAGCATGTGCGGCGCTGCAGCGAGGACGCTGAGGCGATTGCCCCGACCAAGCGTAACGTAGGCGCCTGCCTGCCAGTGGGGCAGCGTCTTGCCGGCGCTGACGTGGGCGGCGAGGCACTCGGGATAAAAGCGCCGGGCAAACCGCAGGGCTCATGCGGCAACGAGGTGCACGGCAGGTCAAGGGTTCGGTTGCGCAGCAGGCGCCAATTGCGCTGCTCTGCGCAGTTTATTCGCGCATGAATTCGAGCATCTTTTCGCGAAAGTCGTCCGGGATCAGAGTGGCCTCGCGCGTTTGCTGCGAGGTGCACACCGCGGTGCGGTTCATGCGCACGCGCTGCTCGCCATCCTTATCCACACCCATCGTAAAGCGCACAGAGGTGCGCCCCACGTGTGAGAGCGTAAGCCAGAAGTCAACCGTCTCGCCCATTTTCGTCGGCTTGGAAAACGTGGCCTCCATGCGAACGGTCGGCAGCGCCAAGCCACGCGACATCAAAAATTCGTCAAAACGGATGTCGATGGCCTCGTAAAACCAATCCTCGACCAGGGCATTGAAAATATGAAAGTAATTGGGATAAAACACCGTGCCCGTGGGGTCACAGTGCGAAAGGCGAATCAGATAGGGTTTGATGAACGTCATCGAATACTCCGCTCGCACCTGTCGCGGCGTCGATCGTCACCGCAGCTCGCGGCTCAGGTCCAAACAAGGCGCGCCACGAAATGCGCCGGCAGTCGCGCCGGGACGGAATCCGTCCCCATGCCCGCGTATTCGGCATCTGCGCAGACGGCCTTGAGCGCGGGCAAGCTTCGAATTGCACTGCAAAAACATCGTGTCGCATCCAGGGGTAAGCTAGGCACGCCGTTGCAAACGACGGCAGCCCCCGCAAGATTCCCTGATCAGTGCGCACGCGCTATGAGTCTTCTTTTATAGCGCACGCAACCGGTGGTGCACTGGGCAGCTTCGCGGGCAGATGCGCACCTGCAAGCCACGGCCCTGAAGGAGATCGCCATGTCTATACGCACTGCGCTTGCGAACCTGCCGGCGCCCGGTCACGAGTTCGCGACCCTCGCCGGTGGTTGCTTTTGGTGCCTGGAGGCCGCGTTCGAGGAACTCGATGGGGTCGTCGACGTCGAATCGGGTTACTCCAACGGGCACACTGACCGCCCCGATTATCGGCAGGTCTGCAGCGGCGAAACGGGGTATGCGGAGGTGGTACGTATCGAATTTGATCCCGCGCTCGTCTCGTTTAGCGACTTGTTGGAGGTTTTCTTCGCGATCCACGATCCAACAACGCTAAACCGGCAGGGAAATGACGTGGGCAATCAGTATCGGTCGGCGATCTTCTATCACGATGAGGCGCAAAAAGCGACCGCCATCGAGTTCCTGCAAAAAGCGCAGCGTTTGTTCGATGATGAAATCGTCACGCAATTAGAGCCGGTCGAGCGGTATTTCCGTGCCGAAACCTATCATCAGGAATACTTTCGACACAATCCAACGCAGGGTTATTGCATGTTCGTGATCGGCCCGAAGTTGGAAAAGTTCCGCCGCGCCTTCGCCAGTAAGCGCCGCACCACGGTCAGTTAGCAAAGCGGCAGCAATTGCACTGCGCGCTAACCGACGCGCTGGTACGCCTGCGCGGCCAATGGGTTTACCCAGTCACTGTTGCCGTGCGCGCTCGATAATTGCCTGAGTGTTGAGCACCGTCTGACCCGTCTTGGTTGTCGCGCTGATCGGCCCGATGCGCGTTCGCAGATGCACCGTGGTGCCCACGTTCGGCGCGGTGGCGATCTTCAGCTGGGCGCCAATTTTTTGCGCCCGATTGCGCATGTTCAGCAGGCCGCGACCACCGGCTCGCTCCTCCGTAATGCCGCGTCCGTTGTCGGCCACGCGAATGTCCAGGCACTGCGCATCGCCGGTGCCTTCTACTGCGAGCGTCACGCGAACCGCCCGTGCGCGACTGTGTTTTAGGGCGTTGGTCAGTGCTTCCTGGACGATGCGCAAAATCGGCAGTACGACATCCGGATGCAGACCAATTTCTTCAGGCAGCTGACGCGCGTCCCAGGTCAGCTCCATTCCGGCCGCGCGCAGCCTCGGCTCCATGCGAAAGCGCAGGTTGCCCAACGCGGCCGCCAAGTCGGCATGCTCGGCCGAGAGCGCGTCAATGGCCAGACGCATATCGTCGATCGATTCGCGCAAAATTTGGGCGAACTGTTCGTTGCTTACCGCACCGCGCTCCACAAGCATTAGCGAGGACATCAATTGCGAGCCCAGGCCATCGTGCATGTCTTGCATGATGCGCTGGCGTTCCTGCACTTCAACTTTTACGCGCTCGCTTTCGCGTAGTCGCTCAAAATTTTTCTTCAGCAACTGTTCACGCTCGCGTACGCGCGTCTCCAGTTCAGCGCGCGCGGCCTCTGCCTCGCGCATCATCTTGATGAAACCATCGACTAGCGGCGTAGCCAGCGCCGCCAGCATCACCGGCGCGGCAAAATTCATTGCCGGCACGCCGCCTAAGATGTTCAGACCGACGATCGGACCCAGATCGATCAGGCCCGCCATCACCAGCGCGACTGCAACAACCAGCACAAGAGGGTGGGGCGCAATCAAGCCACGCGTCCTTCGGTACAGGCCCACGCCAGTAGCAATCGCGACGATGAGCAGCATCGCCGGGCCCCAGGAGATTTGCAAGTAGGGATCGGCCTGCATCGAGCTCACTAGGGACAGCACCGGTCCTAAGGCGGCGAATAACCCTATCAGCCATTCCTCACGTCGACGTGCCAGCGAGGACAGGCGCAAGAGCGTAATGGCCAGTGTCGCAAGGAAAGCAGCCATCGCTGCCAGGCTGCCAAAGCGCACCGGGGCCCGAAACGCCACCGGCATGACCTCAACTAACCACGTGGCGCAATACACGAGCCAACACAAGCCCGCGACTGCCAGCAGCAGCGATATGCTCTCGCCCCGCTGCAGCCACAGCGCGCCGAACACCAGTGCAGTGAGCAGCGCTACCGTCGCACCGATCCAAGTAGAGACGTAATCGAGTGTGAAGTGCAGCGCGTAGCGGCTCCAGAGCTCAGACAAGGGGCCCACCTCGACGCCGGCCAGCACGTGCGGTCCCGGTCCGTAGGCTGTCTGCACCTCGAGCTCGTTGTCACCCGCCACAAGCAAGGGCGCGTCGATGGATAGCAGTTGTGGACGCCGCCACACGACGTGACGCTCTTGGCTCTCGGCCGCAATGGCACCAACGAAGTGGCCGTTGACGCTAAAGTGCCCGCCCTCGGAGGCCTGCGACAGAAGCACCGCCCAGCTTTGGTCCGGAACCGAATCGAGTTGAAAGTGCATGCGCAGCGTGACCGTGTGCAGGGGCGAGCCTTCGACGGTGGACCAGTGCAGCGGCAGATCAAAGGAGCTGAGCGTCTGGCTGGAGCCGGCTTCGGTTGCGGCCAGCGCATCGGGCGGCGTATAAGACCAGTCAAGTTTGTGAATCGATATCGTGCCCGCGCACGCAATGCCGGTGTAAAGCAGTACCACCGCGGCAGTTAGTATCCGCGCGGCGCTGCGCAATCCGATTTTTCTGGGCCGGGTGGTGGCGCGCTCGGGCAAACCCGGTGTTTTCAACATGCAGCGGGCAACTCAGGTCTTGAGTAGACCCATCTGGCTGGCTTCGTAGACGGCCTCGCCACGCGAATGCACGGCAAGCTTGCGATAGATCTTTTTGATATGTGCCGTGACAGTGTGCGGAGAAATCCCAAGGATCTCGCCGATTTCATTAAAGCTCATGCCCTTAGCAAGCAATTGCAAGATCTCGGTCTCCCTTGCCGAAAGCGGATTGTTCTCGGCACTGGGCGATCGGGTTGGTGTGGTCGGGCTTCCCGTGGTCGATCCACCCATGCGCGAACGAATGGCACGCAGGACGCTGCGCGCCACAACCGGACTTACAGGAGAGCCACCGGCGCGCAAAAGCCGAATACACGATATAACGTCAGCCGGCGTTGAATCCTTCAGGATGTAGCCCGTGGCGCCTGCCTCGATCGAGGAAACAACGTGCTGCTCGTCGCCAAAGACGGTCACCACCATGATGTCCACGTCGGGTTTGCGCTGACTCACGTTGCGAATCAGGTCAATACCCGTTCCATCGGGCAATCCCAAATCGATGAGCATGACATCGAAGTCTTCGCGATCGATCAGCGCCTGGGCTTCGCGCTTGTTCGCGGCAACGCCAACCAGCCGCATCGTTGGTTCGCTATCAATGATCTGGGCGAATCGACGACGAAATTCTGGTTCGTCTTCAACAATGATGATCGAAATTTGGTCAGCGCTCATGATTTGTCGATTCCGGCATGCGGTAAGCCTCTATCATAGCCCGATGCCACGCCGTCGACGAACCCCGCGATGGCGCGGCAAACTTTTGGATCGCCTTTGGGCTCCCCCGGCGGTCTGGGCGCGGTGCGCTCAAGGGGCAAGCCGAACCAGGTCCCATTCTGCCCCGCGCCGTGTGAACAGTAGTCGGTCGTGCAGCCTGGACAGCCTTCCCTGCCAGAATTCAAATGATTTGGGCACGAGTCGGTATCCGCCCCAATTCGGAGGGCGTGGCGGCGCCAATTGGCCAGCGAAACGCTGTTGCATCTCGGTAAAACGGCGCTCCAGCGCTTCGCGACTTACGATCGGCTCGCTTTGCGGCGATGCCCAAGCGCCCAGTCGTGCTTCGAGCGGCCGTTCTCCAAAATACGCATCGGACTCGGCGGCCGAAATCATCTCGATCGGACCGTCAATGCGGACCTGCCGCTCCAGGTCCGCCCAGTAAAAAAGCAGACAGGCGTTTGGATTTTGCGTCAGCTCGCGGCCCTTGCGGCTGGCGTAGTTCGTGAAAAAGACAAAACCCTTACGATCGAACTCCTTACACAGAACAATTCGCACGCTGGGCTGGCCGTCGACACCGGCGGTTGCCAGCGACATGGCATTGGGGTCGTGCCCTCCAGTGTGCACCGCATCGTCGTACCAGCGTGCAAAAAGCGTAAAGGGGTCCCGACCCGCATCTTGTTCGTTCAGCGCCGAACGCAGATACTCGGTGCGAAGATTGGTTTTGGGCATGATATGAGGCTACGTAGGGGGCGCGCGATTGCGCTCGGCCGACAGACGAGCACGCATGTGCTTGCCCCAGCGCCCACAGACATTGTACTGATTGTGTGATGAATGCTACTTGTACGTTCGCGGATTTGGACCGACGTTTTGGCGCTGTCGCGCGTTTGTACGGTCAAGCGTCGCTAGAGCGTTTTGGCAGCGCGCGCATTGCCGTTGTGGGGCTAGGCGGTGTGGGCACGTGGGCGGCCGAAGCACTGGCACGGTCGGGTGTCGCCAACCTTACGCTGATCGACTTGGATCACATCGCGGAAAGCAATGCCAATCGCCAGATTCATGCACTCGATCCGGACTTTGGCAAGGCTAAGGTGCAGGCAATGGCCGACCGCATTCGGGCGATCCACCCTGCCGCGGCCGTCCGTGCGGTGGAAGACTTCCTCGCGCCCGAGAATGTCGATCGATGCTTGCAGGGGATCGAACTGGTGATTGACTGCATCGATCAGGTAGCGGCGAAAGCGGCACTTATTGCACACGCGCGCCAAAATGCCATTGCGGTGGTGACCTGCGGGGGCGCGGGCGGCCGTAAGGACCCCGCACGGATACGGCGCAACGATCTGGCGCGAGCGCACGGCGATCGGCTTTTGGCCAAAGTGCGCCATCGCCTGCGCCACGACTACGGCTACGCGGCCGCGGGCCGTGGCAGGCTGGCCCCACGCTTCGGCGTCGAGGCGATCTTCTCGGATGAGCCCCTTTGTCCGCCAGCGCCGGGCTGCGAGATCGCAGAGTTGACGCCGGGCAGTCCGCTAGCCTGCGGGGGATACGGCTCTTGTGTCACCGTCACAGCGACCATGGGCCTGGCAGCCGCGGCCTGGGCATTAGAGCAGTTCCGGGCCCCTTGACCGCTGTCAAGCTTGGCATCGCAAGAAGCTCTAGGATGACCTGTCAAACCGCTTCGGGGCGCTGTTGGTGCTGCATTGTCCCCTAGGAGTATTCGATGTTTAGCAAAATCCTTGTCCCGACCGACGGTTCCGAGCTGTCTGTGCGCGCTATACAAGGCGCAGTAGAAATGGCGGCCAAGCTCGGCGCTCGCCTGGTTGGCCTGACCGTCGTCGAACCGTACGCTTACGCCAGCCTCTCGGAGTACCGGCCCGAGACCATCGCGGAGTATGAGCAGCGAGCCGATCAGGTCGCGCACGAACGGCTCGCGACTTTCGAGCATTTGGCGCAAAAAGGCGGCGTGCCAGTGGAAACGACCGTTGTGCGGTCGTTCTCGCCATATGATGCGATCATTGAGACGGCAAAACGCTATGGCTGCGACGCGATCTTCATGGCCTCGCACGGGCGCCGCGGTATCAGCGCGGTCTTGCTTGGAAGCGAGACGCAAAAGGTGCTGACCCATAGCTCCGTCCCGGTGATGGTGTACCGCTAGCTGCGCGAAAGGAGCGTTGCTGCATTGCAGCAGGCAAGAGGAAAAAGATGGGGCACATCCCTGACTCGCCGCTTTGCATGGCGCCTGAAATAGGTGATTGGCGTGCCCCGCCGCGACGGGCACGCTGTTTGCCGGAGCAGCTTTTTCGTTGGCGCTCCTCGGGGCAAACGGACCGCAACCCCAATTCGTGTTTGGAGGATTGATCATGACAGGCAACGAAGAGACGGCTTCGGATCTGGGATTTTTTGAAGTGGGTTATGCGCCGATGGACGCCGTGCACCGGGAGTTTCACGATTTGCTTTCGGCATTGCAGCAACCGGGGGATGAAGGCGAGAAGTTATTGGCATTGCACGAACACCTTCTGCGCCACTGTTCGCAGGAAGAGCGCTGGATGCGCGAATCAAACTTCCCAGCGTGTGAGTGCCATCAGCGCGAGCACGAAATGCTGCTCGAGGTCATTGCGGAGGTGCGTCGGCGCTTCGATGCCGGTGATTCAGAAATCGTTGCGCGCCTGACGCAGGAACTGCCCCAATGGTTCGAGGTCCACGCCAACTCGATGGATGCGGCCCTGGCCGTGCACCTGCGCGAGTGGGATGAAGCCGGCGCATCAAAGTCCAAGCCCACCCCCGTGGAGGAGGCCACCGCTTAGGAGGGATGCGGCAGCGCTCATCGCTGCCCTAGCGCTTGGCGCGGGCGTTGGCTGACAGTCCGTGTGAGGCTGTCTCGCGCGCCGACTAGCGTGCCGGCGGGGAGGGGCGTGATCGCGTTGGGGGCGAGGTGGCAGCGTTGGCTGGGCCGTTGGGGCAGGCTTGATCGGAAAACGATACCCGGCCCTGCTCCTCGCATCGGAAGACCCGCCCTGGATCCATCAGGACCTGGTCGCGGTGCGTGGATCCGGCTACCGCGGGAGCGGGCGCATCGGGCGGGGGCGCAACTTTGGTTGCTACCGGCTCATTGCCGGTCTGCGCAAAGCGCGGAGCGAGCCAACGGTACGCCAGAAAGCTCACGCTGCCAACTAGGGTCACTAGGATCAGCGCCGTAAGCAGGCGCAAGGACAAGTCAAAGCTGCGATCATCGGCGCTCGGGGTAGCGACTTCGGGCATATCGAGGTGACGATTGGGATTTTCTCGTGGGTCGTAATTATGGCCCACTTGCCTGCGCTTGGTGCCCGTGTGCTTGCCCGGAGCTCACGCCATAATCGCCACCGACTGCCGACCCCTGCGCTGATCGCAGGACATGGAAACGCATGGCGCGAATTGTCACGACGCGAAGAATTCCGCTGACCGCCGCCGGCTGCTTGCTGCTTGCGCATGCAATCTGGGCGCTGTTTGCAACGGTAAGCTGCGCGCTGCCAGCGGCAGCGCGCGAGCATGCTGAGCCTCGCAGCGTATCCCAGCGCGGTCCGCTGTTGCCATCCGAGCAGGCCATGGTTTCGTTATTTGAGAACGCGGCTCCCTCGGTCGCCTACATCACGACAGAGGTGATACATAGCGCGGGCTTTTTCGGCGCCGAGGTCGCGCATGGCGCGGGCAGCGGCTTTGTCTGGGACGGCGCCGGACATATTGTTACCAACAATCACGTCGTCGAAGGCGCATCGCACGTTTATGTACAGCTCGATGCCGGTGACGCGATCGAGGCGAAAGTAATCGGGGCATCGCCGGAATACGACTTGGCAGTAGTCAAACTGCTGCGCACTCCTCGCGGGCTGCGTCCAATCGAGCTGGGGACATCCAGCGAGCTAAAGATTGGCCAGTCCGTCTACGCTATCGGTAACCCCTACGGCCTGCAACGCACGCTCACTCACGGCATCGTCAGCGCGCTGGACCGGGAACTGCCCACCAGCAATGAGCGCGAAATTGCCGGAGTGATTCAAACCGATGCTGCTATCAATCCCGGCAACTCTGGAGGCCCTTTGCTTGACAGTGCAGGCCGGCTCATAGGAGTGAACACCGCGATTCGCTCCGAGAGTGGCGGTTCGGCGGGAATCGGTTTTGCGATTCCCGTTGACTTGGTCAATCGGGTCGTACCTTCGCTGATTTCGCGCGGTCGAGCGCCCTTGCCGGGGATTGGCATCACGCCCGTTCGGCCCGACCTGGTGGAGCGGGCGGGGATCGCCGGTGTTGTGATCGCCGAGGTCCGACGCGGCACGCCCGCGGCCGAAGCCGGATTGCGGCCGATGAACCCAAATACCGGAGACTTAGGCGATGTGATCATCGGGGTGAACGGCAAGCGGGTGGAGGCCTTGTCGAACTTTGTCGCGGAACTCGGTCGCAGCGGCGTCGATAGCGTCGTAGAACTTACGGTCTTGCGTGGCGATCGCGAACGCAAAGTTCGCATCAAAGTCATCGAAGTTGGGCGTTGATCACAACGGCCGGGTCGAGCGCTCCAACCAGGCAAGCGCGCCCCCGCTCACCAGGAAGCGGAGGCGTTCGCGCACGTGCCGGTGATAGTCGTTAAGCCAAGCTACTTCGTCCTCGCGCAGCAGGCCGCGCTCGATGCAGCGCAAATCAATCGGACACAGCGTCAAGGTCTCGAACTTGAGAAACTCGCCAAATTCGCCGGCTTCGGCAGGGACCGTTGCCAACAGGTTCTCGATGCGCACCCCCCAGCGTCCAGGTCGATAGATTCCCGGTTCGTTGGAAGTGATCATCCCGGGCTCCATCGCCGTTTGCGGATCTGGTGCTAGGTGCGGGGAGATTGACTGTGGCCCCTCATGGACGTTGAGGAAATACCCCACACCGTGGCCGGTTCCATGTCCATAATCGATGCCGGCCGCCCAAATGGGAGCGCGCGCCAACGCGTCCAGCATCGGGGAGCGGGTTCCCCGCGGGAATTGCGCTCTGGACAACTGGATCATGCCTCGTAAGACCAGCGTGAAGTCACGGCGCTGCTCGGCGCTGAGCTCGCCGACCGCGATGACGCGGGTAATGTCGGTCGTGCCGGTCTCGTACTGTCCGCCCGAGTCGATAAGCAGCAGTCCATTGCCGCAGCCCTGGGCATCGCAGATGACTGCATGCGCCGCCGCGGTGGCGCTGTAGTGCGGTGAAGCGCCGTTGGCATTAAATGCCGCGATAGTTCCAAAACTCGGCGTGATGAACCCATGGCGCCGCGCACGCTGCGCCGTGATCTGCTCATCGATGGTCAGCTCGGTGACGCGCTCGCGCCGCTCTAGCGCCTGCTCCAGCCAAGCGAAAAATTCGCACAGCGCCGCGCCGTCCTGCTCCATTGCCAACCGCACGTTGGCCAATTCGGCCTCTGACTTGCGCGATTTGAGCAGTACGGTCGGGTTGATCTGTTCGATGATGCGCACACCCGCCGGAACCGAGCGCACCATGGCCAGTGTCACGCGCCGCGGGTCGATGAGCAGTACCTCGCCCGATGCGAGTTCGCCTAGCGCCGTGCTTGCCTGGTTGTACGGGAGAATCGACACCCCATCGGTTAGGAGCTGCTCACGCAACGGTAGCGCGACCTTTTCGGGTGCGACGAACAATCGCGCTTCGCTTGTTCCGATCAGCACGTGTGCCAAAAATACCGGATTAAACGGTATATCCGCCCCTCGAAGATTCAACAGCCAAGCGATATCGTCCAGGCTTGAAATCCAATGCCACTGAGCACCGAGGGTCGCCATCTGCTGACGGATTTTGGCGATTTTCTCGCGGCGATCCATGGACTCGAGCGCGCGGCGGCGCTCAAAGACGGCCGCCGTCGGCAACGGCGGACGCGACGTCCAGATTTCGTCGAGTAAATCCAGATCTGTGCGCAGACGCGCATCGCGCTTTTGTAGCGCCGCCTCAAGGGAGCGAGCCACCGAAAAACCCAGCGCCTGGCCGTCTGTGCCGACATCCGAATTGTTTGCGACATTTTGTGCGAGCCAGTCAAATAGGGCCGCTCCCATGGCACTGCTGGCTCGCACAGTCTGAATTCCCGTTCCGGCCAGTTGCGCCTCGGCCTCTACCCAATAGCGACTGTCGACCCAAAGTCCTGCGAAATCCGCGGTCAGCACCAGAGTGCCGGCCGAACCGGAAAAGCCGCTGAGCCATTGGCGCGACTGCCAGTGCGCCGGCAGGTATTCGGACAGATGCGGATCGGAAGACAGTGCAATCCACATGGAGAGGCCGTGCGCGCTCATGCTGGCGCGCAAGGCGTCAATGCGGGCACGAATCTGCCCGGCGGAGTCAACTACGGTATCCACGGTGTAGCGTCTTTTCTTGCCCGGATTTACAACGCAGAAAGGATAGCGCCAACCGTGTCGGGCCGTGCCCGCTAGCGAGCGCGCGAGTCTTTGAGTGTCGCGATGCGGTTAAACACCGGCCGTTGCGCGCGGTGATCGATACGGTCGGCGACGAAATAGCCATGACGCTCAAACTGATACCGGTCCTCCGGCTGCGCTGCGCCAAGGGAGGGTTCGGCAAAGGCGGCGAGCACCCGCCGGCTGCCGGCATTGAGTAGCGTGCGGAAATCAGAAGTGCCCGAGTCCGGATCGGGCCGTGTAAACAGTCGATCGAAGACTCGGACCTCTATGGGCAGCGCATCAGCAACTGGGAGCCAGTGAATTGCGCCCTTGACTTTTAGGCTGTTGGCGCCCGGTGTGCCACTACGGGTTTGGGGCAAAATTTCGGCGTACACCGCCGTTACTTTGCCCGTGGCGTCCTTCTCACAACCGGTACAACGGATCACGTAACCATAGCGCAGGCGCACCATCGCTCCAGGAGTCAGGCGGAAAAAATCGGCCGGCGGGTTTTCGAGGAAATCGTCGACGTCGATCCACAGTTCGCGGCCCAGCGTAATTGAGCGCGTTCCTTGCTCGGGACGGTGCGGATGAACTGGGGCCTGACAGATTTCTTGGGTTGAGGCATCGACGTTGGTCAAAATCAGGCGCAACGGATCAAGAACGACCATCGCGCGGGGCGCGCGCGGGTCGAGATCCTCGCGCAACGCCTGCTCTAGCACCTCAAAATCGATGCGTGAGTCGGCCTTGCTGACACCGATGCGTTCGGAAAACAGCGCCAAACTCTGGGCCGTATATCCGCGCCGACGCAACCCAATGAGTGTTGGCATGCGGGGATCATCCCAACCGTCGACCAGATGCTCCTCCACGAGTTGGATCAGCTTGCGTTTGCTCAAGACCACGTAGTCGAGGTTTAGGCGCGAAAACTCGTACTGCCGCGGAAGCTCGAATGGATCAGGTCGACGCTCTTCGAGCGCATGCGCAAGCAAGGGCGCAAACTGTTCGGCCTCGTTCAGCAGCAGGTCATAAAACACGTTTAGATCGCGCAGCACGGCGCCGCGGCCATGCTCCCACGTTGCGAACATGGTGCGCATTTGGGCTTCGGGATCACTGGCAAAGAGCTTGTGCGAGAAATTGTGGCAATGCAGGGCAAACTCGCGCGCCGTTTCCACACCCTGGCTTCGGATCGAGCGCACAAGCTCCATGGCCTCACGCCATTGCGGAACACGCAGCGTTGGCGCGCAGCGCTCCACACACCAGTCATACAGCGGCCGATGATCCTCGAATTCGAGGGTGCAGATGCTGTGCGTGATGCACTCGAGCGCGTCCGAAAGCGCGTGGGTGAAGTCGTACATCGGGTAGATGCACCACTGGTCGCCCGTGCGGTGATGGTGTGCGAAGCGAACCCGGTAGAGCGTGGGGTCACGCAAATTGATGTTGGGCGAGGTCATATCAATCCGGGCACGCAGCACCATGCTGCCTTCCGGATGCTTGCCAGCGCGCATCTGTCGCAGCAGCTCTAAGCTTTCCGTGGGCGGGCGGTCGCGGTAGGGAGAGTTTCGCCCGGGTTCGGTAAGCGTGCCGCGCGCAAGGCGCATTTCCTCGGCGCTGAGCTGATCAACGTAAGCGTGGCCCCGTGCGATCAGAAATTCGGCGCATTCGTACAGACGCTCGAAATAATCCGAGGCGAAATACAAATTGTTCTGTGTGGCGTCGGCCCAATCAAAGCCAAGCCAGCGCACCGCATCGAGTATCGAATCGACGTACTCTTGTTCCTCGCGCGTGGGGTTGGTGTCGTCAAAACGCATGTGGCAGCGGCCGTGAAAGTCGCGTGCCAATCCGAAGTTCAGGAAGATCGACTTTGCATGCCCCAGGTGCAGGTACCCGTTCGGTTCCGGTGGAAAACGAGTCCGAATGCGCGCCGCATCCAAAGGGCCACCGCGTTCAAATTCCCCATCGCCCGGCCGGCCATTCCAGTGCCGATTCGCAAAGCGGTTAATTGCCAGATCGTTGGCGATGATGTTGCGAATGAAATTGGTCGCAGCGAGATCTTTTTTCAAGGTCTTGTTGTCCATGGTCAGCGCCATTGTAACGGCGTCGCTGCCAGTAGCTCGGCCGCGCCTGCGAGGCAGCGCAGCCCCAGGTGGGGCACGCCGGGCCAGTCAGAACGGACTTTGATGCGCGCTGCTGCGCACCAGGGGCTCAAAACCTATCGCGACTGCCATCCTTTGCCATTCGCGACGAATGGCCGTGCGCAAAACGGCAGCCGAACCAGCCTCGCTCGTGCTCACCAGCGCGCGCTCGCGCACAACAATCGGAGCGCCGAGCTGTCGCGCGCGGCAGGAAAATTCGATATCGGCGCACTGCGTAGTTACAGCAAAGCCCTCCAGGGCGAAGAAGACCGAGCGGGAGACAAAGATCGCCTGCTCCCAGGTGCAAATCCCGGTTGCGCGCGAGCACCAGTTGGCAAGCGCCGCGGCCAGATCGAGCGGACGGCTCGTGGCGCCGTGACAATTGCGATACGAGACGTCAAATCGGCCCCAGGGACTGGCGGAATTGGAAAGGGCGCGTGCAATCGCGCGGTCAGCTTGTTCTGGCAAGCGCACGCTCTCGGGAAGAAAAACGAGCGCATCGGCTTGTTCGGCCTCCGGTACTCGGGTCGCCGCGTTAAGCTGCGAGGACAAGCCTTGTGAGGCGACGACAACCCGGTCGGCCAGTGCACGTGCGCGCGCCGCACCGTTATCGCTGCTACCGGCGTCCACGACGATGATGTGATGACCACGTCGGCGTACCTCGGCCAGCGCCAGCAGGCTCTCTTCGATGGTCTGGGCCCGATTTTGAATCGGGATGATTAATGCAAGGCGCACGATCGTCGTGCTCGCGTCAGTGGTCCAACCGTCTCACCGCCTGGGACAAAAACGCAAAATTGCGTTGCACGATACTGCACCAGTCGCAAACGCGAAGGTGCAGACGCAGGGCCAAGCGCTCCGACCAGCGCAAGGGGGCATCGCGCTCGCGTGAAAGCAACCAATGCGCCTGACGGCAGTCAATGATCAGTCTAGCCATCTTATCGTCGATCCTGCACCGCAAACCAGTTCATATCAAGGCACTCGCGCAGGCGCAGCCGCGCCCGGTAAAGCATGACAAAACAATTAGTCGAAGTCACCTGCATTTCCTTACAGATCTGCGCCGTCTCCAATTCAAGCCACTCGCGCAGCAAAAAAATGCGCGCCAAAGGCGCAGGCAGCTGATCAATACAAGCCTGCAAGACCATGAAAAATTCGTTGCGTGCCAATTGCGACTCCGGATCGCCCCAATCAAGCGGTGCCGAGACGCGGTGTCCGCTGTCATCAAAGAGCTGCTCGAGCGTGTCGACCTCGGGGGCCTGCCGCTGCGCTTCGATTGCCACCTCGCGGCTGCGGCGACGAAATTGATCGATAATCTTGTGCTTGAGTATCCCGACGAGCCAAGTCCGGATTTGCGACTTGGCATTAAAGGCGGCCAGTCCTTCTAGTGCCGCCACGATGGTCTCCGAAACCGCATCCTCCGCCCAGGCGTCATTGCGCAGCTGCAGCCGAGCGATGCGCAGCAGCATCGGGCGCAATTCAGCGATTTCTTGGGCGGATTCTTTGGCAAGGGATGGCACGATTTGCCCGTCGGCTACGCGGTGCCGGCCTATCGATCAGATTTTGGAGCCAAGGGGCATGCATGCAAAAGCCGCTGTTGGCTTGCGCAGCACTGGGGGGTTGCCATGGCAGCGGCCCAGCGGGCAAGCGCCGGCTCATCGCCTTGCAGCATGCAGTGCGAGGTATTCGGACAGCGGGGCGTGCGGCAGCGTACCGCGACCGCAGAGCCGGCGCCAACTGTCGGTCGGGTCGCTTCGGGGCGTCGTGGCAACATTTGTGGTTCGCTGCTCCCTGCTGCAAATTTTGTTCGAAACGAAATAAAGGCGATCAAAACCCGCAGGCTTGACCGTCACGACGGCCGTCGCTGGCGGCGACGTAGCCTGCGGTCGCGGCATCGCCCAGGCGCCAAATGAATTGGCCCGATCCGAAGTCCATGTAGGAATCGTCCACGGCGACGACGCGGTGGCCGCGCTGAGAGAGTTCTTCACGCGTGGCCGCATCCATGCTCGGTTCGATCTCGATTTCCACTCCCTGGTTCCACTTCCAGCGAGGGGCATCACACGCCGCCTGCGGCTGCTGGCGCGCCAGCAGCATTCGGCATAAGGTCTGCACGTGGCCCTGCGGCTGCATGTTGCCGCCCATCACGCCGAAACTCATTTGTGGTCGTCCTTCTTTAGTCAAAAATCCCGGAATGATCGTATGAAACGGCCGCTTGCGGGGCGCTACGCAGTTTGGGTGCGCGGGGTCAAGGGAAAATGCGAAACCGCGGTTTTGCAGTGAGATCCCCCAGCCGGGCAGGACCACACCGGATCCAAAACCCATGAAGTTCGATTGAATCAGGCTCACCATCATGCCGCGCTCGTCCGCAGTGCTCAGATAAATCGTGCCACCGCGGGGCGGGGCGATGCCAGGAGCAAAGCAGCGGGCCTGCCGCATGTCGATCTGTCGTGCGCGATCACGCAGGTAGGCATCATCGAGCATCTGTTCACTGCGCAGATGCATCGCAGCCGGGTCGGCGACATGCGCGTACACGTCGGCGAACGCAAGCTTCATCGCCTCGATGGCGACGTGATGCCAGTTGGCCGAGTCTACTGCGTAGGAGAAAAGCTCCGAGTGTCGCAAGATACCCAGGCACATGAGCGCGGCAATTCCTTGCCCATTGGGAGGTATCTGGTGCACCTGGTAGCCATGAAAATGCGTTGCGATCGGTTCAACCCATTGCGGCGCAAAGCAGGCCAAGTCCGCTTCGATGAGCGAGCCACCGGTGGCGTGCGCAAACTGCGCTAGCGCACTGGCAATCTCGCCGCGGTACATGGCTTCACCGTGGCTTAACGCGATGCTGCGCAGCGCGCGCGCAGCCCCCGGGATCGTTACTTGCTCGCCCACGTTTGGCACCCGGCCAAACGGCAAAAAGTGCTCGGCAAAACCGGGCTGGTCCGCGAGCAAGGCGGCGCCACGCTGCCATTTTTCTTGCGTGATGGGACTAACTGCAAAACCACGCTCGGCGTATTCAATGGCCGGCGCCAGGACAGCGTCAAATGACAAGCGGCCAAAACGCTGGTGCATTGCGGCCCAGCCCGCTACGGCTCCGGGAACGGTTACGGTGTCCCAGCCGCGCATGGGTCGAGTCGCCGCGCAATCCTCTCCATAGCGGCCGGTAAAGTATGCGCGCGTCCAGGCCGCAGGTGCCGTACCGCTCGCGTTGATTCCGTGCAAACGATCTTGGTCCCAGATCAGAGCGAAAAGATCGGACCCGAGTCCGTTTGAGCAGGGTTCGGTCAGAGCTATTACCGCCGCGGCCGCAACTGCGGCATCAACTGCGTTGCCGCCGCTTGCCAGCATCCGCAGCCCCGCACTGGCAGCAAGCGGCTGCGATGTTGCGACCACATTGCGCGCGAAAACCGGTTTGCGCACGCTCGGATAGGGGTTATGCCAGAAAAATTCGCTAGCATTCATCATAGGAAGTACGCACGCGGATCTTTGACTCCGCGGCCATTTCTCAAGAAATCTTAACCGCACCAGCGCACGTGCGAAGCTCGGCGCTTGAATGTGGCCTGTAAATGCTTTGCCGGCGCGAGCCGCGGTCTGGCATTTTGCCGGCTGCGGCACGCTTGGGCTGTAAGCTTAGGCTTTTTCATGCACACCGAAACCCGGACGCACCGATGCGCTACTGCATAGGCAAATCGCGCGGCAAATCGCGCATTTGAGTTGCTGCGAGTACGTACAAGCCGCGCGAGCGGCGCATCTTGATTGACGCCTGCTCTTTTTACCTGGTAGAGACGTCTTCGCCATGCATCTGGCATCAATTCGCTCAGCCCAGCACGCAGTAGCGCTTCTGCATGGCTTGCGGGCTAGCCCAGTGCGGATGCACTGCCTGCAGCGGCGCGTGCGGCAAGCCGGTTTTTACACCCACAACGCGAGTTTTTTGGGTTGCGGATTTGGTACGCGTTCCGATCGCCTTAGTGCGGGACGCTGGCGTAAGTGGCTGACCTTAGTCAGCCCGCAACTCGAGTTGCTACGGGCCGATCACGAATGCGTGTCCGTCGTCGGACTTTGCATCGGAGCTGCTCTGGCGCTGTGCGATGGCTTTGTGCCACCCACTGACGGCCTGCATCGGTCCGATCCGCAATGCGACTTCGATTGCGTGCGCAAATGGGCACGGTTGCATCTGCGCTTGGAGCCCGTCGTGTCCAATTCTTTTGCCTTGGGCGGCAGCAGGGCTGTTTTGATCGCATCGCGCCCGGGTACGTGAGCAAAGCCGATGTCGCGCTGGCCCTACCCACGCCTTTTGGCCCATCGCGGCGGCGGCACGCTGGCGCCGGAAAACACCTTGGTAGCGTGCGACATCGGTTTTTTTCACGGATATCGCGCCGCTGAAGTCGATGCGGTCTTGTCCGCCGACGAGGTGGCAGTGCTAATGCATGACGCGAGCCTCGATCGCACTACCAACGGGCGCGGCCCCGTGGACGCAAAGACGGCAGCAGAGCTTGCGGTGCTCGATGCCGGCAGCTGGTTTCACCCTGATTTTGCGCGTACCCGAATCCCGACTCTGGAACAGACGCTACACCACTGCCTGCGTCGAGGAATCTGGCTGAACGTGGAAATCAAGCCGGTGCCGGGTCAGGAGGCGCGCACCGGGCACATCGTTGCGCAGACGATAGCGCGCTATTGGGGCCAGGCGGCTGCGACGAGTGTTGCCGCTCCCTTGCTCTCCTCATTTTCGCCCGTTGCGTTGCAGGCCGCGCGCGATGCTGCGCCGCATCTGGCCCGGGGACTGCTCTTTTCAAAGATCGCGCCGGACTGGCGCAATGCGCTCCAAGGGCTTGCCTGCGTGTCGCTGCATTGCGACCATCGCCGGCTAACGCACGCGCTGGCGCAAGAAATCACGGCCCAAGGCTACGGTCTGCTTTGCTACACGGTCAACGACCGGCAGCGCGCGAGGACCATTTGGAGTTGGGGTGTCGACGCCATTTGTACCGATCGAATCGATCGAATCGGACCGGGCGATGATCCCGGGCCGACGCAAGACGGTCTGGCGCAGGTGCGATGAGCCAACTTTGCGCGCTCAATGGCGCGGGAGAAAACTAGCGATCCGATTTGGGTGCGCTCGAACCAAGCAGCGCGCGCAGCCGTTCGGCATCCAAAATGCGCACGTGCTTTTGATCGACTTCGATCAAACGTTCCTGAGCGAAATGCGAAAGTGCCCTGCTTACGGTTTCGAGCTTAAGCCCCAGATAGCTGCCTATTTCTGCGCGGGTCATGCGAAGCACGAACTCCGAACGCGAGTAGCCGCGCGCCTCGAAGCGCTGAGAAAGGTTGAGCAAAAACGCCGCAAGCCGCTCTTCTGCGCGCATGCTGCCAAGAAGCAGCATTACGCCATGCTCGCGCACGATTTCTCGGCTCATCACTTTGCGCAGGTGATTCTGTAATGCCGGCAAGGTCGTTGCGAATTCCTCCACTCGTTCGTAGGGGATCACGCACACTTCCGTATCTTCGAGTGCAGTGACGTCGCAGGTGTGCATGTCGCCAGAAATCCCATCCAAGCCGACCAGTTCGCCAGCCATGTGAAAACCGGTAACTTGCTCGTGCCCGTCGCTGGACATCAACGTGCTCTTCAGAAACCCCAGACGCACCGCATACAGCGATTCAAAGTGATCGCCAGCACGAAATAGCGATTCGCCACGGTGGATTCGGCGCCGCGTCGCAACGATCTGCTCCACGCGGCCCAGTTCCTCCGTGGACAAACCAACGGGCAGGCACAGTTCGCGTAGGTTGCAGTTCGAACAGGCGACACGAAGGTTGACCAGATTCATAACGTTCTCGGGTAGAGGTACTTGCCGCGGGCGCCCGTAGGACATTTCAAGCGCCGTACCCGGCTTGCCTTGACCCTCGTCAAGGTATTGGGCAGGCAGGGTGCGATATTAGCCCGGATAAGCTCAAGAATTGATATGGTACTTGGCTTTGCGGCGGCTTGCGCATATCTGCGGCTGCCCGGTGGCGCACCCCAGAAGGCAGTGTCGGGCGCGCGCCACCCGTTTTGCCGGCGACTCGGGCCGGTGTGCGCGCGCAGCGCGCCTTGAAAACCACTTCGAAAGTGAGTAGTAATTGGATCAGAAGGCAATGAGCAAGCCAGTGAGTCTCGTCGAGCTACCTGATAGGGGGACATTACGGCGTTTTGACCAACCGGGTCCCCGCTATACGTCCTACCCGACGGCGGACCGCTTCGTCGAGGCATTTGACGCGCTGACCTATGGAGGATGGTTGGCTGAGCCAAGCACGGGTGGGGCGAGACCGCTCTCGCTGTACGTGCATATCCCTTTTTGCAATACGGTTTGTTATTACTGCGCTTGCAACAAAGTGGTGACAAAAGACCACAGCAAGGCAATTGAATACCTGGGCTTTCTGGAAAAGGAAATCGACCTCGTCGCAGCCCGACTCAACGGCGAGCGGCGGATTGAGCAGTTGCATCTGGGCGGTGGAACGCCGACGTATCTTTCAATCGAGGAACTTCAGCGCGTCATGGTGCTGCTACGTGCGCGCTTTGCGTTTGCGCCGCGGGGCGAATTTAGCATCGAGATCGATCCGCGCACGACTCCCGAGGAAAAGATCCGGGCGTTGGCCTCGCTCGGATTTAATCGCTTGTCCATTGGCGTGCAGGATTTTGATCCTGCCGTGCAGGCGGCAGTAAACCGCGAGCAAAGTCTGGAGATCACGCGCGCTTGTGTCGAGGAGGCGCGGGCGGCAGGTTTTCAATCAGTCAACCTGGATCTGATTTACGGTCTGCCGCGGCAGAGCACCGCCAGCTTTTCTGTAACGTTAGATCGTGTGTTGGAACTCTCACCGGACCGTGTTGCGCTGTATCACTACGCGCACCTTCCGGAGCGCTTTAAGCCACAGCGGCGCATCGACGCGCAGGCACTGCCTTCACCGCAGGAAAAACTCACGATCATGATGGATGCGATCCGGCGCTTGTGCGCGGCGGGCTACGAGTACATCGGCATGGATCACTTTGCCAAATCCGATGACGACTTGGCTCGGGCCCAGCGACAAGGACGCCTGCACCGCAATTTCCAGGGATACAGCACACGGCCGGACTACGACTTGATCGGCTTGGGCGTCTCTGCGATCAGCAAGGTGGGACCCACCTATGCACAAAATGCCCGCGCGCTGGAGGACTACTATGAGAGTCTGCGCGCTGGTGTGATTCCGACCCAACGCGGCATCCAGCTCAACGCCGACGACCTGGTCCGGCGTGCAGTGATCATGGCGCTGATGTGCCACTTCCAGGTCGCCAAGGAGTCCATTGCGACGGCGCACTTGGTCGATTTTGACGAGTACTTCGCCAGCGAGTTGGCCGAGCTCAAAACCTACGAGGAGGCCGGGCTCGTCGAATGTACCGAGGACTGGATTAGCGTCACGCCTAAGGGCAAGTTGCTCGTTCGGGCGCTAGCGATGGTCTTCGACCGCTATCTGCGCGTGGACCGGCGCAGCCGGCCGTACTCGAAAATCGTCTGATTGGCGCCTGCTTGCTTCTGCGGCGTGCTTGTCGCAGGATCAGTATCATGTGTGGTTGACGTTTGAACCGCACGCATTCCTTGCCGTTCTACGGGCAAGGTCCGCCCAGTCATGAATAGCTCTGAAATTCGCGAACGCTTCCTGCAGTTTTTCGTCGCCCGGGGGCACACGCGCGTGCGTGCCGCCTCGCTGGTCCCGGCCAACGATCCCACGCTGTTGTTCACCAACTCCGGAATGGTGCAATTCAAGGACGTTTTCACGGGCCGGGAGATGCGCCCTTACACGCGTGCGACCTCGGCGCAAAAGTCGCTGCGCGCCGGAGGAAAACATAATGATCTGGAGAACGTCGGCTACACGGCCCGGCACCATACGTTCTTCGAGATGCTGGGAAATTTCAGCTTTGGAGATTACTTTAAGCGCGAGGCCATCGCCTACGCGTGGGAATTGCTGACGCAGGTTTATCAGCTTCCGGTAGAGCGCCTCTGGGTGACGGTGTACGTCGACGATGATGAGGCCTTTGACATCTGGACGCACGAGATCGGTGTTGCGCCAGCGCGCTGCTTACGTATCGGAGATAAGCCCGGGGCGCCGCGGTATAGCTCGGACAATTTCTGGCAGATGGCCGACACGGGCCCATGCGGGCCTTGCTCGGAAATCTTCTACGATCACGGCCCTGCCGTGCCAGGAGGCCCTCCTGGTTCTGCGCAGGCCGAGGGCGATCGCTATATCGAGATTTGGAATTTGGTGTTCATGCAGTTTGACCGAGATGCGAATGGCCGGCTTTCCCCTTTGCCCCGGCCATGCGTGGACACCGGCATGGGACTGGAGCGTTTGGCGGCCGTCCTGCAGGGCGTGCACAGCAATTATGAGATCGACCTGTTTCGAAACCTGATTTGCGCTGCGGCCCGCGTCACTGGCACGAGCAATCTGCACGACAATTCGTTGAAGGTGATTGCTGATCACATCCGTGCCTGCGCGTTTTTGATCGCCGATGGCGTTATTCCCGGCAACGAAGGGCGCGGTTACGTGCTGCGACGGATTATTCGCCGCGCCTTGCGCCATGGATATCAGCTGGGCTGCCGTACGCCATTTTTCCACCGCTTGGTTGCGGATTTGGAAAAGGAAATGGGTGCCGCTTACCCTGAGCTTGGTGAACAGCGCATGCGAATCGAGTCGGCCTTGCTGCTCGAGGAAGAGCGCTTTGGCGAAACACTTGAGCACGGTATGAAAATTCTCACGGAGGCTTTTGCGCGCGTGGCCGGTCAGTCGTCGGCGCGGATCGATGGTGAAACGGCCTTCCTCCTGTATGACACATATGGCTTCCCCGTCGACCTGACCGCCGACATCGCGCGCGAGCGCGCGATCGGCGTGGATTTGGCCGGATTTGACGCTGCGATGGAGCGTCAGCGCGAGAAGGCGCGGGCGGCCGGAAGATTCAAGAGCGCAAGTGGCGCCGAATTTGATGGTCCCGCAACGCGTTTTGTAGGCTATGAGACGATGCAGTGCGAGGCTCATGTTTTAGCCATTTTCGTGGGCGAGACGGCAAGCAGCACGCTCACGCAGGAGCAGCAGGCGATCGTGGTCCTGGATATCAGCCCTTTTTACGCGGAATCCGGTGGGCAGGTGGGGGACCGCGGCATGTTGCTCGGGGCCGGTATGCGGTTTGAAGTTAGCGATACGAAAAAATTGCAGCCCGGTGTGATCTTCCACCACGGGACGCTGCGGCAAGGAACGCTACGGGTCGGCGATCGCGTGCAGGCACGGGTCGATGCGGCGCTTCGTGAGCGAACCCGGCGCAACCACTCCGCGACGCATCTGATGCATGCTGCGTTGCGCGCCGTGCTAGGAACGCATGTTCAGCAAAAAGGCTCTTTGGTCGACGCGACACGTACCCGCTTTGACTTTTCCCACGATAAGCCGGTGACGGCGCAGGAGATTCGCCGCGTCGAAGAATCAGTCAACGATGCAATCCGCGCCAATGCTGCGGTAGCGGCACGGCAGATGCCCTATGAGGACGCAATACGTGCCGGGGCACTTGCGTTTTTCGGCGACAAGTACGGCGACGAGGTTCGGGTGATTGCGATGGAAGACGAAAGCACGAATTTTTCAACTGAACTGTGCGGCGGTACACACGTTGCGCGAACGGGCGACATTGGTTTTTTCAAGATCGTCTCCGAAAGCGGTGTGGCCGCGGGGGTGCGTCGCATCGAAGCGGTTACAGGTGCCGGTGCACTCGAACACGTCCAGCAGATGGATACGCGCTTAAACGAAATTGCATCTGTCGTTCGCAGCCCGGTCGCTGAGGCGGCCAATCGTATTGGTCAGATCCTCGAGCAGGTGAAGACCCACGAAAGGGAAATTCAGCGCCTGCAACAAAAACTAGCGGCTGGCCAGGGCGAGGAGCTGGTCGAACGCGCGGTCGAAATCGGTGGCGTCAAAGTGCTCGCCGCGGTGCTCGACGGTGTGGATGCGCGTCAATTGCGTGATACCGTAGATCAGTTAAAAAGCCGCCTCGACAGCGCCGCCATCGTGCTCGCGGCGGTGGCCGAGGGCAAGGTGCAGCTCGTCGCCGGAGTCACTGCGAACGCAACCGGACGCATTAAAGCGGGCGACCTGGTCAACTTCGTGGCGCAGCAAATCGGCGGCAAAGGCGGCGGAAGAGCCGACCTGGCGATGGCCGGTGGGACGGACGTAAGCGCCCTGCCCAAGGCTTTGGCGGCGGTCGAAGGATGGGCGCGACAAAGGTTGTGAGGGCACTGGGATTTGCCGGCGCCGTGGCGCTCCGGCGGCAATATGCAAGGTGGCGACATATAGGAGTACTGCGATGGACGCACCAGCGACGACAAGTGACCGATTCGACCGCGAAGTCGATGCCCGGGGTTTGAATTGTCCGTTGCCGATCCTGCGCGCCAAGAAGGCCTTGGCCGATCTGCAGACCGGGCAAGTCCTTAAGATCGTGTGCACCGACCCGGGTTCGGTGCGCGACTTTCAGGCGTTTGCCCGTCAGACGGGAAACATACTCGTGCGCCAGGTGACGGTTGGCAAGGAGTATCTGCACTTTCTGCAACGGCGCTAGGCCACCTGCCCGCGCGGGCGCCACGTGTGGCTTGCCAGGCTCATGTGGGAGTACGGAGGATATGTTGCGACGAGCGATTTTGTTTACCGCCCTGGGTATTTTCGTGGCGCTTGGCCTGTATTTGGCGTTCGTCCTGAAGTGGTCCTACTCCAATGGCGAGCGTGCCGGTTGGATTCAGAAATTTAGTCGCAAGGGCTGGATCTGCAAGACCTGGGAGGGCGAGCTCATCATGGTATCGCTGCCCGGCTCGTTACCGGAGAAGTTTGCCTTTACCGTGCGTGACGAGGCCGTTGCGGCGAGAGTTAATCAGGCGATGGGCGAACGGGTAACTTTGCATTACGAGGAGCACCGGGGAGTGCCTGGCAGCTGCTTTGGTGATACCGAATACTGGGTCGATGGCGTAACCGCCTCCGTGCAATCCAACCTGACTCCGGCGCCGTCGGCAACACCGAAATAGCAAGTGCGCCTGCGCAAACCCTAACGGCGCTCGGATAAGCCCCTTTTTGGGGCCTCATCAGGCCGATGCGAGCCGGTCGAGTTGCTCCTGGACTTTCGCCAGCGTTGCCGCGAAGCGTGCGAGGCGCTCGCGCTCTTGATTGACGATAGCTTCGGGCGCACGCGCTACAAACGTCGGTGTCGATAAGCGGCCCTGCGCCTTGGCGATTTCCGCTTCCAGCCGTGCGACCTCTTTGGCCAGGCGCGCGCGTTCGGCAGCCGCGTCTACCTGGACCTGAAGCAAGAAACGGTAGGCGCCAACAACTGCCACCGGCGCATTGGCGGCGCCTGCAGCGCTGCCCAGATCGTCGAGCGCCTGGACCGATTGCAATCGCGCCAAGGCCGTTAGGTAGGGCGCGAAAGCCTGAACCTGCGGCAACGATGGCGAAATGATCATCGGAAGCTTGACTGCAGGAGCAAGATTCATCTCACCGCGCATGTTGCGGGCCGCATCGATCAATTCTTTGAGCGCATGCACATGGGTGTCGGCCGCCGCATCGATGCACTGCAGCTGTGCTCGTGGATACGGCTGAATCATGATGGAGGTTTGCTCGCCGGGTGCCGGTTTGCCGGTCAATAGCGAGACTTTCTGCCAAAGTTCCTCGGTGATGAAGGGAATGATCGGGTGCGCAAGACGAAGGAGTGCTTCAAGTACGCTTAATAGGGTCTGGCGCGTGCCGCGCTGCTGTGCGGGGTTACCGATGGATAGCTGAACCTTGGCAAGTTCCAGATACCAATCGCAGTATTGCTCCCAGGCGAACCGGTAGATCGCGTGCGCGACGTTGTCGAGGCGATATTCGCGATAGCCCTTTTCGACTTCCGCCACTACGCGTTGCAACTCGCCCACAATCCATCGATCGACAAACGACAGTTCGCTTGCTTGACCGCCTCCACAGTCGTGAGCCTCGGTGTTAAGTAAGACAAAGCGCGTGGCGTTCCACAGTTTGTTGCAAAAATTGCGGTACCCCTCACAGCGTTTGAAATCGAAATTGATGTTGCGGCCAAGCGTCGCGTAGGCCGCCATGGTGAAACGCAGCGCATCAGCCCCGTAGCCTGGCATGCCATTGGGAAAATCGCGTCGTAGGCGTTGCTCGACCTTCGGAGCGTCCTCGGGGCGGCGCAGTCCCGTCGTGTTCTTGCGCACGAGCGCTTCAATGTCAATGCCGTCGAGCAGATCTACCGGGTCAATCGTGTTGCCTTCGGACTTGCTCATCTTCTTGCCCTCGGCGTCGCGCACGATGCCGTGGATGTATACGTCCCGAAAGGGAACCCTGCCGGTGAAGTGCGTCGTCATCACGACCATGCGTGCGACCCAGAAAAACAATATTTCGTGGCCTGTCACGAGCACTGATGAGGGTAAATATCGATCGTATATCTCGCGATCGGCAGCGCTTGATTGCGGTGATCCGAGCGTGGAAAACGGCACCAGGGCCGAGGAAAACCAAGTGTCCAGGACGTCCGGATCACGTTGCAGAGCCGTCTGGACGCCCGCAGCCCGCGCCTTTGACAGCGCCTGCTCTTCGTTACGGGCAACCCAGATGCCACCGTGCTCGTCGTGCCAGGCGGGAATCTGATGTCCCCACCATAGTTGGCGTGAAATGCACCAGTCCTGAATTTCCGTCAACCACTGGCGGTAGACCAGACGCCATTGGTCGGGAACGATGCGGATGGCTCCACTGTCGACTGCATCGAGTGCAGCTTGGGCAAGCGATTTGCCGGCATTTGGCGTACCCGCGGGCGCGGACTTGCTCATTGCCACATACCACTGATCCGACAGCATCGGCTCGACAATCTCGCCCGTGCGCTCGCAGCGCGGAACCGTCATGCGATGAGGCTTTTCGGAGATGAGCAGGCCCGCGGCCCGCAATTCCTCAAGCACGGCCTTGCGTGCCGCGTAGCGGTCCAGACCGCGAAAGCGCTCTGGAGCGTTGGCATTAATCGTTGCCGTTGCCGTGAATATGCAAATCGGCGTCAGCGCGTGGCGTTGGCCGACCGCGAAATCGTTGAAGTCGTGCGCCGGCGTGATCTTTACGCAACCGGTGCCAAATGTCGCATCGACGAAGGCATCGCCGATGACCGGAATGGTTCGATCACACAGCGGAAGCTGTACCTGGCTGCCGATCAAACTCTGGTAGCGCGGATCGGAAGGATGCACGGCAAGCGCCACGTCGCCGAGCATGGTTTCAGGACGTGTCGTGGCCACGACCAGGCCGGAACTGCCATCGGCGGCGGGGTAGCGAATCTCCCATATTCGCCCCTCTTCGTCTTGCGATTCGACTTCCAGGTCCGACACCGCGGTCTGCAGCTTCGGGTCCCAGTTGACCAGTCGCTTGCCTCGGTAAATGAGGCCTTGCTCGTAGAGCTGCACAAACGTGTCGATGACCGCAAACGAGCGCGGCTCGTCCATCGTGAAATATGCGCGTTTCCAGTCGCAAGAGTCTCCCAGGCGGCGCATTTGCTGCAAAATCGTGTCGCCTGAGTATTGCTTCCACTGCCAGACCTTTTGCACGAAGTCGGCGCGCTGCATATTGTGCCGCCGCAAACCTTGCTGTTCGAGCTGACGCTCGACGACGATCTGCGTGGCGATCCCCGCATGATCGATCCCCGGAAGCCATAACGTGTTGTGCCCCAGCATGCGGTGGTAGCGCGTCAAGGCGTCCATGATTGTTTGGTTAAACGCGTGACCCATGTGCAAGATGCCCGTCACGTTGGGCGGCGGCAGCTGAATGCCGAAGGAAGACCGATCCGGCCGAGTCCCGGCATCAAAATACCCGCGCTGCTCCCAGATGGGATACCAACGACGCTCGATTTCGCTTGGGTCGAAACTTTTTGGCAGCGCACCTGCCAGCGCTGCCGTGCCGGAAGCTGTCAAAACTATCCTCGATTGGAGTTGCGCAGCCGCTCGAGCTCGGCGTGTACGGCCCGCTCGACGATCTCGCCCAGCGATGCGGCCACCGCAAGCCGGGTCTCGGCCGCTAGGCTGCTGAGCATCCGATCGATCGTGGCGCTCATGCGGTTGCGCACGATCGCATCGACTTCGCGCGGCAATTGTTCGGCGATTTCTCGCAAGATCGCGGCACGCAATTCGATTTCAACGCGCGCCCAGTGGCGGCCTTCGGGTTCGGCACGAGCGGCCGAGGCGCTTGCCGCCGGAGTTGCTGGCGCCGGTGCGCTGGGAATCAGGTTGCTGGCAGTGGCACCAAGCACGCTGACCGGTTCCCGTGGCGCCATCGCCTCGCGCGCGGCAATGGCTTCGCGCGCGGCAGCGCTCTCGCGTGCAGCCAGGGCAGCCGGCGAGGGCGGCAGATTTGGCTTCGGGGGATTGGGCAAAGCGGTCAGGCCTGAGAAAAGGCCCTGGGCGCTTTGCACTGTCGACTCAATCAGCGGTATGGTCGTATCAAAGTCCAACGGCGGCAGGCCCAGGCGCTCGGTGAGGACGGGTATCGAACCGTCATCGGCACTCTTGGCCGGTGCTGGACCCTTGGGCGGCGTTGGCTTTTTCGGCGGAGTGTTCATGGCGAGGTACCCGTGGCGGCGTACTTACGATATACCGATCTCGTGCGCGAGCGGGGCAAAGCCGGCGTCGCGATAGGCCTTAAAGCGCGCGCGCGCCAGCGCGCGGTCCGCCGGGTCGGCGGATACGACTTCAATTACCCGCTCAAATTGCGTGAACCAGCTGGCAAATTGCGGCGGGGGCTCGTCGTCAAGCAGCAGCAGCAAGTCCCGGTGCGACTCTGGCGGGGTGCGACATAACCAGATCGGCGTCGCCTCCGCCAAAGCCGAGGGCAGCTCGACATGCGGCAAGAAATCAAGCGCGGAAAAAGTCCACAGCGCAAGGTCCAGACGCGCGCGCCGTTCATCGTCGCGGCAAAACACCAGTACCGTCTTGCCGGCCGCACGCGCCTTACGAACGACGCGGCAGGCATAAGCGATGCCGTGATCGACGTTAACGTGAAAATCGATGGTCGGGCGGCTGGACATGGCGTCGGGTTCGCTACGGGCGGAGGACTTGGGCCGTCAGGCGGCCCGCGCAAGCAAAAACTCGGTCAACAAGGGCACCGGCCTGCCGGTTGCGCCCTTGGCTGAGCCGCCCCGATAGGCTGTTCCGGCAATATCGAGATGGGCCCAGCGCTGGTCCTTGACGAAACGCGACAAGAAACATGCGGCCGTTATCGCCCCCCCGTTACTGGGCGTGCCGATATTGGCCATGTCGGCAAAATTGGACTTCAACTGTTCCTGATAATCGTCATCGACCGGCATTCGCCAGGCCGAATCGCCCGCGGCCTTGGCGGCGGCCAGCAGCTCGGAGGCCAGCGCATCGTCCCTAGAAAACAGGCCCGAATGAACATTGCCCAGCGCAACGACGCAAGCACCCGTAAGGGTTGCGATATCGATGATTGCATCGGGGCGGAAGCGCTGCACGTACGTGAGTGCGTCGCAAAGGATCAGGCGCCCCTCCGCGTCGGTATTGAGAATTTCAATGGTCTGGCCCGACATCGAGGTGACGATATCTCCGGGTTTGGTGGCTTTGCCTGAGGGCAGATTCTCGCAGGCCGGCACGACGCCGACAACGTTGATCCGGGGTTTGAGCTCCGCGATGGCGCGCATGGTTCCGAGGACGGCCGCGGCACCGCACATGTCAAATTTCATCTCGTCCATCTGCGCACCCGGTTTGAGCGAGATGCCACCCGAATCGAAGGTAATTCCCTTGCCGACCAGGGCAATCGGGTGGGCAAAACCTCTGCCGCCGGCACCTTGGTAGCGCAGCACAATAAAGCGCGGTGCCTGTTCCGAGCCGCGGGTTACCGACAAAAACGATCCCATGCGTAGGGCTGCGATGCGGCGCCGATCCAGCACCTGAACGGCCAGCCGCCACTCCCGCGCAAGCCCGCGTGCTTGTCCCGCGAGGTAATCAGGCGTACAGACGTTGGCCGGCAGGTTGCCTAGGCGCTTGGCAAATTCCACGCCGTTGGCTATGGCTTGGCCTTGACGCAGCGCGCGCTCGAGCTCGCGATCGCGCTTTTGTGCAAGCCAGATGATCCGAAGCGGCCGGTTGCCTTCGCGCTCGACGCCGGACGCCTTGGTTTTGAGCTCATCGCTGCGAAATCGGCTTGCACGCGCCGCGGCCACCAGGGCCCGAGCCGCCCAGCTCTCCGAGCGATCGAGCACCTTCCAGTCGGAGGCGGCAAAGGCAAGCGTGCGCACTCCCGCTCCGCAACCGCGCACCGTGTTGGTAACCGCCTCGGCAAAGGCCTTGTCGCCAAACTCAGTGGACTTGCCAAGGCCAACGAGAGCAACTCGGGCGCAGCCCACGCCACGCAGCGATCGCAGCACGAGCAGCGATCCGCGCTTTCCTTTCATATCGCCGCTGGCAACGGCAGCCTGCAGCGCTCCGCCCGTTGCGCGATCTACGCGCCGGCCAGTGGCCGTCAGGCCCTTGTCCTCGAACACCCCGATCGCCAGACAATCGACCCTGATTGACTCGGGGGCTGCAGTCTTCGTGCTAAATTCCATCGCAGTTGTCTCATCCCATAGTGGCGGCGCATCTTGCAGCGACCGAAGCTCTTAAGCCGATCTTCTTGCGGCGCCGGTTGCCGTGCCGCGGTCCCCTTCGGCGTCGACGCGCGAGACGCATCGGCAGACATGAAAGCTCGCGAGTATAGAGCCTGCACTGGCGGGTGGCGCGCTTGGCGCTGATCTTTCGGCGCGCGATCGTTCAGGAGATCGCCAACAGTGCAGGAGCCGTCTTCTCGGTTCTTTTTTGCATTGTATTTACCCAGGTCCTGGTGCGGCTGCTTGGCGATGCCGCAAGCGGCGACGTCGATACCAAGGCCTTGTTCTCGATCGTGGCGCTGTCAACGCTCACTAACCTGCCCTTAGTGCTGACACTCAGTGTGTTCATCGCAGTGCTCATCGCTTTGTCGCGTGCGTTTCGCGACTCCGAAATGGTCGTGTGGTTCGCCGCGGGGCAAAGCCTTGTGGCCTGGGTGCGCCCTGTGCTGCGCTTTACGCTGCCGATCGCGTGCCTGGTTGCCACCTTGGCGCTGTTCGTATCGCCTTGGGCCGAACGCATGATTGCCGAAGCGCGTCAGCACTTTGAACACCGTGACGACGTTAGCAAGGTCACGCCAGGACGCTTCATCGAGTCGGCAGCGTCCGAGCGGGTGTTCTTCGTGGAGAATCTGGACGTCGACAGTGCTCGGGTGCAAAGCATCTTCGCGAGTCAGCGCACCGGGGATCGCGAGAGCATCATCGTCGCGGCCCGCGGCGATATCGAGACGCACAGCGACGGAGCGCGCTTTCTGGTTTTGAGCCACGGACGACGCTATGAAGGTGCGCCGGGGGCGGCCGAGCACCGTGTGCTGGAGTTTGAGCGCTATGCGATCCGCCTCGATGTGCAGCCCGAAGCGCCGCTGACCAATTCAAACGCGCGCACCTTGCCAACGGTTCAGCTGCTGATCGATCCGAGTACGCGCAATCTGGGTGAGCTGCTCGGGCGCATCGCGCTGCCGATCGCCGCGGTCGTCCTAGCCCTGCTGGCTGTACCGCTGGCCTATGTCAACCCGCGGGTGGGTCGCTCAGCCAATTTGATCCTAGCGACTTTGCTTGCGCTGATATATCTGAATTCGATTCAGATCATGCAGGCATCCGTGCAGCGCGGGCGCATGGGCTTTGCCACGGCTGTGTGGCTCGCGCATGCGATCGCCATTGCCTTGCTCATCGTCTTGTTCGCGCGACGCGTGTCCTTGCGACGCTGGTTGCCGCGCTTGCCGCGGCTGACACCGCGCGCCGGTGCGTAGACGATGCGAACTCTGCGGCACTACTTGTGGCGGGAGATTGCGGCAGCGACGCTCTTTGTGCTGCTATCTCTCGTGGGCATTTTCTCCTTGTTCGATTTAATCAACCAGCTCGGAGATCTAGGGCGAACGAATTACCAGTTCGTGCAAGCGTTGGTCTTCGTAGCGTTGCTCACCCCTGCCCATGTCTACGAGTTGATGCCGATTGCGGCGTTGATCGGCACGATCTACGCCTTGTCTAAACTCGCCGCCAATTCTGAATTCACAATTATGCGGGTCTCGGGGATGACAACCCGGCGCCTGGCCGACGCTGTCCTGTGGGTCGGCCTAGGCCTGGTTGTGCTGGCCTATCTGTTCGGAGAAATCATCGCCCCGCCATCCGAGGACTTGGCACAGCGCTTTCGCTCGCGCGCCATCGGCACGTCGATCGGCCAGGAATTTCGCTCGGGAGTGTGGGTTCGGGACCTGATTCATGGTCTTGGCGGTCAGCCCGATCGTTTGCGCTTTGTCAATGTTGCGCAGGTCAATCCGGATGGAACGATCAACAATTGGCGCATCTTCGAGTTCGATCCGGAACTGCACTTGCGATCGATGGCTACGGCGGCGAGCGGTACGTACGAGCGCGGGCGCGGCTGGTTGCTTTCCGACGTGGTCGATACCCAGCTGCCGCCGGTTGAAGCGCAGGCAAAATCGGTCTCGGGTGTCCCGCAACCGCCCCAAGAAGGCACGCGCGTGGTGCATGAGCCGCTGCGCCTATGGCAGTCGGATCTGACACCGGCGATTTTCGGCGTGCTCCTGGTGCAACCCGAGCGGCAAAGTGCATACAGCTTGTATCACTACATCAACCACTTGACGGAGAACCATCAGCGCACGGACCGTTACGAGATCGCGCTTTGGAAAAAGCTCTTCTATCCTCTTGTTTGCCTGGTCATGATGGCGCTGGCGCTGCCGTTTGCCTATCTCCATGTGCGCGCGGGCACGGTGAGCCTGAAAATTTTCGCCGGCATCATGATCGGCGTGTTGTTTTATGCGATGAACAAGTTGTTCTCGCACTTGGGGTTGATCAACACCTGGCCACCGGTTGTCGTCGCCGGTTTGCCGGCATTGACGGTCCTGCTCTGCGCTTTGGGGGCGCTGTACTGGGTCGAGCGACGCTAGGCGCGCCGTGGGGCGCTACTGGCCCCCGCCGAGGTTGCCGTCCGTAATTGCTCCGTTGCTTGCGCTCGAGACAAGCTGGGCGAACTTTGCCAGCACCCCGCGTGTATAACGCGGCGCCGGCGCGGTGAAGCGGGCGCGACGCTGCGCAAGCTCCTGCTCGCTCACGTGCAGCTGCAGCAGCCGTCGATCGGCATCAATGCTGATCGTCTCGCCTTCTTGAACCAGCGCAATTGCTCCGCCGACATAGGCTTCCGGGGCGACGTGTCCGACAACCATGCCCCAGGTGCCGCCAGAGAACCGCCCGTCGGTGATCAA
>CAZSOI010000418.1:0-20996 GCA_964608115.1 uncultured Burkholderiaceae bacterium | reverse complement strand
TTGCGCAAATCTGCGCGTCCCCTAAGACCTTGTTTTTTCAGGTGTTGCAGCACCTGCTCGGCGTACGCGGCGGAGTGCTCGGAAATGCTGGCAACGGCAAAGTGTTCTGGAGCAAGCCAGGCCGGCAAGGCGCCCGCGTAGTGCTCGATCAAAATCCCGATAAAGCGCTCAAGAGACCCGACGATTGCGCGATGCAGCATCACGGGTACACGCCGGGTGTTGTCTTCCGCGACGTACTCGGCTCCCAATCGGCCGGGCATCGCGAAGTCCACCTGCATGGTGCCGCATTGCCAGGAGCGGCCGATGGAGTCCTTCAGGTGATATTCAATCTTCGGGCCGTAAAACGCTCCCTCCCCGGGACTGAGTGCATAAGAGCATCCCGATCGCCGCAGCGATTCTTGCAGCGCTTCTTCAGCGCGATCCCAAGACTCGTCAGCGCCGATGCGTTGCGTTGGGCGCGTCGCCACTTTGTAGGCAATATCAGTGAACCCGAAATCCCCATAAACCTTCTGCAGCAATGCCGTGTACGAGACGCATTCCTCGAGAATTTGCTCCTCTGTGCAGAAAATATGGCCATCGTCTTGCGTGAAGCCGCGCACACGCATGATTCCATGCAGTGCGCCAGAAGGCTCATTGCGGTGGCACTGGCCAAACTCGCCATAGCGCAGCGGCAGATCCCGATACGAACGCAGGTCTGATTTGTAAATTTGCAAGTGGCCGGGACAGTTCATTGGCTTGATTGCGTAATGCCGATTTTCGGACTCCGTGGTGAACATGTTGTCCCGGAAGTTGTCCCAATGGCCCGTTTTTTCCCAGATCGTGCGGTCCAGTATCTGGGGTGCCCTGACTTCCTGATAGCCGTTTTCCTGGTACACGCGGCGCATGTACTGCTCGACTTGCTGCCAGATCGCCCAGCCCTTGGGGTGCCAAAAGACCAATCCCGGTGCCTCATCTTGCTGGTGGAAAAGATCCAGGTCGCGGCCAAGCTTGCGGTGATCGCGCTTTTCGGCCTCCGCAAGCATATGTAAGTAGGTGTCCTGATCTTCCTTTTTTGCCCAGGCAGTCCCGTAAATCCTTTGCAGCATCTCGTTGCGGCTGTCCCCTCGCCAATAAGCCCCCGCGACCTTCATTAGCTTGAAAACGCGCAACTTGCCGGTTGAAGGAACGTGAGGTCCGACGCACAGGTCCACGAAGCTGCCTTCGCGATAAAGCGAAATTTCTTCCGTGTCAGCTATGCCACTGATGATCTCGGCTTTGTACTTTTCACCGATCGACTGGAAAAAGGCAACTGCGTCGGCGCGTTTCCATACTTCGCGGCGCACAGGCTCGTCGCGCGCCGCCAGCTCGTGCATCCGGCGCTCGAGCAATTCAAGATCTTCCGGGGTAAAGGGTCGCTTGTACGAAATGTCGTAATAAAACCCGTTCTCGATTACCGGTCCGATGGTGATTTGTGCATCGGGGAAAAGATCCTTAACGGCGTACGCAAGCAGGTGTGCGGTCGAATGACGGATGATCTCCAGACCCTCGGGATCACGATCAACAACGATCGCAACGCTTGCGTCACGCTCGATGAGCTTTGATGTGTCGACCAGCTTTCCGTCGACTTTGCCCGCTAGCGCGGCCTTTGCCAATCCCGGACCGATTGCCGTTGCGACCTCGGCGACCGTTACAGGGCGCTCGAAAGTGCGCACCGAGCCGTCGGGTAGGGAAATGGAAATCATCACGCTCTCCGATACGCTGGTCGGTGCCCAAGCTCAAAGTGAAGTCGCCTAAGCAAAAAAAAGCGCGGACAAAGCCGCACTTTTTGACTGCGCGCGGCACCTGCGCGTAGCCACAGATTTCGCGATTTCGCCTCCAAGGGGCGCCCGAGTTCCTTCTGGCGGCACGGGCAAGCACCTGGCACCCACTTTGGTAGGCGCGATTGGACTCGAACCAACGACCCCCACCATGTCAAGGTGGTGCTCTAACCAGCTGAGCTACGCGCCTCCAGCAAATTTTTTATTATACAAGATGAGTGCGTCGTACCCGCCGTTGCATTTGGACGCATTCGAAAACACCACTTTATCGCGGCTTCTCGGATTAACGCGCAGGCGGGTGCAGTCGGGATAAAAATCCCACTTTCGATGTCTGACTTGGTCATACTCGCGTAATTTTCTGTACATAAGTATGTCAAAGAGCCTTACTACCCTGCCGCATCGCGTATTTACGGAAACCGAGGATGTTTAGAAACGATTCCGATCGCCCGAAACCGCCCGACGCCGATTCGAAATCTGTTTCCAGTGCGTTAAGCATTGGATTGGCTCGAAGTGCAGCTGATCTGGAAGCGGCGCAGCGCCTGAGATATTGCGTCTTCGCCGAAGAACTAGGTGCCAATCTGGGTAATGGCCAGGCCGCGATCGACCGCGACGAGTTTGACATCTACTGCGATCACTTGCTCGTGCGTGTTCGCGAGACCGGCCAAGTTATTGGCACGTATCGGATCTTGCCGCCGCATCGTCGCGAACAGGTCGGAAAGTATTATTCCGACTCGGAGTTCGACTTATCGCGCTTGGCCCATCTGCGCCCTTCCCTGATCGAGGTTGGCCGCTCCTGCGTCCATTCTGATCACCGCACTGGTGCAGCGATTTTGATGCTTTGGGCAGGCCTTGCGCAGTACATGCGAAGAGGCCGCTACCGCCACCTTATTGGATGCGCCAGTGCGCCGTTAGCCGACGGGGGAATGCAGGCCGCCGGATTGCGCGACAAGCTGCAAACCTACCTGGCCGGTCCCGAGCACAGAGTTTTTCCACACATGCCGTTTGCTCATGAGGGAATCACGCGGCCCGCAAGCGTCGAGATTCCTCCGCTCATCAAGGGGTACCTGCGGTTGGGTGCAAAAGTGTGCGGCGAACCGGCTTGGGATCCGGACTTTAACAGCGCAGACTTTTTAATCTGGCTCTCCTTAGATGAGCTTCATCCGCGCTATGCGCGTCATTTCGATTTGCTGGCGATGCAGGGTGAAGCAGCAACCGTCTAGCCGTGGGGCACCGCGCCAAGCCCCGGCCGTCGAACGATTGCTGGTGCGATTGGTGGTTTGGGTGATCAAGAACCTGCCGCGTCGGCCACCACCTATGCGGCGCGGGGAACGAATCTACTTGGCGCCCTTTTAAGGTCGGCCCGTTTGGCGCGCGTTATTTACGTCGCGCGATGATTACTCCTTTGACCTCGCTGAGCTGTGCCAACGATCGACGCAAGGCGGCACCGTCCGGCACTTCGATGGTAAAGCGCATCTGCGCCTGATCATGCTGCGTCACCGTGTTCACCCCAATGACGTTGAGTTTCTCGCGCGCGAATACCTCGGTGACATCCCGCAACAGGCCCTGGCGATCATTGGCAAGGACGACGAGTTCGACGGGGTACGCCACTTCCCTGCCTACCATGCCCTGATCCCACTGAACTTCGATCAAACGTTCTGGTTGGCGAGCCATGAGTGTGCGCGCGTTGGCGCAGTTGGAACGATGCACAGAAATCCCGCGACCCCGCGTAACAAAACCGACGATGGGATCTGGCGGAATCGGGCGACAGCATTGCGCCAAACTTGTCAGCAAAGAATCAACGCCTACGACGAGCACCGCACCACGGCCCGCTGCAGGCCGACGCGGCCGCTCAAAGGGCGTAACGGGCTCCTCGGTCGCTGAAACGGTACCGAGTAAGGTTTGTTCGATGCTGCGCAAGCTGAACTCGTCTTTGGTCGCTGCGGCACACAGCTCCTCGGCCGTCGTATAACCCATGCGCCGCGCCAAATCCTCCAGACCGATGGCGGTGCGTCCCAGCCTTTGCAATTCATGCATAAGCACTTCTCGACCGGCAGCAACCGATTGCTCGTGCTCCTGAGCATGAAACCACTGGCGAACCTTTGCCTTGGAGCGCGCGCTCGCGAGAAAGCCAAGCTCTGGGTTCAACCAATCACGACTTGGGCCGCCGCTTCGCGCGGTGAGAATCTCGACGGTCTGCCCCGTTCGTAGTGGCGTATTTAGCGAAACAAGCGAGCCATCGACCCGTGCACCACGACAACGATGGCCAAGCTCGGTATGCACATGGTAGGCAAAATCGATTGCCGTCGAACCCTGCGGCAACTCCACAACTCTGCCTTGAGGCGTGAGTACGTAGACGTGATCACCGTCTTGCGGTCCGCGAAACGGTTCGACATCACGCTGCCAGTCCAACAGACGGCGCAACCAGGCGATTTTTTCGGTTTCCGAACGACCACCGCCGCCACCTTCTTTGTAGCGCCAGTGGGCGGCCAAGCCCAGTTCGGCCTGCTCGTGCATGCGGGCAGTGCGTATCTGAATCTCGATCGGTTTGCCGCCGTCATCTTCAACAACCGTGTGAAGTGACTGGTAGCCGTTGGCCTTAGGCTTGGCAATATAGTCATCGAATTCACTTTGGATCGAACGCCAGCGCTCATGGACCAGTGCCAGCACGCCATAGCACTGCTCGACGGTTTCGACGACCACACGCAAGGCGCTCTGATCGAAGACGCGCTCAAAGCCAATAGCTTTGGCGCTCATCTTGCTCGCGATGCTGGCAATGTGCTTGGGCCGCCCTGTAACAGTGGCAGCTATTCCGGCACCCTTTAGCAACGACTGTAAGGCATTGACTGCGTGGGCAACACGCTGTTCGCGCTGTTCGCGTTTTTCCTCCAGCTGCCGGGCGATCCCCTGATAGTTCTGTGGCTCGAGGATTCGTAACGATAGGTCTTCGAGCTCCCATTTAAACTGCCATATGCCAAGACGGTTGGCAAGCGGCGCATACAGCGTGCGTGTTTCCCGTGCGTATGCGGGCGCCGCGTCCGAACGATGGGCCGCAAGGTAGCGCATTGTCTCCAGACGCGACGCAAGCCGTAAGAGTACAACGCGCATATCGTTGACCATGGCTAGGAACATGCGTCGCAGCGCTTCTTCCTGGCCTTCGGGCATCACTGCCACGTTGATCGAATCCGAACGCATACGGTTGCGAGCAACCTCGGAGAGGTGGCGCAATTGGCGAAGATCGATCACGAGTTGCGCTACGATCGGGCCGAAATTGCTACGCAGCCAGCGATCGGCGTCGCGCACGACCTGGTGAACGGCGAAAAGGTAGGCAGCAGTTAACAGATCCGGGTCCGGGCGCACCGCGTGCACGATCTCGACGACAGCCTGCGCATGCGCGCGCAACGGCTCGCCAGTCTCCAGCGCGCCGTCCGCGTACAACGGAAACACAAGGGCGCGAGCCTGCTCGGGATCCACTGTGGGGATCCCCGCGGTGCGTTCCAAAGAAGAATCCATCGGTAGGTCCAAAATAATGTCACTGCGCGGCCAGTCGGCCATTGGACCGACCTATAGTCCGGGGGTTCCGCTCTCGCGGATGCGATGCCCGGCGTGGGGAGGTCGATTGTTTTGGAGCGTACGCCGCCGGCAAACTTCCGTATAGCAGTTGCGGCAGAATTTGCATATGTTGCCTCTGTTGGGACGCTATTTTTCTCGCCGCCCGGTCCCATTTCCGGACGAGCTCTGGCGCGCACAATTGCAGGCCTTCCCCCTCCTTCGGGGCCTCGATGGGGCGACCCAACAGCGCCTGCGGGCGATGTGTGAGCAATTCCTGGCGCGAAAATCCATTGTCAGTGTTCGTGGCTTAGAGCTTACGGCGTCAATGGAATTGCATATTGCTGCTCAGGCCTGTTTGCCTGTTTTGAACCTAGGTCTTGACTGGTATCGTGGTTGGAAGGGAATCGTCGTTTACCCTTCCACGTTTCGGGTCCAACGCAAGATTCACGAAGAAAGTGGCGTGGTGCATGAAGTTGATATCGGCCTGAGCGGGGAAGCGTGGAAAGGCGGGCCGGTTGTCCTATCGTGGGAGGACACCTCAAGGTTTGACCGTCGCAGTGATGGGCACCGGGACGGGCCAGCAAAAAATCTCGTCATCCACGAGTTCGTTCATCAGATAGACCTACTCGACGGAGAGGCCAATGGCGTGCCGCCATTTGACCGACGCCTGCATCGTGGCCTAGATCGATCAAGTTGGCTGATCGAACTCGAGGACGCATTCGAACGCTTTAGTGCCGAGGTGGACTTCATAGAAAGCGAAATGCCCAGGCACCTCGATCCGGACTGCACTGAGGCGGAGCGTTATTTTGCGCAATTGCCGCTGGATGCGTATGCCGCCACCGATACAGCGGAATTCTTCGCGGTCTCGAGCGAAGCATACTTTGTGCGACCAAGCGATGTCAGCAATGCGTTTCCACGCTGGTACGAGATGCTGCGCCGCTTTTTTCGTAACTAGGCGAGCTCCCAGGGTTTCTTGACAAGGGTTTTGCAGCCGACCATGATCGACCACGCGTCCGGCAAGTTCACATGCTGGCGGCTGCGTTGGGAGATCCGATGTTGCATCCACAGACGCAAGCGTTGTTGGAGCTGTTCGAAAAAAAGCAGCTACCTCCTATCTATACACTAACCCCTGACGAAGCTCGACGCTCGTACCGCGACCGCATCGCCTTCACACAGCCAGAGGCCTGCCGCGTCGCACAGATCCAGGAACTTCAGGCGCCAAGCCCCGGAGGATCAATTGCGGTGCGCCTGTATCGACCGTTGCCGCATACACAGACGGCCGGTCCCGCTCCACCGGTGCTGGTCTACTTTCATGGCGGCGGGTGGACGATCGGCGATTTGGATACGCATGACAACCTGTGCAGGCAGCTTGCTAACTGCGCGGGATGCGCTCTTGCATCAGTGAACTATCGACTTGCTCCGGAACATCGCTTTCCCGCTGCGGTGGAGGACTGCATTGCGGCAACCCGATGGGTGCGAAGCAATGCCCAGGCACTGTCTCTGGATGCGGAGCGCATTGCGGTGGGCGGCGACAGTGCGGGGGCAAATCTCGCGGCGGTCGTGGCAATCAGTATGCGCGAGGCCAGGGATCCTTTCCTTGCCTACCAGCTACTTATCTACCCCGCGACCGATATGCGCTGCTGTGCTCCATCGCACACAACCAACGGCAGCGGGTATCTGCTTACCAGAGAATCGATCGCTTACTACCATAACCACTACATTGAAAATGCCGCCGATGACTTGGATTGGCGCGCTTCGCCGTTATTACACCCCAATTTGTCCGCGCTGCCTCCGGCGCTAATAGTGACGGCAGGGTTCGATCCCCTGCGCGATGAGGGACTGCAGTTTGCCCAGCGTCTTAGCGAAGCCGGCACCCCTGCGACCAGCGTATGTTTTGAGCGCCAGATCCATGGCTTCATCACGATGGGGGGATTGATCGACGAGGCCAGCGCTGCAGTGAACCTTTGCGCGGCGGAACTTTGCCGGGCGCTCGCGCGGCCAGCCTCCAGATCCAACAATCAGCCGGCGCGATCTGCCATGGCCTGAGTGTTGCCAGGCACCGAAATGGATGCTGGCCTCTTAATCGGTATTCAGTTCTCCAATAAAAAAGACCGCACCACCTCGATTTGCGCCGAGTCAAAAAACATTGGCGCGTGTCCAACTTCCGGGACATTAATCATTTGCGCGCGCGGCCCTCGCACGCTCATTTCAATCGCCGTGGACGGACTTAACAGATCCGAGTTTTCCCCTCGCAAAAGCAGCGTCGGGCAATCGATGGCATCGTATGAACGCCAGTTTGCGCTCTCAGCGGCCGCCAGTAGCTCGGGCGTAATGTTCTGCCAAGCAACTCGAATCGCCGGGTCATAGTGCAGCAAGAAACCGTCGCCATCGGTTTTGAGCGTCGATTGCGTTAGTTCCCTCCAATCGGTGTCATTGCGAATGCCAAAACCAGCGGCGATCGTCCGGTTGTACTCGACGGCCTGCTCGAAGCTGGAAAACCGCATCATCTGACCTACGTAGGCAAGGATCCGCTCAACAGCGGAAAATTCGATTCGCGGTCCCACGTCGTTGATCAGAAGTCGTGAGACGGGCGACTGCGGCAAACCCGCTAGAGCAATACCGATTAAGCCACCCATCGACGTTCCCAGCCATGCGACCTGCGCCACGTTGAGGCGGGCGATCAAAGTTACCATGTCCCCGACATACTGAGGGATTGTGTAGTGCAATGGATCCCTCAGCCAGTCGCTTTGCCCTCGCCCGACAACGTCCGGACAAATGACGCGGTATTGACCGCAAAGCACGCGAGCCAAACGATCAAAATCCCGGCCGACTCGCGTTAGGCCGTGAGCGCAGACCAGTACGCGCGGATTTCGCGGATCGCCCCATTCGGCGTAGCGCATCGTATGCATGCCCGCCGGACTCAAACATTGCACTGCCCCAAAAGTCGGTTGGTTCATCTGATCACTTCACATTGACCCTTCAATCGCACCGAACCGCGTAACGCACTTGCACGCCCAAGCGTGCCGCTGGCTAGCGAACGATAGTTCCCTTGAGCGTCTTGCTCTTGTGCGAAGGTAGTCCATCTCTCGAAACGCTGCAAGCCGAGTAAATTCGCTGATGGTGGACGCACGGCGCTGTGGCGGCAGACGTGGGCAACGCAAGACTTGCGTACAAAATGATTGCCATCACAGCTGCAGATGATTGTGCCCAACCGGCAGCGTCCGGATCATGAAACGCGGGATTTTTTTACCGACCTCTCAGAAAGCGCACCCGGAGGCAATTGGGGATGATCATGGTATTTGTCCGTGCGATGCAAATTGCGCTCGGCCATACGCCTCAAAATCATGGCAGGCACGCCGAGAGCTGGGCAAGGCGAGGCAGCGCCGTCAACGCGTTACGTCGTGTGATACGCGCCAGGTCTTCCGTGGAAATTCCGCGAAGCTCCGCGATAACTGCGGCGACCGACGCCAACTCACACGGTTCGTTGCGTCCGACGCTTCCATTAACACGCAACCACTGTGGAGGAATATCGGGTGCATCGGTTTCCAGAACAATCGCCTCGGAAGGCAATTGCGCAGCAAACCGGCGAATTCGACGAGAACCATCGTAGGTTGCCGAGCCGCCAAATCCTAGCCGCACCCCGAGCTCGAGAAAACCTTGGGCTTGAACCTCCGAGCCGTTGAACGCGTGTGCAATACCGCCCGTTACTGCAACGCGGCGCAAGTAATACAACAGGCGATCGGCTGAGCGGCGCACGTGCAAAATCACCGGTAATTGGAGCTCGCGCGCAATTTGCAATTGTTCGCGGTAAAAGCGCTCCTGAAGCTCAATTGACGGAGCCCCTTCGCTGCAATCGAGTCCAATCTCCCCAATAGCGACAAACCGTGGATCCGTGCAGGCATCTTGTGCCACCCGCTGCAATTGGTCCAGATCGGTACCGTGCGCGTTCGCAACTGCCAGTGGATGAATGCCCAGTGCGTAAACATACCCGTATCGATAGGCGCAATCGCGCACGCGCGCAAAGCTGGCCACGTCGACTGCAGGCAGTACCATCATCTCGATGCCAGCGGCGATGGCGCGCGCTACCACCTCGTCGCGATCGGAATCGAATTCTTGCGCATCGAGGTGACAATGTGTGTCGATCCACATAAGCGCAGTCTATCGCGCGCCTCAAACGGTGCCTTGCCCAGAAGTCAAGAGCGCCGTACAAGAGTGATGCGGGCTTTCAAGCCGGGCCGACCCCGTAAGGGGATGGAACCATGTTCACAATTCGAGTAAACAGCGTTTGATACTCGCCGGTAGGGCCGGACCAGGGTCCGCGGTTGGTTTCGAAAGCCCCGTCGATGTCCTGCCAATCCTCCGGCGTGAGAATCTGCCGTGCCTGCGGTAGCAGTTCGGTTTCTTCAGCACGCAAATGCTCCCACGTAAACTGCAGATAACGATGGACTTGTTCGTCAAACGCCGAAAAAGCATCCTTGCCTAGCGCCAGATAGTGGATGAGCGCGGCTTGCAACTGGCATATGAGCACGGCCCCGTCGCGATGTTGCGCCTGTAGCCGGTCCAATAAGGCAAACAACGATGTGGCATTGCGCTGTCGCAGACGCAGAAACAAATAATCGTCCTCCTTTGGGTGATGTAACTTTTCCGGCACCTGGGTGATGTAATCGATCAAAGAGGCCAATAAGGGGAAATCTGGCGCACGCCCTTGGTCGCGAATCTCGTCCATAACCACGCGCAGGGCCTGAAGTACCGCTGCAAGCGCCCGATGTTCGTTGTGAATGATATCGATCGCCTTCATGAAGAAGCTCGCTTAATGTGAAGCGACGCCCAGCCAGCCTTCCAGAAGCGCTGGGTCTCGTCGCAGCACGTCGCTTTGGCCAAGGTAGACGCACCTGCCTCGCTCCAGGACCATTGCCTGTCGCGTCAAGGGCAGAATCTGCCGTGCGTGCTGCTCAACCAGTATCACCGTGATTCCCGCCTCTGTAATCAGCCGCCCCACTACGCCGAGCAGTTCCTGGACGATTAAAGGCGCCAGTCCTTCCAGTGGTTCATCGAGCAGCAACAACCTGGGGTTGAGCATAAGTGCCCTGGCCATAGCGAGCATCTGCTGCTCACCCCCGGAGAGCTGGTTTCCCATATGATTGCAGCGCTCCTGCAGACGGGGAAACAAGACGTAGACACGATTCAGATCCCATGGACCGGGGCGTGCGACCACAGTGAGGTTTTCCTGCACGGTCAGAGACGGAAAAATATCGCGCTCCTGCGGCACCCAGGCCAGACCCAAAAGTGCGCGTCGATGCGGCGGAACCGCTACAAGGTTCTTCGACGCATAAACAATGTTTCCTCCATGCCACTGTGCCGCCCCCATAAGCGTTGCGAGCAAGGTGGATTTGCCCATCCCGTTGCGACCCAACAGTGCCAGGCTGTCGCCCTCTTCGAGTTCGAAACACACATCTTCGAGGACCTTGGCGTCACCATAACCGGCACACAAATTTTCGACCCGCAACAGTTCAAACACTGATCGCCTCGCCCAAGTAGACCTCTTTGACTTTCGGATTGCGCGCGATCACATCGGGAACATCCTCCGTTAGCAAACCACCGTTGACCAAAACCGAGATGCGCTCGGCAAAGCGAAATACCAGATCCATGTCGTGCTCGATTAACAGAATCGTCACATCGCCGGGAAGCCGGGCGATGGTCTCAAATAGTTCTCGGCTCTCGGACGTGGGCACACCCGCCGCGGGCTCGTCGAGCAACAACACATGCGGTCGCGCGGCTAGGGCTAGCGCAATCTCCAGCAGACGCTGTTTACCGTAGGCAACGTTGCGTGTGCGTTCGTGGGCAACGTCCCCCAGTTGCATCTGCTCGATCAGGCGCCTGGCTTCTTCGACCGCATTACTAAATGCGCTCCATGGTCGCCAGAAACGCGCACCGAGGCCTAGACGTTCGTTTACCGCCATTAGTACGGACTCAAAAACCGTGAGGTCGGCGAACAGTCGATTTATCTGGAATGTTCGAACCAAACCGAGCTGAACTCTCCTGTGCTGACGCAGCCGAGTGACACTCTGACCCTTGAGCAACACCTCCCCTGCCGTGGGCTCCAGAAATCCCGTGAGCAAATTGATCAGGGTGGTTTTGCCGGCACCGTTGGGTCCTATCAGCGCATGGCGCGCCCCTTCTTGAATGCAGAGGTCAACGTTGTTGGTGGCAATAAAATTGCCGAACTTCTTTACCAAACCGCGCGTTTCCAGCACTGCGCTCATTGAACTTTTCCGCGCCTCCATTGCATAAGGCTGCGCAGACCGCCCATAATGCCGCCGCGTGCGAACAGCACGATCAATACCAGCATCAGGCCGAGCCAAAATTGCCAATACTGCGGATTGAGACTCGAAAACAGGTATCGGGCCGTCATAAAAACACTTGTTCCGATGAGCGCACCGTACAAGGTGCCCGAGCCGCCAAGAACCAGCATCAATAGCAATTCGGCCGAACGCGGAAACGCAAGCACGTCAACGGCGACGAACTGCGTTGTTTGGGCAAGCAAGGCACCTGCGATTCCGGCGTAAAGCGCTCCGACCGTGTAGATCGCAGATAGTCGCCGATTTACCGGCGTACCCAAAGCCGGCATACGCCCTACGTTTAGACGGATGCCACGCAAACTCAAGCCAAAGGGACTGTTCACAAGTCGCCGCGCCAATACGAAGAGGACGAAAAGCACTGTAAGGCAATACCAGTAGCCCGTCCTTCCGTACAAATCGAACGCGAAGCGCCCAAACAGGGGACGAACGTCGATGCTAGGCAAGCCATCTACGCCACCCGTAAACTCCGTGAGTTTGTTGGCTAGCTCGTAGAGCATCATCGCAACACCCAGCGTGACCATCAGACGGGTAAGGTCTGCTCCACGCAGCACTAGGAAACTGGTGGCATAACCGAGCGCTGCAGCACTGGCTGCCGCAGCTGCAAGACCAAAAAGCGGGTCACCCATGCCGTGGCTGGCGAGCAGACCTGCCGCGTAGGCGCCGACGCCGAAAAAGGCGACATGCCCCAAGGAAACGATCCCGGCATACCCTAGGATCAAGTCCAAAGACAGGCAAAAGAGCCCAGTAATCGCGATCTGGGAAAGCAACAAAAGATTCTCGGGAAACACGAAATATGAAACTACCGGCAACAACCAGAAACCCAACTCGGCTCGCCGCCACCGCGCCGTTTTTTGCAGCGGTGCCAGATTTCTCGCGTCGTCGCGCATCTCAGTGCGCCACCGTCCGACCCAACAACCCCTGAGGCCGGAAGATCAGCATCGAAACCATTACTGCGTAAATTACAAAGGCGCCAAACTCCGGGGCATAGTACTTGCCGGCAACGTCGGCAACCCCGAGTATGAGCGAAGCCAGGAGTGACCCTTTGACACTTCCGCTGCCGCCAACCGCAACGACAATCAAGAAATACACGATGTACTTCAGAGGAAAACCCGGATCGAGTCCCAGTATCTCCACGCCCAACGCTCCCCCAAGACCTGCGAGAGCCGAACCCAAGGCGAAGGTGAGAGTAAAGACGCGGTTTACGTCGATACCCAAACCTCTTGCCGCCCTTGGATTATCGACCGCAGCGCGCAACTTAGCCCCAAAGGGCGTGCGTCGCACCAACAGCTCCAGCGAGAGGGCGATGGTCAAACCCAAGACGACCAAGAAGAGCCGATAAATGCCAACATCCACGCCCGGCAAATTGATCTGCCCCTGCAAGAATGCTGGCAAAACGAGGGGCTGCTGATTGTCGCCAAAAGCAAAGTGTGCCGCTGCAATGGACATCACCATCAATCCAATGGAAAACAGCACCTGATCGAGATGGGTAGCGGCGTACAGCCGTCGGTAGAGCGTTTTCTCGAGCACCACGCCCACGAGAGCGAGAACAATCATCACCAGCGGCAACGTCGCCAAAAACGGCACGTCCGTGTGCTTCAGAAGCGTTACGCAGACGTAACCGCCTAGCATGGCGAAAGCGCCGTGAGCGAGATTGACGAAATTCATCAAACCCAGGGTAACGGATAGCCCCACGCTGATCAGGAACAGCAACATTCCCGAGGCGATGCCATCGAAGACTACAGTCATGGCACACGCTCAACTAGGGCGCTAGGACTTGCCCGGATCCTTGAAGTCGGGCACCTGGTCAAACTCTACGTTTTGCAACTTGTCTCCGACCTTTTCGACCCGGCGGATATAGATTGTCTGAACGATATCGCGGGTCGCCGGATCGATGCTGACCGGCCCGCGAGGACTCATCCATTTCATCCCCTTCGCCGCTTCGACAAACTGGTCACCGTCAGTATTGCCACCGGTCTTTTTCAGCGTCTCGGCAATCAAATGCATGCCGTCGTAGCCGGCCACGGCCATGAAAGCCGGTCTGTCCGGCCCGTAGGACTTGTACCAGGCTGCCAAAAACGCCTTGTTCTCCGGCGAGTTGTGCGCCTCCGAATAGTGAAAGGAGTTGACCACGCCCAGTGCTGGCCCGCCGATAGCGTCCAGGTCGGTCTCTGCTGTCAAGTCACCGGTCGCGATCACCTTGATGCCAGCTTTAGCAAGATCGCGCTCCGCAAATCCCTTCATGAAGGCCACCGGTTGCTCGCCGGCCGGAAGGAAAAGAAATACCGCATCAGGTTTTGTGTCTTTCACCTTTTGTAAGAAAGGTGCGAAGTCCGGGTTCTTTACCGGTGAGCGAACTTCGCCAACGATTTCGCCACCAGCCGCAACAAAAGTCTTCTTAAATTGTGCCTCGGCATCGTGGCCCGGACCGTAGTCGGCGACGACCGTAAACACCTTGTGAATGCCATTTTTTGCGGCCCAGCTAGCAATCGGAGCGGTGACCTGCGGCAAGGTCATCGAAGTGCGCAAAATGTAATTTGATTTCGTCGTCACTGCGGAAGTAGCCGCGTTCATCACGATCATGGGTTTTTTGGCCTCGGTGGCAATCGGGGCGACAGCAAATGCCGAGGGTGTTAGACCGAAGCCTGCCAGTATGTCCACCTTGTCCTGAATGACGAGCTCCTGGGCATCACGTTTGCTTACTTCCGGAGCAACGCCCGTATCGTCCTTGACAATGAGCTCGACCCTGCGGCCAGCGAACGTGTCGCCATTTTGCTTAAGGTAGAGGCGAACGCCGTCCTCAATTTGTTTGCCGTAGCCCGCGTATGGTCCGGACATGGGCAAAATGAGGCCGATTTTGAGCGCTTCGGCGGCAGCCACCGGTGCCGCCAACATCGCACCTAGCACAGCGCAAAGTGCGACGCGCAAACGTGGATTCCAGTTCATTTTTTTGTCTCCTTCAAGTGCATTGATCATTCGTAACGTTCTGGCTTGTTCTGATCGGTGGCGGTGCACATGCCCTCTTTATTGGTTTTCCAGCAGTATCGTGGCCGCTGCGGTATTGGAGATCGGGATGTGAAAGTTCGAATGCTTCAACGTCACGCGCCCAGTCAAGCATGCGCGCGCAACAAGCCAATTGAGCAGCTCCACGCCTTGCGTCCCCGCATGTTCGACCAGATCCAAATCGGAAAACTGGGTTGCCCAGGTCGGATTGGTAACCAGGCTGTCCATGAATTGCAGGTCGAAGTGCTTGTTGATGAATCCTGCCCGCTTTCCTTCGAGCTGATGCGACAGGCCGCCTGTGCCGATGATCAGGACCCGGCTGTCCCGGTCAAAGGACTCAATTGCGCGACCAATGGACTGACCAAGCATGTAGCAGCGTTTTGCGGTCGGCAAAGGAAACTGGACGGTGTTGACGCAAACAGGCACGGTTCGCACGGGCCACTTTTGGTCCGGCCACAATAGGGCCATTGGCACCGTAAAAGCATGGTCGACGGACATCTCTTGACAGGTGACCATGTCGAATTCGTCGGCGATCAAAGAATTGATCAGATGCCACGAAAGGTCCGGGTCGCCCGCAAATGAGGGAACGACGGGAATTCCCCAACCCTCATCGGAATTTCGGTATTCTGGCGCCGCGCCAATGGCAAAGGTTGGCTGCTTGTCAAGGAAAAAATTCAAACCGTGATCGTTGTACACGATCACGGCTACATCGGGCTTGACTTTGGCGAGCCAGTTGCGGATTGGGGGAAAACCATCAAAAAACGGCTTCCAATATGGATCTTCCTGAAGCTGCTTTGCGATTGCACCACCGATCGCGGGTACGTGCGAGGTCATAATGCTGCCTGCAATCTTGGCCATCAATTTCTCCCTGCGGCGACGAGCTTCGCCTTGAATTCATCCTTGGTCACGCCGGTTTGTTGAGCGCCGATGTCCTGCATGTCCAGACCAAAGATTCCACCGAACTTTGCCAAGAAATAGGCGTTGCCGCCCGCTTCGAGCAATTCCAGAACGTTACGGTGCGCGATTGCCGCGCGTTGCTGCTCATTCAGACCAAACTTGGCACAGTACGCATCCTCGTCACGCAAAAACTCCTCACGATTGGCACGCTCGTTAAAGGAGTAACACATCTTGTTTAGCGCGTAGCCCTTGCGAGCGACGTCACCGTCAAACACCGTGGTGCCAGGAATCTGGCGTTTTGGTTTTGGGGAATTCATCCTTGTTGACTCCTTATTTACCAGTACAGTCGCAACGGATTGTCCACTAACAGCGAGCGCTGCAGCGCGGATGTTGTGGCAATGCGCGGCAGGAAATTGACCAACTCTCCATCATCGGGCATGTGTGATTTCATATTGGGATGAGGCCAGTCGGTACCCCATAAGACTCTGTCTGGAAAGGCTTCAACGAGCCGTCGAGCAAACGGCACGACGTCCTCGTAGGCTGGTGGGCCGGAAACGGAAAGTCGCTCAGGGCAGCTCACCTTGGACCAAATGTTTGGGTGCTCATTTAGTAAGCGTACAAACAATTCAAAGTCGGCTCCATTGACCGGTTTGGAAACGTCCGGCCGACCCATATGGTCGACAACGACGACGGTCGGAAGCGACGTGAAGAAATCCCACAATTGCGACAGATCTTGTGCTTCAAAGTACACCACGACATGCCATCCCAAGGGCGCAATGCGTTGGGCAATTTCTTCGAGTACCTCTCGCGACGTGAAATCCACCAGACGTCGGACGAAATTAAATCGCGTTGCCCGGACTCCAGCCTCATCGAGTTGGCGCAACTGCGCATCAGTGATGCTGCGGTCGATGGACGCCACGCCTCGCGCCTTGCCCTGCGAGCTCAATAAGGCATCGACTAGCGCGCGGTTGTCGTTACCGTGGCAAGTTGCTTGCACAATCACATTGCGTTCAAAACCGAGAAAATCGCGCAGCGCGAACAGTTTTTCCTTGGGTGCGTCGCAAGGAGTGTATTTGCGCGACGCAGCGTAGGGAAATCGATCGGCCGGACCGAACACGTGGCAATGGGCGTCGACCGCGCCCGCAGGTGGCGCGAAGCGCGGTTTGCTGGGGTTTGGATCAAAGGGCAGATAGTCGGCGTCCATGCGGTAGTAAACCTCACCCTTAACGGCCAAAAACAATTCCGTCAAAGAGTTTGCGCGCCGTCAGTAGCACAGCCGCCTTGTCTACCTGACCTTTGGCGTCCAGTTCAACGACGATCGTAGATTCGCCAATGGGGTGTTCGATCTGCATCACCTTTGAGCGTCCGGCCGGTACACGCGCCAGCGCAGCCGCCGGGGTCCCAGGCAATGCGCAGGCAGTGGCCACGCTGACAGCACCGAGTACACCAATCGATGCATGACACCGATGCGGAATGAAGCTGCGCGTGCAAATTGCACCTCCCAAACGTGGCGCACTTACTAGGGTCATCTTCGGTACTGACTTTTCACGCACATCGCCAAGGTTCATCATGGGACCAGCCTTGAGCCGAATTGCTTCCAGCTTGGCTTTTAACGTGACATTGGCGTCGAGCTCCTCCCGGCTCTCCGCTCCGGTAACTCCGACATCAGTGGCTCGCAAAATAACAACAGGCATCCCGTTATCGATGCAAGTTACTTCAACCCCTTCGATCGTGTCGACGGTGTTACCCGTTGGCAACAGCGCTCCGCAACTGGAGCCCGCAGTATCTCGAAAAACCACAGGAATGGGGCTCGCGGTGCCGGGAACTCCGTCCAGATGTGCTTGGCCTGCATAGGTGACCACACCGCCTGGAGTTCGTATCCGCGCCTCAGCAACTTGAGCTGTGTTTTCCATGTAAATCGCGACCTTTGTCTCCCCTTCTACCGCCTTCACTAGTCCGCGCTCGATCGCAAATGGTCCCACACCCGCAAGGATGTTGCCGCAGTTTTGCGCGTCCGTAACGATGGCTTGGTCGACAAAAACTTGCAGGAACAAATAATCGACATCTATGCCGGGTCGCTGCGATGTCCTGACCACGGCCACCTTCGAAGTTAATGGATCCGCTCCGCCCATGCCATCGATCTGACGCTTATCGGGCGATCCCATCACCGCCAACAAAAACGTATCTCGCTCGATCGTACTTCCCGGCAGATCGGCTGCCAGAAAATAGCCACCCTTAGAGGTGCCGCCGCGCATCCACATGCACGGTGCACTAAACATAGCGCAGACCCTTTTCCGCGAGTCGCTTGCGCATGTCATAAATGTCCAGGCCCAGCTCGCCTGCCGCCAGGCGGGCGCGCTTAGTTTGCTCGTTGGCAAGTCGCGCCCGCGCCTTTTGCAAAACCTCGGCCGCATCTTGGCGACGCACGACGCAAACGCCATCGTCATCGGCGACAATCACGTCGCCAGGATTTACAAGTTGCCCCGCGCAAACGACGGGAACGTTTACCGAGCCAAGCGTTTCTTTCACGGTTCCTTGCGCACACACTGCTTTGGACCAGACTGGCATTTTCATCTCCGTCAGTGTGCGAATGTCGCGCACGCCGGCATCGATGACCATACCGACGCCGCCGAGAGCTCGCACTGAGGTCGCGAGCAGATCGCCGAAGTAGCCAGCATCGGAAGGCGACGTAGGTGCAAGCACCAGAATGTCGCCCGCTTTGATCTGTTCCACTGCGACATGAAGCATCCAGTTATCGCCTGGCGGCGCGGAAATTGTGACTGCCGATGCTGCAACACTGGCACCGGCATAGATCGGGCGCATGTACGAGCCGAGTAAGCCGATGCGTCCCTGCGCCTCATGCACCGTGGCAACGCCGCACTGTGCGAGCGCGGCAATGACCGAAGATTCGGCGCGTTCGATATTGCGTACGACTACGCCCTGCTCTTTCACATTCATGGCTAACCCCTTTCAGCGGCCCTTGGCTTTGAGGGAAGCATCTAACCGCGGGTAGACCGTTCGTGCATTGCCTTCGTAGATCCGGTATCGGTCTTCTGCCGAAAGACTCGCCGCTTCGATATAGCGCCTGGTATCGTCATAGTAGTGCCCCGTTTCCGGATCGATGCCGCGCACCGCCCCAATCATTTCAGAGGCAAACAGAATGTTTTTCACCGGAATCACGCGCGTGAGCAAGTCGATTCCGGCCTGGTGATAGACGCAGGTGTCAAAGTAGATATTGTTCAGAAGGTGCTGTTGCAATAATGGTTTGCCAAGCTCCTGAGCAAGACCTCGAAATCTTCCCCAGTGGTACGGCGCGGCGCCACCACCGTGCGGAATTACGAAACGCAAATTCGGGAAATCCTTAAAAAGCTCAGAAGTAAGACACTGCATGAAAGCCGTCGTGTCGGCGTTTAAATAATGCGCGCCGGTCGTGTGAAAGCAGGCATTGCAGCTCGTGCTCACATGGATCATCGCCGGGATATCGAATTCCACCATTTTTTCGTAGATCGGATACCAGTGACGATCCGACAGGGGCGGTTCCCTCCAATGCCCTCCGGAGGGGTCAGGATTGAGATTGATGGCTACGAAACCGTATTGCAAGACACACCGTTCCAACTCGGAGATGCAGGTGCGCGGATCAACGCCAGGGGACTGCGGCAACATGGCTGCGCCGATGAAATTATCGGAGAACATGCGCGAAACCCGATAGCAAAGCTCGTTGCAGATCCCTGCCCAGGTGGCGCTAACCTCGAGGTCCCCGATGTGGTGGGCCATGAAGCTTGCCCGGGGCGAAAAGATCGTCAAATCGCTGCCCCGCTCCTTCATTTTTTTTAGTTGGTTAGATTCGATCGATTCTCTTAGCTCGTCGTCGGTGATTTTTAACTCGGACGCCTTGGGGCCAGCGCCCGGTTGCCCGATCGCAGCGACTTGGCGCTTGCGCCAATCCTCCAGAGCCTTGGGCGCGGTCGTGTAATGGCCATGGCAATCGATGATCACTGCGGTTCCTTTAAAGCGGTTCTACGATGCGCGGGCCTTAAGTATCTACTCGTGGCGGACTTTTTCCATTCCAATCTTAGGAAGGCAGTATAAGATTTTGCTATAGGCTTGCTAACAGAACGATCGCACAATGAAACAAGTGCTTCCCAACTTGCGTCACCTCAGAGCTTTTCGCGAAGTGGCCGCACAGCGCAGCATTACCCAAGCGGCCGGGCGTGTATTTTTGTCTCAGCCAGCGATCACGCAGGCAATTGCCAAGCTTGAAAGCTTTCTGAATGCGCCTTTATTCGAACGACAAAGCGACGGTATGCACCCCACCGAGGCGGGTTTGCTATATGCGGACCGCGTCGACAGGGCCCTGGGTTTAATCCGATCCGGTGTCCAGGAGGCTGTGCGCCTTGGGTCGGAAAAGGGATCGCGCGCCCGAGGTGCCTTCGATCAGTTGTTGACAGTCACGCAATTGCGTGCCTTGGTGGCTGTCTCCAACGCAGGCAATTTCACTCTGGCTGCGCGTTCTATCGGCACGTCGCAACCGGCCTTGTACCGCGCCGCACGAGAGTTGGAGAGCCTCTTAGGAATTCGCTTGTATGAGAAAAACGCCCAGGGCATCGACCTGAGCCGTCAGGGACAAATTCTGGTGCAGCAAATCAAGCTTGCTTTTGCCGAACTGACGCAGGGACTGGCCGAAGTCGCGGCGCTCGAAGGACAAGAGACGGGCCGAATCGTTGTGGGCGCCATGCCGCTTTCTCGTCACTTTCTTCTGCCAGCCGCCATCAACGCCTTTTCCCGGCGCTTTCCGGACATGGAAGTGCACGCCGTTGACGGTCCGTACGAAGAGCTGCTACACGGCCTGCGTCACGGAGAAATTGACTTGCTCATCGGCGCCTTACGCGACCCGTTGCCCCTCGAAGACATTGTGCAAGAGAGGCTGTTTGATGACCCCTTAACGATCGTGGCCCGCACCGGCCATCCCTTGCAGCGCAGGACCAAAATCGGACTTCGTGATCTTGCAGCATTTCCGTGGGTTGTGCCGCGCCGCGGCACGCCGACGCGAGAACACTTTGAAGGCTTGTTTCGCAACAGCCGACACCCCCGTCCCGCTGGCCTTGTGGAGTCAAGCTCGTTTGTATTGATCCGTGCCCTGCTTCTGGAGAGCGACCGCCTCACCATGATCTCCGCGCACCAGGTGCGCTTGGAGGCAGAACAGGGTCTGCTCGCGGCGCTTCGCTATGATCTTAGCGACACCCGCCGACCTATCGGCCTTACCATTCGCCGCAATTGGCGACCAACGGCCACCCAGCAGGTGTTCATGGATTATCTGAAAAAAGTTGAGGGCACCTATTCGGAAACCAAATAGGGCAGCAAACTAATTAATTTCCCGGTGCCATGACCTGGTGCT
>CAZSOI010000417.1:0-1644 GCA_964608115.1 uncultured Burkholderiaceae bacterium | reverse complement strand
TCAACACGCTGCCGATTCAGAACTGGCTCAATCGCCTCGGCGAAGGCCTTTTCAATCACCAGACACCCGATGGCTACTCGCTCGCGTCGGCAGCGTGGAATGGCCCAGGGCAGTTGATGTTGCGCTTCGAGATAGCGCGCCAGATCGGCTTTGGCTCCGCTGGCTTGTTCAAGCCGGATGTGCCGAATGCGATAGAACAGCCGGCCTTCCCGCTTATTCAGAATTCGATCTATTTCAATGGACTGCGGCAAACCCTGAGTCCTACCACGCTGGAGGCGCTCGATCAGGCGGTCTCAGCACAGGACTGGAACACGCTGTTCCTTTCTTCGCCGGAGTTCATGCATTGAGAGCGACGGATGCGAATAATGGAGAGCGAGTTATGAACCGTCGCGAGGTGATCAAGGCCGTTGCTGCTGTCGCTCCACTGACGCTCGCCGGTCGGGTGTGGGCGGCACCGGCCACAGATGCGCGATTGCTGGTGGTATTTTTGCGCGGCGCCTATGATGCAGCAAACGTTGTGGTGCCTGTCCGAAGCGATTTCTACTATTTGGCGCGCCCGACACTTGCAATCGCGCGGCCAGACGTCGGCAATCCGAATGCCGCGCTCGTCCTGGACAACAACTGGGGCCTGCATCCGGCACTACGCGATAGCGTCTTTCCGCTGTGGACGAAACGCGAGATTGCCTTCGTCCCCTTCGCGGGCACGAGCGACGATATCTCCCGCAGCCATTTTGAAACGCAAGATAATATCGAGCTTGGACAGGCAGCCGGTGGCTCACGTGACTATCGCTCCGGTTTCATGAGCCGTTTGGCAGCGGAACTCACCCGCGTCAAGCCGATCGCCTTTACTGATCAGCTGCCGCTGATTTTTCGCGGTAAAGTCCAGATCCCAAATATCGGCATTAATAGCGTCGGCAAGCCCGGAATTGACGATCGGCAGGCGCGATTGATCAAGAGTATGTACGCAGCGAGCGACCTCGGTGCCGCTGTAACGGAGGGTTTTCGCGTGCGCGACGACGTCTATCGCTCAATCTCGGAAGAAATGACGGCGGCGAACCGCGGGGCAGTATCACCGCGTGGCTTCGAGCTGTCCGCACGGCGTATCGGTCGACTGATGCGAGAGCAGTTTAATCTCGGTTTTGTCGACGTCGGGGGCTGGGATACCCATGTCAATCAGGGTGCTGCGACTGGCTATCTCGCGGATCGGCTTGGCGAGCTCGGCCGCGCCCTCATGGGATTTTCTGAGGAGATTGGGCCGGCCGAATGGCGCGATACGGTCGTCGTGGTGATCTCTGAATTTGGGCGTACGTTCCGCGAGAACGGCAACCGCGGTACAGATCATGGCCATGGCAGTGTGTATTGGGTGATCGGCGGCGGCATAAATGGCGGCCGTATGGCCGGCGACCAAGTCAAGATCGAGCAGACCAATTTGTTCCAGAAACGGGATTATCCCGTGTTAACTGATTATCGCGCGCTATTAGCGGGCTTGCTGCGGCGGATGTATGGCCTTAGCGATGTAAGCGTGCAGCGAGTTTTTCCGTCTGTGAAGCCAGCTGAGCTCGGAATAATTTGACGTCCTTAGGAAGGAGGGCAACAAATTTTGTGTCTGGCGTCAGTGCAGCACTTGTCATCCATTTCCGAGAC
>CAZSOI010000416.1:0-4755 GCA_964608115.1 uncultured Burkholderiaceae bacterium | reverse complement strand
ATTTCCTGGTGGCATCTGCGAGTTGAAGATAGATTTTGGACCTGGATCCGCGTTTACTACACGGAGCGCGATGGTGCGCTGATAATTCTTTTGGCGGGCGGAGACGAGTCCTCCCAAGCCAAGGACATCAAACTCACGACGCTGCTGGCGAAAAACCTCTAGGAGTAAATTGAAATGGCTGTCAGACGAGCGCGAAAAACGGACAAGACGAAGACCATCCCTTACGGTGTTGCCAAGCAATTGCGCACGCCAAAGGAAATGCCTGCCTACCTCGATGCCTGGCTCTCCGAAGCACCAAATGACGCAGCCGAAATTGTTCGCGCCTTAGTGGATATTGCTCGTGCTCGCGGCATGGCGCGGGTCCGCGGGATGCGCCCGCTTGAGTCGCTTTATCTGCCGCAGTCGTCCGAACCCCGTTTCGCCCCGGCTTTTTCAGCATAATCGCACGAGCACTGTCTCAGAGCCTGTGGGGAACCACAACACGAAGAATATTTCGGGGGGAAGATATGGACCGTCGAAGCGCCTTGAGACAACTGGCAGCATTGACCCTCCTATCGGGGTGCAGCGCGGATCCTCCGCGCAGCATTTCTCGCTTAAGTCAACTATGCGCTTCAAACCAAACGGGACCCACGGCCGATGGTCCATTGGTTATCGATGTTCACTGCCACGTCTTCAATGGTTCGGACCTTCAGGTGACGGACTTCATTGGGAAGGTGGTGAAATCCGAATTTTCACTAAACCCCAAATTCGCCGCGCTTTTGGGAGAGATGGCGAACTCCGTCTCCTGGCTGCTTGCGCCGACTGCATTGGATGAAGGCAAGATCATTGACAACGCGTTCGAGATCAGCCGTGATTCACCGACTTTGAGCAACGAGGCACAAAGCGCGCTGAGGCGAGGGAGGCAAATTCAAGAAGACCTTCTTCAGCGCGAGGCTGTTCGGATCTTTCGCACCAACCGTACGCTTCGCGAGCTATTAAACGAATATGTGACCTCCGTCCAATCGTCCGGCGCGTATCGCGCATTGCCCCCAAGCGATAGGCGCTTGCTGGAGCGCTTGCCGCGAGCAGTCAACGATCCGAGTGTTTTGACCGATGCCGATGTGCGAGCGATCTTTAGGTTGCCGGGAATCGACCAAATCTGGCATCTGCTCTCGTCCATGCTGCAATACCGCTACGCCAATTGCTTTGACATTGTCGAGTACTACTCCTGCGCGGGCGGATCGGTCGACTTATTTTGCCCAGCCTTAGTCGACTATGACCACTGGCTGGGAGATGGGTCGACCAGGAGCCGGCTTGCGGATCAGTATGGCGTCGTGGAAAAGATCATGCGGATGATGGGTGGGAACTTTCATGCCTATGCGCCCTTCAACCCCTGGTCTCACCTGCGGGATCCGACTTACTTCAAGGCAATTCAGTCGTGCGTTCTCGAGCGTGGCTTCATCGGCGTGAAGCTCTATCCACCAATGGGGTTTGCGCCATTAGGAAACGCGACCGTGCCGGATACGCTGAGGCCGGCTATTTGGTCCAAACCAGGTGCGCCTTCACCAAAGGAACTCGATGGTGCGATGCAAGACCTATACAACTGGTGCCATGCGAATTGCGTACCGATTCTGGCGCACGCGGGACCGAGCTACGGGCCGGACAAAAACAGCGATGCTTTGGCGTCATCGACATACTGGGGAATCGCCCTGGACTACATTAAATCTTTAGGGACCAACGGACAGCCCGAGGTACCGAACGTTTGCTTCGGCCACATCGGCGGAGCGTATACGCCTCAAGAGAACCGGCCGGGTTGGGCTGCGGGATTTGCCAAACAATGCCAAAAGCACGCCAACGCCTATGGGGATCTGAGCTACTGGGATTACTTATCGGCCGACCCGTTGTCGCCTCAATTCAAGGCCGCGAAGGCCGCTCTCAAGACGATGCAGTCGACATGGAGCGGGATCGAGGGGCGACTGCTCTACGGTTCGGACTGGAACTTGTTGCTGCTCTCGCAAGCTTGGCGCAACTATCCGAGGACGGTGCTCGCGGGACTAAAGAAGTGTGGCTTTCCCGATGAGAGCGTAGCCCGAATATCCGGACCGAATGCGACACTATTTCTCGGGTTAAAAAGCAGCGCTGGCCCTAATTCGAACCGAGGTCGTCTGGACAGCATCTATGCCAAAAAATGGAAGGTGGATCCGATCTGGCGCTCCAAGGTAAATCGGCTATAGCTTGGCCGGAGACGACCTCGTAAGTTCTTTACCAGGCATCGTTAGCGTTCCGCTTGACTCATTAGGCCAATGGCAACAGTGCTCGCAATCGACATCACCTGGAACCCAAGCGATCCGAGCGGCGTAGCGGTGCTCGACGAGCGAGATGGCCCCTTGGCGAGCTGGCAAGATATCTGGCCGGCCATGCAAGGCCATACGGCGATCATGAAGCCGCAATCCGGCGTCCCGAGTATTTTGCGTTTTTGGCGGCGACGACGAGAAACCGGACATTGAATTGGCAGCACAGCCGACGATGCTTGATGGCTCAGTTCAGCCAAAACCAGTCACGGACGCGTAGCGTTTAAATCTTTCCAAAGTAAACACGCGGTTGGGTTCTAATTACGCTGTTTGCTAGTTGTGCAGATCTCACTTGCCCGTGAGCGTTGCTTGGGTCCCGAACTTCGTCTCAGATAGAAAGAAGCCGCGAGATGGCAGTCCGACTTTCAAGAACTGATGACTGCGCGCCTATTGTTGCCTCAGAGCCTTGTAACTCTGCACCGTGAGCGAGCAGCCGCTCGGGCTGATTGCCCAATAGATAAATCGCGTGGACAGGCGCCTCACGCTCAGCAGATCTGCGATAGACCAACTGCGTTGGAGCCGGCGCAGGCGGAACTAAAGACACCGTGCCGATTCGTTGCCAAAGGGATTCGATGCGATTTTTGCGCTAAACCAAGCGCACCCATCTTTTCGCTTGCGCGCGCTTGACGCAATGGGTATTTTGACGTCGCTGTTTCGCGCAAAGTAGCTCCATTCCGTATGGTTTTTATCCCGGATTAGGCCTTGCAGCGAAGTACTTACACTTTTGAAACTTGAACCCAATGGAGATGACAATGGCCTTATTCAATCCCGGCACACAAAGTTCGGCCAAGGCAGATGCCCTTGCGCGAGACTTAAAGAACGTCGTCACAGATGCCGAGGAGCTTCTTCAGGCGGTGGGCAACGAGGGGGACGCTAAGATCAAGGCGATGAAGGGCCGTGTGCAGGCGACGCTCAACCAGGCACGCGAACGTCTGGGGGAGCTTCAGACGGACGTCGTCGACAGCGCGAAGGCAGCTGCCAGCGCGACGGATGAATACGTTCACCATAACCCTTGGCAGGCCATTGGAGTCAGCGCCGTCATCGGTGGCCTGATCGGCTACCTTATCGGCCGGCGCTAGAGTTTGACTAATGGTTGACGGTCGGGGCAGGCTCATCGGGCGTATGCGCGGCTTTGCCGCGACCGCTGTCCGCGCCGTACGCACGCGGGTGGAACTCCTCGGTGTCGAGCTCCAGGAGGAAAAGGCCCGGTTCGTTCGTGATCTGCTGGTCGCAATAGCGGCGCTAAATCTACTGCTTTGCGGCTTGCTGCTCGGGGCCGCGTGGATTGTACTGGCCATTCCAGCGGAACTGCGCACTCTAGTCCTGGGCATTATCTCACTAGTGGTATTGCTCTGTGGAGCGGGGGCCTTGCTTTGGTTGCGTTGGGAAGGCGCCAAGCGCAAATCACTTCTTAATGCGACCGTCACAATCCTCAAGGACGACGAACGGGCACTGGACAAGATGCTGTGATGGACAACATTGAACTGCTGTCACGGCGTCGCGAGCTGCTGGTTCTATCGGCAAGATTGCAGCGCGCCAGTATCAAAGCGCGGCTCGATCTCGTCCAAGCGGATCCGAAGCAAGCGCTATTCGATTTTGCGGCTCACCAGCTGCGGCGACCATCGGTGCGCACCGCCTTGCTACTTGCTTTGGCCGATGTCCTTGTAAAGATTTGGCGCCGCGGCCGGACCCACAATTGAGGCAAAGCGAACGAGGCGGAGCGAAATCCGAGTACGGGCGCTCTCTTCGCGACGCAAGGCGGTTTTTGAGGAAAAACGCGCAGGGGCGTCATTGGGTCCAAAGCGTGTGAAAAGGCATTGCAAACAGCTCGACTGGGTTGGATGATGGGTGCTGATTGCAGACCCGTGGGGGCCCGCATAGATCTTAGCGATCTGGCGCAGGCGGTGACCGCATCTTTCCCTCTGAAAACTTGCCATTGGCGGCTACCGCCCGTCACCTGACCCATCAATCCTGTCGCAATGGACTGAGATGACGTGCAATGGCACTCTTACTCGGTGGCCGCGCTAACCTGCTTCACCCCACACCAACCCGGATCGCTGTCCTGGGCGCGTGGCTGTTATACGTACGCATTGCAACAAACGCGAGTGCGTCCAGCAGCTGCTATGCGAGCAAGGTGGTCGGCGGCAAGTAATTGCTTCGCCGCCCATGGGCAAAAGCTTACGCAGCTTTAGCCTGGGGCAGATGGCGAGTGGCCAGTGCGCTTCTCACTGCCGCAGCAAGTCATGGTGCGGGCGATCTGGTGGGATCCATCGACACCCTGAAGGCAGCCGGCCAAAATGAGATGTGAGCCATTGTTCCTTCTGCCCGTAGCCAAGACCGACAACGAGCGCTAGCCTTTACAAAGTAGACCCTCGGCAGGCGAAGAAGCAGACATGGCGTAATTGCACTGTCCGCCAAAAGCAGC
>CAZSOI010000415.1:0-1848 GCA_964608115.1 uncultured Burkholderiaceae bacterium | reverse complement strand
ATCAACTCCGGACTGGGCATTGCGCTGGTCTGTGATGCATTGGCGGCTTTCACGAAGATGATGAATCGCATCGTAGCTCTTGGGTTTGGGTCGCGTTACGGATGCAAGGTTCCCTGGCGAGCATGGGTCTGCCTATGCAGTAATTAGAAGCCTGGCCAGTCCGACCAGGTTTCGCAGTGACGCTTGTTAGCTCGGATAAGACGTTTTGCCGGGGATCGCGTCTGCCAAACTCTCCTGCACGATGGGTTGCTCGGTGCCGAGCGATATCTTTTTTGGTGTCGCCGTTACTCGAATCTCACCAGGCATCGTGGGATCCTCGAACTTGTCCGCGTCAAAGATGCGTTCGCACGGCACGAACTCTCCATACTGGCCCGCAAAAGAGTGACCATGAGTGCTGGTGAAATTCCGAAAAGAAATTCGGAAAGAGCCACGGGGCCACGGGTTCACATGTTGGACGGTACCGATAATCCACTGGTCGCCGACGCACTGCATCCGGTTCGTTGAACGCCCGGTACACCTTATGTAGTTTGGCGGCCGCGATTCGATGTAGTCGCACAGTACCTGGCATGGTGATTTTTCTCTGCCTTGTACATTGCCCCATTTCGAATTGGCGGCTCGACTTGGTAGTTCTTCTAAGCAGCTCCAAGACTCCGTGTTGTTGCTTGGATGCAGCTATCACCTAAGCGCCGGGTATGGGCAGCACGGGCATGATCTCAACACAGTCGCCGGGGAAGATGGTGAAGTGCGGGTGATTTTCAAAGAGCTTGGCAGCAGCCTCGTGCGAGTCCGCGCGCACAACGGTAAAAGCGCCCATGTTGTTGCTCGTATCTTCGATGCCGCGGGGCGAGGCCTTCTTGGTCTTCCCGAGCGGTCCCCCCATGTTGACGATAATGGCGCGATGTTTGTCGACCCACGCCTTCCAGGCCGCGATGCCTTCTCGTTCCTTGCTGCGACGCTCGCTTTCCGTAAGGGCGTCCCAGGCCACACGTTGCGGACTGCTTTTGCTGCCGAGGAACACGGCAAGATAGGTATTGTTTGTGCTCATGAGGGCTCCTTTGCTACGCGCGTTGCGGGTTGGAGCAACAGCTCGGCCTCGTATCACACACGATTTAGGCCAAACTTCCTCATCCCGCGCCGATGCTAACTTCGAAACTTGACCGGGGATCACTCATGCAACTTCCGTGGGTTTAAGTCTCGACTCCGGTCGCTCGTGGACGACGATATCACGTCGACTCGATATGCGGGAGGATCGCCAGCGTTTTCGCAATTGGCGGCCACCGAACGTGGCAAGTCGCAGTCCCCAGGCTGCGTAAGAGGGCCCAGGCTCGGGTGCGCCCGCTTGCAATCTTCGCACGTTGTTCGCTATGCGGAGGACTAAATCGCTGCCTCTTCCGACCGTGGCAAAGCACTGACAGCGTCTTTGCTTCCCGCATCCGCTATAGACTATTTGGGGTCGTGTTTGAGTAAGGCGCCCGCTGGGAGCAATAGGACGCAATGGCCGCGGTGTGGCCGATTGCGGAAGTACGGACAACCACCTACCCTTTGGCGCTGCATGTGCACGTATGTCAGCGGCTGTGAGCTGCCGCATGGAATCGACAGTTGCCTCGCCGCGCGGTTCGGAAAACTTGCCGCATCCCATCGTCGAACACGGACGTAATGAGGCGCGCTTGCATGAAGAACACACTGGCGCGGCTCTCGCGTCGGGCATCGCAATGACGATCGCACTTCTCGATGTTCACTATAAAGGCGCAGGAGCGCGCGCGGCATGCGTGCTGTGTGAGTCATGGAAATCCCAGTTCCCCAGTGCAACGCAGGTGCAGGAGATCGGGGCCGTGAATGCATATGAGC
>CAZSOI010000414.1:0-12276 GCA_964608115.1 uncultured Burkholderiaceae bacterium | reverse complement strand
GAGGAAACGCCCATGCCGTTACAAATCGATGCGCCACCGGGCAAGGAATCGTCCTCCACGGGCAAAACTTTTCGCGCGTGCGCGGGGGCAGGCGAAATTATTATTGGTCTCATTAACAACATGCCGGACGCGGCACTGGATGCGACCGAATCTCAATTCTCGAGTCTGCTCGAAGCGGCCGCAGATTTCTTGCCCGTGCACCTTCGCTACTCCACGCTGCCGGAGGTGCCGCGCTCCTGGCTTGCGCAGGCAAGAGTCGACAACGCCTACTGGCCTATCGAGGAGTTGCTGCAAGACGGACTTGATGCGCTGATCGTTACGGGCACTGAGCCCAAAGCGGCCCATTTAAGCAACGAGCCGTACTGGCCGCGGCTCACGGGTTTGCTTGAGTGGGCGCAGGAGAACACGACATCGAGCATCTGGTCCTGTCTTGCGGCGCATGCTGCCGTCTTGCATTTTGATGGCATCGAGCGCCGAAGATTAGAGGAAAAGTGCTGCGGAATATTCGAGTACAAAGTAACGGCAGGACATGATCTGACCGTCGGACTGGGTGCAAGCATTCGAACGCCGCACTCGCGTTGGAACGATTTGCCCAGAGCCGAGTTGGCTGCGGCCGGCTACGAGTTGCTTAGCCAGTCAGAGCAAGCCGGTGCGGATATCTTTATTAAGAAAGGCCGCAGCTTGATGGTGTTCCTTCAGGGACATCCCGAATATGAGGATTGCACACTGCTAAAAGAGTACCGCCGCGACATTGGGCGCTATTTGGCGGGGCAGCAAGAAAACTACCCTACCATGCCCTGCGCGTATTGTCCGCCGGCCGCCCTTGCGACACTCGTTGCGTTTCGCGATCAGGCGGTCTCGTGCCGCAGCGAGGCGCTGCTTGCGAGTTTTCCGGCCGCGACCCTAAGCGCCCTTTTGGTTAACTGCTGGCGTCCCACGGCACTACAACTGTATAAGAACTGGCTGTCGTTTATTAGCACAAACCGGTATTCCCAACGCTCGGCGCACAAATCGGTATCATTGCCCACAGCTTGGGGGAGTGCGACATGATGGATAGCGGCAAGCGCACGGCGCGCGATCGCCTGATGGGCTTGGTTATGGACATTTTGGGCCCGACGCGTACGCCACAGCCCATTCCGGTCAATGAACGTTTGGCCGATATCGGCATGAGTTCGATCAACATGGTCAACCTCATGCTCGCGGTCGAGGCCGAGTTCGACATCACAATTCCGCAAGCACAGATCACTCCTGAGAATTTCCGATCCATTGCTTCAATTGAAGCGCTGGTTGCGCAGCTGACGACACCGGAGGTGCCGCCGCCCGGCGCAAGCTAAAGCGGCTGCGTGCTGCGCATCGGCTTTGCACCCTCAGAGGGCGGCCGAAAGCGCCTCGACAAGAATCGCGACGTCGTGGGCGCTCGTTTCGCCGTGCGTTGCACAGATGCGCAGCACGTCGCGTCCTTCGAAGGCCGCCGGCGCAACCCAGGCATTGCCCGCAGCTAGCACTCGCGCAACAATCTCCCGCACAGGTCGAGAGCCTTCGGGCGGCAGCACGCACAACACCGCCAAGGGAGATTCGTTTACTGCTGTCCAGCCGCGTTCAAGCAGCCGGCTTTTTATGCTTTCAATAACAGCGATCGCGCGCTCGACGTGCGTCGCATAACCGCTCCAGCCCGCGGCACCTAGCGCCAAAAACAGCCGCAACCCCATGAAGCGCCGCGACCACTGCACGGAGTTCAGATACGGATCAAGTCCCGTGTGTTCCGATGGCATAAAGCTCGTAGTGGTACGAAACGCTTCGGAGAGCAACATCGGATGGCGTGTAAGAAACATTCCGCAACCCATCGTGGTTGCAAACCACTTGTGGGCATCGATCGTAATCGAGTCGGCCTGCTCGGTCCCGCGCAAAAGCCCGCGCAGACGCTCGGAGGCCAGCGCGCCACCGCCCCACGCCGCGTCGATGTGATACCACAGGTTGTTATCGCGCGCGATTTGCGCACATGCGGCAAGCGGATCGATCATGCCGGCGGTCGTCGTTCCTGCCGTAGCTGAGATGAGCACCGGAACCAGCCCGTGCGCACGGTCGACGTGAATCATCTCGGAGAGGGCGCGCGGATCCAATTGACCCTTGCCGTCGGTGGCAACAAGGCGCAGCGCCGAGCGACCGACGCCCGCCTGATGCGCGATCTTGTACCAGGTCTGATGGGAGGCCTGCGAAGCATAAAAGGCGACGGGACCCGCGAATGCGCGCACACCGTCGGCTCCAAAACGTGGCTCCGCGCGGGTGAGCGCACAAACGAGGGACGTGTAGTTTGCCTCGGCGCCGCTGACAGTAAAGTGACCGCCCGCATTGGCCGGCAGGCCGGCGCGTTGCGCCATCGCGCGAATGACGTGCGCTTCAATTTCGATGGGTGCCGGCGAGGATCCCGAACTGGCAAGTTGCGGGTTAAAAGCCCCCGCGATGCGATCGGCACACTGCGCGGGAAACGTGGGCGCCGGATTAAAGAGCCCGAAATATCGCGGGTGGTTCATGTGCACCACACCGACTTCCATCTTCGCGATGGCCCATGCAAGCAGGTCTTCCAGCGGACGCGGCTCGTGAAAATCAAAACGTGCCAACTCTTGACGCAAGGCCGCCCGATCTAGCGTCGGCATGACCGGACCGCGCACAACGCGATCGTTGGCACGCAACAGCTCCTGCGTCAACAGGTCCTCGATGCGTTGGCGCGTTGCTTGCGGTGGAAATAGCGCCGGGGCGGGCGCCGGCAAATCGTCGTGACTCATGGATGCAGCATCAGTGTTTGGTCGCCGCGTCCAGTGCCTGGTCCAGATCCGCCAGGATGTCGTCAATGTGTTCGATACCCACACTGATTCGAATCGTCTCCGGACCTACGCCGGCCTGGCGTTGCTCTTCGGCGGTCATCTGCCGATGTGTTGTGGATGCGGGGTGGCAGGCAAGAGACTTGGCGTCACCCAGATTCACCAGGCGCTTAAAGAGTTTGAGCGCGTCGTAAAAACGCGCTCCCGAATCGTAGCCGCCGCGTATGGCAAAGGTCATCAGCGAGCAGGCGCGGCCGCCCAGGTATTTTTGCGCCAACGCGTAGTACGGGCTGTCGGCAAATCCCGGGTAGTTGACCCATTCAACTCTGCTGTCGTCGCGCAAGAACTCGGCCACGCGCCGCCCGTTTTCGACATGGCGCTCGACACGCAAAGATACGGTCTCGATGCCTTGCAGTAGTAAAAACGCATTAAACGGCGACAAGACCGCACCCATGGTCCGCTGAAAAACGCTGCGACAGCGCCCGACGAACGCTGCGGCTCCGTAGTGTTCCGTGTAGACCAGCCCGTGATACGACGGATCGGGCTTCGTGAACATCGGATAGCGCTCCGCGTACTGCTCCCAAGGGAATTTGCCGCTGTCGACGATGATGCCGCCAAGACTCGTACCGTGTCCGCCCATGAACTTAGTCAGCGAATGCAAAACGATGTCCGCGCCATAATCGATCGGACGGATCAATATCGGAGTCGGAACCGTGTTATCGACGATAAGTGGTACGCCGGCCCGGTGGGCAACCGCCGCAAGCGCCTCAACGTCGCAGATGTTGCCTGCGGGGTTGCCGACAGTTTCACAAAAGAGGGCGCGCGTATCTTTGTCGATCAGCACCTCCATATCTTGCGGGCGATCGGATTTGGCAAACCGCACTTGCGTGCCCAGCTTAGGCAGCACATGCGCAAATAAGGTGTGCGAGGTGCCATAGAGCTGCGGCACCGAGACGATGTTTTGGCCCGATTCGGCAACATTCAGGGCCGCGTAATACAGCGCGGTCTGCCCCGAACCCACGGTGATTGCATCTACGCCGCCTTCGAGTTCCGCGACGCGCCGCTCCAAAACCGTGTTGGTCGGATTGGCGATGCGCGTGTAGCGATAACCTTCGACTTCTAAGTCAAAAAGCGCTGCGCCGTGCGCCGCGCTATCAAAGGCATAGGCCACCGTCTGATAGATCGGGACGGCAACGGCTTTGGTGGTTGGGTCGGCCTCATAGCCAGCGTGCAAAGCAATCGTCTCACTTCTCATCGCATCGATCCTCGGTCCAGTTTCGGTTTAGTGTAACCTTGAACGCTGTTCTTACCGCGACTTGCGCGGCTTTTGCAACATGTCAACTGACTCTAGCTCAGCGCTCAAGGCGTGGACGCGTGCGCTCGAACTTACTGCACCGATTGGACGCGGTCCTCGGCGCATCTTGCCAATTGTCATGGACGAACTTGCCGACCGCTACGACGCGGCGCCGGCGCTGGTCTCCAAAGAAGGCAACTTCAGTTACCGGGAACTGTCCGAGGCGTCCAACCGCATCGCGCGTTGGGCCCTTGCACAAGGTGTTGGCGCAGGCGACGTCGTTTGCCTGCTGATGCCCAATTGCCCGCAGTACCTGGCCACCTGGATCGGACTCACACGCATCGGCGCCGTCGTCTCCCTTCTAAACACTAATCTAAGTGGCGCCGTGCTCGCGCATTCGATCAATATCGTCGCACCGCGCCTGATCATTGTCAGTGCGGATCTTGCTGGCGGACTTGAGGCCGTGCGCGGGCAATTGCCCGGTAACTTGCTCTGGCGCGCCTGGGGCCCAGGTGATCACCAGTTGGAGTCGCTCGAACAGCGGATCGCAGCGTTTCCTGCAGCACCGCTCTTAGACAGCGAGTGCCGAACGCCGTCTCTTGAGGACCGTGCGCTGCTTATCTACACCTCGGGAACGACAGGACTGCCTAAGGCCGCCAACGTGAGCCACTATCGGCTGATGCAATGGAGTCACTGGTTTGCTGGCTTGATCGATGTGGAAACTAAGGACCGCATGTATAACTGTCTGCCGATGTACCACAGTGTCGGCGGCGTGGTCGCAACCTGCGCGCCACTGATTGGTGGTGGGTCTGTCGTTTTGCGCAAGCGCTTTTCCGCGCGAGAGTTTTGGAGCGACGTCGTCGAGGAAGGTTGCACGCTCTTTCAATATATCGGCGAGCTTTGTCGCTATCTGGTAAACACGCCGCCGCAGCCCTTGGAGACTCGGCACCGTCTGCGTCTTTGCTGTGGCAACGGACTGCGCCCGGACGTCTGGAAGCAATTTAAGACGCGATTTCGGATTCCAAAAATCCTTGAGTACTACGCATCGACGGAAGGCAACTTTTCGCTGTACAACTGCGAGGGACGCGAGGGTGCGATCGGGCGCATTCCACCTTTTTTGCGGCACCGAGTTTCCGTCGCGCTGGTGCGCTTTGACGTTACATCGGGCGCACCGCTTCGCGATGACACGGGTCGCTGCGTGCGTTGCGAGACGGGAGAAGCCGGTGAAGCCATCGGCCAGATTCTTGAGGCCGACGGCCGCACGGCAAGCCGCTTTGAGGGCTATGCCGATGCGGAGGCCTCGGCCAAGAAGATCTTGCGCGATGTCTTTGTGCCGGGGGACGCCTGGTTTCGGACGGGCGATCTCATGCGCAAGGATGCCCAAGGGTTTTTTTACTTTGTCGACCGCATCGGTGACACGTTTCGCTGGAAGGGCGAAAACGTCTCCAGCGCCGAGGTTGCTGGCGAGCTCTTGTCGTGCACGAACGTCCAAGAAGCGGTGGTGTACGGTGTTTCGGTCCCAGGCAGCGATGGTCGTGCGGGCATGGCGGCGCTGGTCACGGGCGCCGACTTTGATTTGGGAATATTCCGCCAGGAGCTGGGTGCGCGCCTGCCCGAGTACGCGCGTCCGCTATTTGTGCGAATTCTGACGGCGATCGAGGCGACGGGTACGTTCAAACCCAAGACGCAGGAACTCGCAGTGCAGGGCTACGATCCTTCCGTCGTTTCCGATGGGCTGTATTTTGACGATCGCAACCGCCAGGCGTATGTGCCCCTGGATACCGCGTTATTTGCGAAGCTTCAGGCTAGCGCCGTTCGTCTTTAACGCGCGCCCGTACGGCCCATTACGCCGTGCTGCCGGCGTCTACGGTAAGTAGCGTCCCCGTGATGTTTTTTGCGCCATCGCTGAGCAGAAATTCCACCGCATGCGCCACATCGCCCGCATCGATCAGGCGGCGCAGGGCACTGCGCTGTGCGATGCGACCCATGTCGACTTCGCTTATGCCACCGGTCATTTCCGTTTCGGCAAATCCCGGCGCGATCGCATTTACGGTGATACCGAGTTGGCCGACTTCGCGGGCCAGCGAGCGTGTAAATCCCACCAGCGCCGATTTGGTGGCGCTGTAGACCGACAGTCCGCTGAAGCCGGTGAGGCTCACCACCGAAGAGATATTGATAATTCGACCGCCTTTTTGTTCGACCATCATCGAGCGAAGAACGTACTTGGTCAGCGCCATGGGCGCCATGACGTTTAAGCGCAAGAGCGCTTCCATCTGCTCTTCGCGCATGTTCGCGAGCACCCCGGGAGTTCCCAGCCCGGCGTTATTGATCAGAGCGTAGATCGCGCCGCAGTCTTTGCGCAAACTCTTGACAAGCTGCGGAAAGCCGGCGATGTTGCTCAAATCGCAGGCACGAAACTGCAGCGCGCCGCGCTTTTCTTCCTTCGCTTTTTGGATCGCTGCCGACAGCGTTGGTGATTCGGATCGGGCAATGGCCGTCACGCCATAGCCGCAGGCGGCCAGACGGGAGGCGATTTCCAGTCCCAATCCGCGACTGCCACCTGTGACGATTACGTTACGCACCAGGACGCACCAGTTTTCCGGAAGCCGAGACTTCCAGCGCGGGCACAAAACGGATCATCGCTGGGACCTTATGTGCCGGTAGAGCGCGCCGGCACGTGTCGATGATCTCTTTCGTAAGAGCCTGCGTGTCCAAAAAATCCGATGCCTGACTTTTGTCGCCGTTCATGACCACCTCGGCCACGACAATGGCTCCGGTGATCGGGTTCTTGCGCGATTTGACGAGCGACATGCGCACGCGAGGGTGCGTGTTAATTACCGCCTCGACTTCTTCGGGATGCACCTTCAGGCCGCCGACATTGATGACCCCGCCCTTGCGGCCGACGAAGTAGTAGCGACCCGAACGCAACTCGACCATGTCGCCGGTGTCCACAAAACCGTCGCTTTGGGCAAGTGCCGAGGCGGCATCGCCCAGGTACCGGCTGGCGTTGCGAACGCCACGGATGCGCAGCGTTCCATCTTGAATTTTGAGTTCGACGCCAGATGCCGGGCGCTCGAGCAATTCTGCAGCAAAACCAGCCTTACCGTCCTCAATGTCGAAGGCAACACCAGCTTCCGTGGAGGCAAACGCATGCACGATGCGGGCCTTAGAGTAGACGGCGCGCAAACTATCAAGCAGCGCTTGATCAGCAATCTCCCCGGACAGACGCACGTACTGTGGCGAAATGCGCTGCGCCACACCACTCATGAGGACCCGTCGCCAGTGCGTTGGCGTGCCCGAAATATGCGTAACGCCAATGGCTCCCGCACGAGCCAGAAAATCTGCCGCTGCCTCCTTTGCACTGGACAACACGAGTGATACGCCGCCAAGTACGGCGCGCAGATATATTTGCAGGCCACCATAACGACGTATGTCGTAGAACGTGCTCCAGATGGTTTTGTCGGCCCGCATCGGCGCACGGGAGGGACCGGCGAGACTCGCGAGTGTGTGCGCCACAAGTTTTGGCGCCCCCGTGGTTCCAGAGGTCAGTAAAACCCATTCGGTCTGTTGCGATTGGCGTCGTGGGGTCTGAATCGGCGTAAGGCTTGCTGTGGCCGTGATTTGCGTCGTTGTGCCAAACGGCATTGCCTGTGCATCTGCAATATCGCGAACAATGACACCGGCTTCGGCGACCCGAACTACTTCCGAAAGATGCTGCTGGGGTAGATCCGGCGGACACAAGACCATCCTGCGTGCAACGCCATCGAGCTCAATGAGCAGCAGCGCCGCAGTTAGTTGATCTTCGGTCGCGAGCACAACCGAAGCGCCGCGCAATTGCTCGAGTCGTCCACCAAGACTGGATGCTTGTGCCAGATCGGCCAGCGCAACAGTTGCTTCAGCGCCGTAAAAAGAGCTGCCGGGTAGTTTCCCCGTGGCCGTCAATGATGTCCAGAGCGCATTCAACTTGCATTCAGCGTGTAGCAGATGTGGTTTCGTACAGGCGGACGAAGTCGCCAAAGGTCAGGGGAAAGTCCACCACCTCGGCTGCGTTAAACGGATCAAAGCCAAGTGACTCCTCCAGCCGGGCGACGACGATGGCAAAACTCAATGAGTCCAGTCCCGAATCAAGCAACTGAAGATTGTCAGTCAGCGGCGCGAGTTTTCTTTTTTGTTCTTTCGCGACTTCTTCGAATTGTTCCACGATTGTGGATCTGACCGACATGCCAGGCTCCTTGATGCTGACGAGTTGCTTTCGCCGAGCGCCTATTATGCCTTGGCTCCTGTTGTTTTTGACAAGATAGGCGCTGCGGATTGCCCAAGACAATCACGGCTTTTACGAGTTCGGTGCGCTTGTGTGGCCCGCAGGTGAACCCGGTTCCAAGTCATCAATGATTCGAAGCAGCCACTGTTTTAGCAATCTTGTCTGGTCTTGACCCAGGTGGCTTTCCGCATCTTCTTCCGCGGCTTTGGCTGCGGCCAAGAGTTCGATGACGGTCTGGCGTCCCTTATCGGTGAGACTAACTCGCATCGCGGGGTAAAAAGCGCCGCTCATGCTGATAAGACCTCTTGAGGCAAGTCCTGCGATCTGGTCGTAGCTCACCTGGGTGCCCGTGTATGAGAGCTGTTCGTCAAGCGCCGCGACGCTGCAATCCTCGCTTGCGCTTAGCATAGTTAACATGAACCAATCGCCTTCCGCGAGCCCGTGATGCTCCAGGTTTCGACGCAGACGCAGCAGTAATTGGTAGTGCGCGCGGCCGAGCAGGTAGATCAAAAACGCCCGGCTAAAGCTGCTTTCCGTATCGGCCGGCACCGCCTCACTTGTCTTAGCGGTCTTGTGGGTTGCGATCGCATACTTGCCCGCGTGAAATACGAGCGGTGCCCGCTCGGTATGGTCAAAAGCAACGACTTCGCCAACAAAAATCACGTGATCGCCGCCTTCGTACCGATACGCGGTACGGCACTGAAAGCGCGCGGCGCAGTGTTCAAGAAGCGGAACATCCGACGGCCCGCGTTGGACTTCTAACGCCGCAAACTTATCGATGCCGCGAGTGGCAAAGCGCTGGGCCAGCTCATCCTGGTTCGAAGCAAGGACATGGACGGCAAAGTGCTCTGCCGCAAGAAAGGCGGGCAGACTGGGCGACTGTCGTGCCAGACTCCAAAGCACCATGGGCGGATCGAGTGAGACGGAGTTAAAGCTGTTGCAGGTTAGACCGACGTCGCGTCCGGTTGCATCTCGTGTCGTCACGATTGTGACACCGGTCGCGAAGGCGCCAAGCGCATTTCGGAAGTGCCGTGAGCTTTTAAGATCTGCTGTGCTCATTTCCGGAAAAACCCGATCAAGGAGAAAACGCGGGCTTTATCTTTGGCCATCTGCAAGATTGCGTGTGGCAGCGTTGCGATCGCAGACTAGCTTGCTTGGCTTGGTTCATCCATCCCGCAGGTGAAGGAACCAAATGTGGCCGTTGCGCAACTGGCACTGCCAGAATCCACGTAGCTTCTCTCGTGTCCAAGCCACTACCGCGTTGCAAATCGTCGCGTCAAGCTGAAGACGAAATCTCGTCTAAGGAGCCGAGCAATCGACATGGTCATTATGCACCTGAATGAAATTGGCGGATCACGGTGTCAACGCAGATAAGAGGGGGTTTCACCGGCTGTCAAGGTGGTTTGGCACTATTGCACTCGAAGGTAACGCTGCCACTTCCTTCAGAGGTATTTTGCGCGGTATGTGGCACGCTGACGGTACGCGCCTTGCCGTTGGGAGCGAGAAGGCCCTACGAGATCCAGCACACCGAAGCGGAGTGTTCATCTTTGATTGACGCTCTTCCAAGCTCTGTCGCCGCGTGCCGCGGACGATAAAGCGTTTTGGTTGGTGCTCTGGTCTGGCGGCCGCACGAGTCCTGAGAGACGATCGGATGGGCGCGAGCTTTCGTCTTTTCTCTTAATCGATCTGAGGACGATGAGGGCGACGACTATGGTGTTACGTCAAGACACTCGCGCGGGCAACGCTTAGCCGCTTCGCTGTAGCGTCGATTGGCAGAGCCGGATCTCGACTTAGCGGAACTGCATCCATTTGTCAGCAGACACTTCAGAGCGAAGCGACTTTCATTTGCGCTCGCCATTGCGCGAGAAATCCGCGCCCGCGTACGAATTGCCCGCCTAACCCATCGTCGCGGCAGAGTTGGCGACATGGCGGGGGGCTCTATCTGCTATATAGATAAGTATTTCTCGCCTTAGGCCAGATGCGCCGCAATTTTGCAAACGGATAGTAAATGGTTGTGCGCCAGCTATCGACGTTTCATTGTGCTCCGGAGCCAGAGTTACCAACCATTTCGAGTTCGCTTACAACCGTTACGGACGCATCGCGATTTGCCAGCAGGGCGAGCGCGCGATTCCATTTCATCTCGACCCAGCTTCCAGTTGCTGTATCGGCCACCTCGAACCAGTACGTCAGCCGATATACGGCTCGCCCATCTAGCGTTGTCAATGTCGCGGCGTTGATGATTCTGGAGCCTCGAGCCAGCTCGATGGAGCGTGTCCCAGTCGAAAATTCCGCGTTGGGCGCGGCTTTTTTCATGGTCTGTTCTGCAATCGAGCGCAGCTGTTGGGTTCCCAAGGGGCCACTGCACTGCGTGCGCGCTTGAACAACTGACGCACCATCGCGTAGTGCGATGATCTGTCCAAGCTGGCGACAGCCGTCAAAGGCCGTTTGCCGTCGGGAATGCTCCTGCATCACGGATACGCTCGCTGATGCGCTGCCTGTAATCGCCAATGCGGCCACTGCGGCCATGACGGTAATGCCCACCGGGGACGTTGCAGCGGCACTACGCGCCGCTTGATTCTCGCGCCGATCAAGTGGTGGCTGGCCGAGCAGATAACCAATGGCGAAGACCAGAACAAAAACGAGTGCGAAAACTACATACCCGACGAGCGAGTGGTCGGTCTCGACGCCGTCTCGCAGGTACGCCATATACACAATTCCCCAGAATCGCAACCCGTTTGCCAACAGTGCTGCGGCGGCCGCCGCAATGACAAAAAGTGCCTTGCGCAACGTTGAGTGAAAAGCCAGGGAGGAATACAGGCAAGCAGCCATGGCGAAAATGAGCACATAGTCCAAGCCGCTGCATCCCTCGATTACCTGCCAATGGCCGATCGGCGTGACGATGAAAAGTCCGTTTAGCTCGGCTGGCGTGTTCGTCAGTTGCAAGATATGAACGCTGATTTGAGCGCTCAACTGCATCAAGAGCGGAATAAGCGGAAAGAACACATTGGCAGCAAGCAGCAAAAAGAGCAAAGGAACCGCAAACACGCGCACCATTGCTACCCCAAGCACAGTTGCCACCAAAGCGCACGAGGTCGCCAAAAAAGCTACATGGCACAAAAGGTTGATTTCCGCTAGCTGACCCAAAATCCAGGCCGCCGACGTCAAGGCGATCACTACCAACCCTGGCCACCATACTCGAATTGGCGAACCTCTTGCCCGGTCGCGCCGATTCCAAGCTAGCCACGCGGCGCCAAAGGGTGCCAGGACGGCAACTTTCAAATCTCCCTGGTCATCCAATAAGAGCGAGGCCACCGTCGATGCGTCGATCAAAAGCATCGCGGCGAGCGCGGCCAGAACTATTACAAGATGAACTCTGCGGCCTGCGGTCTGCGATGTATCGCGAAGAGCAATGACATCGACCAGAGCCCCGAGCACGCCGCGTTTGCGCAGCGCTAGCTGGTCACGCAATGCAACCACTTATCCGAGCTAGTTTTGAGTACGCGAAATGTGTTTCGCGTACTTCAGTGTTACCGCTGTTCTTCCCCAGCGTCGTTCTTGGCGCTAGCGCAATCGGCAACTTTCTTGGAGCGCCGCCGGCTGTGTGCAACGGCTCCAGCCGCCGCAAGCGCAAATGCGCCAAAAATCGGTGCCGCTGGCACCGGCAATGTTGAATGCGACCCGGGACCGGTGTTCCTCAATTGCCCAAGATCGTGATCCTCGCCCTTGGATGCAAAGGTTACGGACGAGGCAAGTAGCAAAGCCGCCATTAGCATGATTCGAACCGAACTGCTGACGCAATTGCTGCTGAGCATGACGAGAAATTCTCCCCTGAAAATCAAAGCGATAGTAGAAAGTCAGTCGTTTTGAATCGCTCCAGCGGGCCAACCAGAGCTGCTAGTTGT
>CAZSOI010000413.1:0-44444 GCA_964608115.1 uncultured Burkholderiaceae bacterium | reverse complement strand
GCGATGAGCGAGGATCGCACGCGCGACCTCGATGAGGTGCACCATATGGTGCACCATATGAACATGGCCTACCCAGTTGCCATGGCGCACAAAGCCAGCCAAAACAGTTTCGGCGATCCAAGTACCCTGCCCGTGACCTACGTGGTTGACGCGGCTGGCATAGTGCGCGCCGAAATGCACCCCGATACGCAACCGGTGACTGAAGAAAACTTGGCTCGGATCGTCGATCCTTTGCTTTCCACCCCGTAGCCTAAGCACTTAGCAAAAGGCCAGACGGCGCCCTTTGGCGATCAGCCAGCCTTTTGGATCAGACGCGGTTCGCGAAGCAAATCACCAAAGCGGGCGCGTATCGACGCTTCGATTCCATCAGCATCAAGTCCGACAGAGGCGAGCAAACGCGCGTGATCGCCATGATCGATGAAGCGATCCGGTAGTCCGAGGCGCAACAAGGGCGTTGCCCGCCGCAACTGCTCGAGCGCCTCGGCACAGGCGCTTCCCGCACCACCCTGCAAAACGTTTTCCTCGACGCTCACCAGCGCATCGTGCGAGTCGGCGAGCTTTTGCAGCAACTCGACATCCAGCGGTTTGACAAATCGCATGTCGGCGACGGTCGCATCCAGTGACGTAGAAGCGGCGGCAAGCGCCGGATGAAGTAGCGGCCCAAACGCCAGGATGGCGATCCGGCCGCCCGGGCGGGCGCGAGACTCGCGCACAGTCTGGCCGCGCCCTATCGGTACCGTTTCGAGCGTCGACTCGACCTTCGCTCCGATTCCTGCGCCTCTCGGATAGCGCACCGCTGCAGGCCCATTGTGGCAAAACGCCGTTGTAAGCATCTTGCGGCACAGATTCTCGTCGCTCGGCGTCATCACTACCATGTTGGGAACACAGCGCAGGTACGAGAGGTCGAAAGCACCGTGGTGCGTCGCTCCATCAGCCCCAACCAGGCCACCGCGATCGAGCGCAAATACCACTGGTAGGTTTTGCAGCGCTACATCGTGAATCAACTGGTCGTAAGCGCGCTGCAAAAAAGTCGAGTAAATCGCGACGACGGGCTTTATGCCCTCGCAGGCAAACCCGGCCGCAAATGTGACCGCGTGTTGCTCGGCAATGCCAACATCAAAATAGCGACTAGGGAATTCGCGCTCGAATCGCACCAATCCCGATCCTTCCCGCATCGCCGGAGTAATTCCGACCAGGCGCGTGTCAGCGGTGGCCATGTCGCAGAGCCAATCGCCAAACACTTGCGTGTACGTCGGCCGCGAAGTTGCGGTCTTGCTAATTCCGATATCCGGATCGAATTTTCCCGGGCCATGGTAGAGAATTGGATCAGCCTCCGCCCGCGCGTATCCATGGCCTTTGCGAGTAACGACGTGTAGAAATTGTGGGCCGCGCAGTCCACGAAGATTCTGCAACGTGGGGATCAGCGAGTCCAGGTCGTGGCCGTCGATCGGTCCAATGTAATTAAACCCGAATTCCTCAAACATCGTACCCGGCACGACCATGCCTTTGGCGTGTTCTTCGAGCTTGCGCGCAAGTTCCAAAACAGGGGGCAGATGCTTGAGCACCTGCTTGCCGGCGCTCTTGGCCGCCACGTAGAAGCGACCACTCATCAGCCGCGCCAGGTGACGGTTCAGCGCTCCCACCGCCGGGGAGATCGACATATCGTTGTCGTTCAGAATAACGAGCAGTCGCACGTCCTCTGCAACGCCTGCGTTATTCAACGCCTCAAATGCCATTCCGCCTGACATTGCGCCATCACCAATGACCGCAACACAATGCCGATCCTCGCCCCGGCTGCGCGCAGCCAACGCCATGCCCAGGGCAGCGGAAATCGAAGTCGACGAGTGCGCCGTCCCAAAGGCGTCGTAGGGTGACTCTGACCGCCGCGGAAAGCCGGAAATTCCCCCCTCTTGTCGCAACGTTTTCATCGCGTCGCGGCGACCGGTAAGGATCTTGTGTGCATAAGTCTGATGGCCGACGTCCCAAACAATTCGGTCATCGGGCGTCTGGAAGACATAATGCAGCGCCACTGCCAGCTCGACCGTACCAAGGTTCGAACTCAAATGCCCACCTGTGCTAGCGACGGACCGCAACAGGAATTCGCGCAGCTCATCGGCGAGAGGTCGCAGTTGCGCACGATCAAGGCGGCGCAGATCGGATGGCGAGTCGATTTGTGACAGCAACGATCGTGACGAAGCAGAAGTCATCTGGGGATGCATCTTGAAGCTGTCAGCTGCGGCGCGAAACGATCATTTCGGCCAGCTGCAACAAACGGCTCGTGCGCACCGGTCCTAAGCCCGTCTCTTCCAGGGCTGTGCCCGCCGCCTGGCGCAACTGCGCTGCGCGCTCCTTGGCTGCCGCAAGGCCCAGCACCGAAACATAGGTCGCTTTTGCCTGGGCTTGGTCCTTGCCAACCGTCTTTCCTAGTTCCGCAGCGTTTGACTCCACATCAAGGATGTCGTCGACAATTTGAAAGGCAAGCCCGACGGCACCCGCGTAGCGGTCGAGCGCGGCCAGCACGGCGGACTCCAAGCGCCCGGCGCGCGCGCCCATGAGTATCGAGGCGCGCAGCAGCGCGCCGGTTTTCATACGATGCATTTGCTCAAGTTGCGTTGGCTCCAGAAGTCGCCCAGCGGATTCCAGGTCAATGGCCTGTCCACCGCACATGCCGTCGGTGCCGACCGCGCGTGCCAGCTCTTGCACCAGTTCAAGTCGCGTCGCCGCGCCCAGCGGGGCCTCGGTCAGCATGCGAAAAGCCTCGGCCTGCAAGGCATCACCAGCTAACATCGCCGTAGCTTCATCAAAGGCAATGTGCACTGTGGGTTTTCCTCTGCGCAACACATCGTTGTCCATGCAAGGCAGATCGTCGTGCACCAGGGAATACACATGGACGTATTCGACCGCCAATGCCACACGATCCAGCGCCGCGATCTCGGCTTGTGCCAAATCTCCAGCGGCATAGACAAGCAGGGGTCGAATACGTTTACCGCCACCGAGAACCGCATAGCGCATTGCTCGATGCAGACGTTGGGGCTCGCGCGTAGCCGCCGGCAGCTGGCTGGCAGCCTGGGAGTCAAAGCGCTCCTGGAGCTCGCGCATCCATTGGCCCAGCGACGAGAGCGCGCTGCCCTGACTTTCCACGGCCGCCGACTCTGCCGCCTCCACTATTGCGGGAGTTCCCGATTCTGTCTTCACGACTCCGTGCCCCGCAATTCGTCCGGTTCCAACACTTTAAGGACATCGTTATCGAGTTTGCGAATTTCCTGCTCAGCGGCGCTCAACCGTGTCTGGCAATACCGAGCAAGTTCGGCGCCGCGACGATACGCGGCAATGGAGTCATCCAAACCCAGTTCACCCGATTCCATCTTACGTACGAGACCGTCGAGTTCCTCGAGCGCTTGCTCGAAACTCAGTTGCTCCGGTGCTTTGGGCTCCGCGACTTTTTTCATGCGCCCGACACTGCACTGAAAGACCAGACAACGACGAAGGGACCCGAAACGGGGACGGCTGGCGCAGCAACAAAAGCGCCAAATTCACATTCTAGCGTTTCAAGGCTTGTTTCGTCGGCAAGCGCAGCAATTCGCTGCTGTTGACTGCAAAGTCCAAGGCCACCCTCGCGTACACTGTGACCCACCCATCGTCGGTTCAAATGCCGCCAATGGGAAGCACATGAGCGAGCTCCAAGACGGCGCGCAACTCGGTTGGGAGACCCTAATTGACCCCGTATCACTGCGCATGATTCTGGGCAAACCCTTCGTTCGCCTCATCGATTGCCGTCACGATCTTGTCCAACCCGATCTTGGGCAGGAGCAGTACCGAAAAGGCCACATCCCGGGAGCCGTTTTCGCCCATTTGGACCGGGACCTTTCGGGCACCAAAACTGGGACAAACGGGCGCCATCCGCTGCCTGAGCGTTTGGAGCTTGTTGCACGCATGCGCTCCTGGGGCGTGAACACCACGAGTCAGGTCGTTGTCTATGACGCAAGCGAGGGTTGTTATGCGGCGCGCGCTTGGTGGCTTCTGCGCTGGCTTGGGCACTCAAAGGTTGCGGTGCTCGATGGCGGCTGGCCCGCCTGGATCGCCGCCGGCGGCGCAACAAGCAAACTTGTCGAGTCGGCGCCGCAGGCGGGTAATTTTCAGGCGCGGCCGGCTCTGGAGACAATTGTTAGCGTCGAAACCGTGGCGGAATGGTCGCGAAGCGCCCAATCGACATCCCAGAATCTGTTGATCGATGCGCGCTCTCCGGATCGGTATGAAGGCCGCAACGAGACAATAGACTCCGTCGCCGGGCATATACCGGGTGCCATCAACCACTTTTGGAAGCAGAACCTAACCCCAGAAGGCCGATTCAAAGCATCCGCGCAACTACGTTCGGAGTACGTCGCGCTCCTCGCAGGCCGGTCACCCCAAAGCGTTGCCATCCAATGCGGTTCGGGTGTGATCGCGTGCCATGACCTTTTGGCCATGCACTTGGCCGGCCTGCAAGGTGCCGCCCTGTTTCCGGGATCCTGGAGTCAATGGATTGCCGATGCCTCGCGACCCATCAAAACAGGCCCAAGTGCCTGAGACATTCAGTCGCCTGGCGCTGCCGTTAGCGGTCCAGGCTCATCGCCAGTATGGCGATTACGACCCCAAGAAAGACGAACCCGACCTCTGGCAGCGACTTGCGCAGTGAGGATCGGCGCATCAACTCCGGCAGCAAGTCCGACAGCGCTATGTAGACAAAACTTGCGGCCGCGATCGCCAAGGCATAAGGCAACAGAGCTTGCGCCCTGGCAAGCACGAAATATCCGCCGATGCCGCCCAACACAGCGGAGCAACCCGAAAGAAGCATGAAAAGAAACGAGCGTCGACGGGAAAAGCCGGCATTGAGCAAAATCATGAAATCGCCGATCTCGTGAGGAATTTCGTGTGCCAGCACTGCCAGTGCCGTCACGACGCCGGTGCCAAGATCTACCAAAAACGCCGCGGCGATTACTACCCCATCGGTGAAGTTGTGAAAAGCGTCGGCAATCAATATCGGATACGCACCACGCCCGACTTCGCGCGCATCGTACCCGTGGACATGATCGTGTCCGTCGCCCTCGTGATGATGGGTGTGGTGTATCAGGGTTGCCTTCTCGAGTAAGAACAAACCCAGGATGCCCACGAGCACCGACCATCCCAACCGATCGGGGCGCAACCCCGTTTCGAGGGCCTCCGGAAGGATGTTTACCAGAGCGGTTGCCAGCAGCAGCCCAATGGAGACGTGAACCATCCGATCGACCAGATCGGATAACAGACGGAAACTAAGCAGAGCCGCCAGGGAAAGGGAAACGGCCGTAGATGCCACGTTTGCAGCAACGATAAATAGTAGCGTTGGCATCAGTGCGCCTCATCCCAGTTCTCTCCCACGCCGACGTCCACCTCCAGCGGGACGTCCCACTGCACTACGCCCGTCATAATGCCGGCAATCGTCGCCATCACAATGTCGACTTCGTTGTGCGGCACCTCAAAGACCAGCTCGTCGTGCACCTGCATGATGAGTCGGCTCGACAGACGCTCTGTTGCCAGCCAACGGTCGGTGGCGATCATCGCCAGCTTAATCAGATCGGCTGCGGTTCCCTGCATCGGCGCGTTAATAGCCGCCCGCTCTGCCGCCTGACGCCGCGGCCCGTTTGCGCCGTTAATGTCGGGCAGCCACAGTCGTCGACCGAAGATGGTTTGCACGTAGCCCAATTCGCGCGCCCTCGCCCGCGTTGCCTCCATGTAGCGGGCCACACCCGGGTACCGCGCAAAATAACGGTCGATATACAGCTTGGCCGAGTCCTTTGAAATTCCCAAGTTCGCCGCCAAACCAAAGGAGCTCATTCCATATATCAATCCAAAATTGATTACTTTTGCCGTCCGACGCTGGTCGTCACTCACATGATCGGGCTCAATACCAAACACCTCAGCAGCGGTGGCCCGGTGCACATCGTCCCCGCGCTCGAAGGCGGTAATCAGGCCCCGATCACCGCAAATATGCGCCATGATGCGCAATTCGATTTGTGAATAATCGGCCGAGACGATGCGAGCACCGGGTGCGGCGACAAATGCCTCGCGGATGCGGCGCCCTTCGGCAGTGCGCGCGGGGATGTTTTGCAGGTTCGGATCCGAAGAGGCGAGGCGACCCGTAACGGCTATCGCCTGTCCGTACGTGGTATGCACGCGGCCGGTCCGGGCGTTCACCATGTTTGGCAGCTTGTCGCAATAGGTCGAGCGCAATTTGGACAGGGCGCGGTGTTCCAGCAACGCCTTGGGCAGGGGAAAATCCGCCGCTAGCTGCTCAAGCACCTCCTCGTCGGTACTCGGGGCGCCTGTGGCCGTCTTCTTGCGTACCGGCAATCCGAGTCGACCGAATAAGATCTCGCCAATCTGTTTCGGGGACCCGAGATTAAATGTCTGGCCTGCCAGCTCGTATGCATAGCGCTCCAGCTCGGCTATGCGCGCGCCTAGTTCCCGACTTTGCGCTCTTAGTCGATCTGGGTCGATCAGGACTCCGGTGCGCTCCATGGCAAACAGCACGCGCGAGAGCGGCATTTCGATTGATTCGTAAACGTAGCGCGACGGTGCATCGGCCAGGAGCTTGGGCCACAGCACACCGTGCACCGCGAGCGTGACGTCGGCATCTTCCGCGGCATATTCCGTTGCTCGCTCGATAGCCACGTCCGCAAACCCGATTTGCTTTGCCCCTTTCCCACAGACCTGTTCATAGGAGATCGTCGAGCGCCCCAGGTGGCGCGCTGCAAGCGACTCCAGATCGTGCGTTCTGTGCGCCTCGATCACGTAGGACTGAAGTAGTGTGTCATGAGCGATGCTCGCAAACTGCACACCCGCATTGGCAAACACGTGCGAGTCGTACTTGGAATGTTGCCCCAGCTTTGCGTGTCCTCCGCTTTGCAGCCAAGGCCGAAGTCGCTCCAGGACCAGCGCCCGATCAAGCTGCACCGGAGCACCGGGGTAACGGTGCCCAAGCGGGATGTAGCAGGCTTCGCCTGTGCGCACGGCAAGCGAAATGCCCACGAGTTCGGCTGCCATTGGGTCAAGGGACGTCGTCTCGGTATCGATGCTAGTCAGTTCCGCTGCGCTGATACGCTCGATCCAACTGGTAAGTTGCTCCACGGAAAGGACGCATTCGTAGGAGCTGGGAAACGGCGCCCCGGTGGTCGAAACGCCCGAAGCCGATGCTTGTTCCGAGGGCAAGGGCGCCAAAAGTTCGGTCGCACCCGAGGATTGATTGCCCACAACGTCGGACGGATACGTTGCGTCGAAGTCGCGCTGCCAAGTACGAAATTCACATCGCTCGAAGACTTCGCGTAGCTTTTCCCGATCCGGCTTTCGCACCTGCAGTGACTCCAGAGACTGCAGCTGCGGCCCAAGATCCAGATCTGTTCGCACCGTCACCAAGGTGCGCGCGGTGGGCAGCCAACCCAGTGCCTGGCGAAGATTTTCACCAACGGCGCCTCCAATCGAGCCGGCATGCGTTATGACCTCATCGAGCGACCCATATTGCTGCAGCCATTTGACCGCCGTCTTTGGTCCGACCTTCTGAACGCCTGGCACGTTATCCACTGGGTCACCAACCAGAGCGAGGTAATCGACGATGCGCTCCGGAGCAACGCCGAATTTCTCCAATACTTCTGCCCGGTCCATACGCTTGGGCGGTCCGCCGTCGCGGGTCATCGTGTCGATCAGTTGAACCGAATCATCCACCAGCTGTGTCAGGTCTTTATCCCCCGTGGCGATAACGGTGCGCAGTCCCTGGGTGCGAGCCCGCACGGCCAGGGTTCCAATCACGTCATCGGCCTCTACCCCTTCGATTTGCAGTATGGGCCAACCGAGGGCGGCGGTGGCCTCCTGCACAACCGGCACCTGTGCCGCCAGGTCCCCCGGCATCGGGGGGCGATGGGCCTTGTATTCCGGGTATAGCTCGTCGCGAAAGGTCTTACCCTTAGCGTCGAATACACAAGCGCAATATTCGCAGGGGACCACCGCACGCAGGCTGCGCAACATACCAATGAAGCCGCGCACCGCGCCGGTCGGCTCCCCCTCGGAAGTGCGAAGATCTGGCATCGCGTGGAAGGCCCGGTAAAGATAACTGGAGCCGTCCACGAGCAACAGTGTTTTCATAGGAGTTTGTTTATGCTCGATCGCCAAAAGAATATCCCGACATTGCGGGCCATTACCGCACAAGAACAGGCCACGAAAGTCAAAGCGCGAGAATCTTGGCACCTCTGGGGCATTATCTCGGAGTTCGTCGAGGCCGCCGAGCGTCTCGCGGACATCCGTCCTGCGGTTTCGATTTTTGGCAGCGCGCGCCTGACGCCCGAATCGCCTTTGTACCAGCAAACCGCGGCCATCGCGCGCGCACTCTCTGACGCCGGCTTTGCAGTCATCAGTGGAGGCGGCCCTGGGGCGATGGAAGCGGCCAACCGTGGCGCATTCGCAGGCCGCTCGCCCAGTGTAGGGCTGAACATAGAACTGCCTTTCGAACAGCATGGCAACGAATTTCAAGATATTTCCCTTCGGTTTCGCCATTTTTTCGCGCGCAAAGTCGCTTTCGTCAAATACGCTAGCGCCTACGTAGTCATGCCGGGCGGCTTTGGCACCCTCGACGAACTAACTGAGGCGCTGACCCTTATTCAGACCGGGATGGGACGCCCGATTCCGATCATTCTCGTGGGCAGCGCGTTCTGGGGTGGCCTGCTCCAATGGATGCGCGAAAACATGGTTGGCCAGGGCATGATTGGCGCCGCGGACATGGATCTGATGCAAGTCGTAGATAACGCCGACGCCGTCACGGATCGCATCTTCGACTTTTACGAGCGGCGCGGTTTTGCGCAAAGCGGCGAGGAGCGCGAGCAATTGCTTCACCTCTAGGCGCCACATTTCTGGCCAAGGACGCCGGCTGTTGCAACAGGCGGAAACGATAAAATGAACTTCTTATGGCCGTTTTCACCGACCTGTCGCGCGACGAAATCCTCGCGTTGCTTGACCAATACCGGCTTGGGAAACTGCTCGCGCTACAAGGGATCCCCAGCGGGATCGAAAATTCCAATTTCTTCTTGACGACGGACACCGGTCAGTACGTACTGACCGTTTTCGAGCGCCTGGATGCGGGTCAACTGCCCTTTTATTTGGGCCTGATGCGGCACCTCGCCCGTCGCCATCTGCCCGTTCCTGAACCCTTCGAGACCACTAAAGGTGCGCTTTTCACTTACGTACGAGGAAAACCCGCCGCGATCGTTCTGCGCTTACCCGGCAAAGCGGTCAAGTCACCGCAGGCGGAGCATTGCGCGCTGGTGGGCGAGTTGCTGGCTCGCATGCATCTGGGGGGACGTGACTATGAGGTATTTCAACCCAACCTGCGCGGGATCGGCTGGTGGAAGGATGCCGCGGCTTGCCTGCAGCCGTATCTGGACGACGAGACCTTCAACGAACTGATCGAAGAGGTCATTTACCAAGATAGCGTGTCGCGACGCGCGGATTTTGAGCAATTGCCCGGCGGGCCCATACATGCCGACCTGTTTCGTGACAATGTGCTTTTCGACGGCAGTAAGATCGGCGGTGTGATCGATTTTTACTTTGCGGGGTTCGGCCCTTGGCTGTTCGACCTCGCGATAACAGTAAACGACTGGTGTGTTGATCTAGTGACGGGCGAATTTGACAAACCAAACGCAGCCGCTCTGCTGCAGGGCTACCACGCTGTGCGGGCGCTGGAAGAAACGGAGCAAGTCTACTGGCGAGCGATGCTGCGGGCGGCCGCCCTTCGGTTTTGGATTTCCCGTCTATACGACCAATACCTTCCTCGCCCGGCCGCGATGCTGCGACCCCACGATCCAAGCCGCTTTGAGCGGATGTTGAAGCTGCGGGTGCACGAGCCCGACCTTCCTTGGCCGCACCCAGTACCTCGGCAAGCATAAAACCACCATGGTGGACGTATCGATACGAACACGTAAGGCGGGTGCCGGCCTAGCATGGGTGCAGGCGGGTCTACGTCTTTTCGCGCGCAGGCCTTTTGTGATTGTTGTGCTGGTTGCCTTTGGACCGCTGCTGAACTGGACCATTGGATTTTTACCGGTCGTCGGAACGGCATTTGCCCTCATTTTGTTTCCGACGATCTCGCTGGGAATGCTCTCCGTTTGCCGTGCTGTGGACGAAGGGGCAATACCCGGCTTGATGAGCTATCTTGGGATCTTGCGTGATCGCGTCGCACGCTGGGAACTGCTCAAGATCGGCGTCTACTACGCGCTGGCAATCGGAGTCCTCGTAACGTTATGGTCCATTTTGCCCGGCGATGGCACGGCCTCTTCGACGCCCAGCGCGCCGGCGGCCTCAACACCATCTTCGACGACCGAGGGCACAACGACGCCCGCCAATCCCAATGTTGCTCCAGCACCGCTTGAATCACAAACCCCGGATCTAGCGCTAACCCCTGCACACGCCGCGATGCTTCTTGCAGCGGTCGTAATTCTTGTGCCACTGCAGATGACGATCTGGTTCGCCCCTGTCCTGGTCGCTTGGCATGCGATGCCGGCGACAAAGGCGCTGTTTTTCAGTTTTTTCGCCTGCTGGCGCAATCGCGCTGCCATGGTGGTGTACCTGCTTGCCCTCTTTGGACTGGCTTGCATCGCAGTGCTCGCCTTTGCCGCACTAGTTGGGCTACTGAACGCAAAAGGGGGCATGGCGCAATTGTTGCTCGCGCCCCCGCCCTTGTTGATGCTTGCTATCACGCAGACCTCGACCTATGCCATGTATCGAGACCTGGTCTCCGACGGCTCGGATTTGAGCAGTCAACCCACCTCAGCCCGGGAGCCGGGCACGCCGGCTTAGAGCGGGGCTTAGTTCGTCTGCAGTTTTGCAACCGCAAGCAGCAGCTCTTTGACCCCGAAGGCACCGAAATTGATCTGTGCGCGGGCGTCGCTACCCGAACCTTGCAAACGAACGACGACGCCTTCCCCAAATTTGGCATGGCGCACGCCCTGCCCAATACGCAGACCCGCGCCTTCCTCGCTGCGTCCCTGACCGTAAGCAGCTGGGGCGACCTCCCTGGTGGTGGGCCAGGACGCCCCGCCGTACGTTGCCTCTTGTCCCCTCCTATCGAAATCCGATGCAATGCTCGAGTGCGGACGCGGTGTAAGGGCCTGGATCGCGCCGGCTGGCAATTCGTCGACAAAGCGCGAACGCAGCCCGTAGCGGGTTTGGCCGTGCAGCATCCGGCTTTGCGCAAAACTCAGGTTCAGTCGTCGACGCGCACGCGTTATTGCCACGTACATCAGACGCCGCTCTTCTTCCAAGCCGTCGGCTTCGGTAAGACTATTCTCATGTGGAAACAAACCCTCCTCGAGGCCAGTAAGGAACACGGTTTCAAATTCCAGGCCTTTGGCGGCGTGCACTGTCATCAATTGCAACGCGTCCTGTCCGACCCCTGCCTGATTTTCGCCGGCTTCAAGCGCCGCGTGTGCAAGAAAAGACTGCAATGTCGTCTCGCGTAACGACGAGCCCGTTTCAGCGCCAGCGACATCGCCCAGAGCTGTGGCCGCAGTCGCATCAGACTCTTGCTCTACTTCGAAACCCGCCGCGGCGTTTACAAGTTCTGCCAGATTTTCAAGGCGGTCTGCGCCGTCCTTTTCATTGCGATAGTGGGCCAGCAGGCCGCTGGCCTCGATCGTTTCTTGCACAAGTTCCGCTAGATCGCATTCAACGGCCCTGGCGCGCAGCGCCTTGATGAGACTGGCAAATTGCGCGATGCTGAAGCCGGCCCGCCCACCGACCGCTGCAATGGCACCAAAAAGGCTTGTTGCTGCGCCATGTGCTGCCGTCTGCAACTGCTCGAGACTACGCGCACCGATGCCGCGCGCGGGAAAATTGACGACACGAGCAAAGGAGACGTCGTCGTCGGAATTGGCGACAAGCCGAAGGTACGCCAAGGTGTGCTTGATCTCAGCGCGCTCGAAAAAGCGCAAACCTCCGTAAACGCGGTACGCCAGGCCGGCATTAAATAGCGCGTGCTCGATAACGCGCGACTGGGCGTTGGCACGGTACAAAATCGCGATATCGAGCAGGCGGGAGCCTTGGCGTTGCCGCTCGCGCACCTCCTCTACGATCCAGGCCGCCTCCAGGGCATCGGAGCCGGCAACAAACAGGCGCAGCTTTTCTCCAGGACCCGCGTGGGTCCACAGCCGCTTGCCCATGCGTCGCACGTTATGGCCAATGAGCTGGTTGGCAGCATCTAGGATGTGTCCATGCGAGCGATAGTTTTGCTCGAGCTTGATCACATGGCGCACGTCGTATTCACGCTGAAAATCCGACATGTTCCCGACGTTGGCGCCACGGAACCGGTAGATCGACTGATCGTCGTCGCCGACTGCAAAGATCGGCCGGGTTGTCCCCGCCAGCAATTTGAGCCATCGATACTGCAGCAAATTGGTGTCTTGGAACTCGTCGACCAGAATGTGACGAAAGCGCTCCTGATAATGCTCGCGTAAGGTCTGCTGGCGCGTCAGTAACTCGACGCTTCGCAACAGCAGCTCGGCAAAGTCAACGCTGCCTTCTCGTTGGCACTGCGCGTCATATGCCGAGAAAAGTTCAACCCATCGGCGATCGTGTCCACTGTCGGTCATTTGCGCCGCACGTCGGCCAGACTCCTTAGCACTGTTGATGAAGAACTGCAGTTCCCGGGGCGGGCAACGGTCCTCGTCAACATTTGCGGCTCGGACCAGCCGCTTAATTGCCGAGAGTTGGTCTTGCGTATCGAGAATTTGGAATGTCTGCGGCAAACCGGCGTCGCGGTGATGCAAGCGCAACAGGCGATTGCACAGACCATGAAAGGTGCCGACCCACATGCCCCGCGTGCTGATCGGCAGCATCGCCTCGATTCGGCTGAGCATCTCCCGTGCCGCCTTGTTGGTGAAGGTAACGGCCAGCACACCACCGGGGCTCACGCGGCCTGTCTGAATAAGCCAAGCAATCCGGGTTGTCAGTACACGCGTCTTGCCACTGCCCGCGCCGGCCAAAATGAGCGCGGGCTCATCGGGCAGCGTCACGGCGGCAAGCTGCTGGGCATTGAGATCGTCAAGCACGTTCATGAAGTACGCCACTATACCGACGCCTATAATGCAGTGCTGCCATGCAATCTCGTCCCTGAAAGCGCCGTACGCACAATGCAAGAAAAGTACCTGCCCAAAGAGGTCGAAGCCCAGGCGCAGGCGCACTGGCGCGCGATCGACGCCCACACTTCCAAAGAAGGTGACCCGCGATTCCCCCAGGGCAAGTTTTACGCCTGCTCGATGCTCCCCTATCCGAGCGGCAAACTGCACATGGGGCACGTACGTAACTACACGATTAACGACGTCATGGTGCGGCACCTGCGCATGCGTGGCTACAACGTGCTCATGCCGATGGGCTGGGATGCCTTTGGCCTACCGGCAGAAAACGCGGCAATCGACAAGGGCATTGCCCCTGCACGTTGGACGTACGACAACATCGCGGACATGAAGGCGCAGATGGAGCCGCTGGGCTTCTCCTTTGACTGGACGCGTGAGCTTACGACGTGCAAACCCGAGTACTACCGCTGGAACCAGTGGCTCTTCTTGCGCATGCTCGAAAAGGGCATTGCGTACCGCAAGACCCAGCTCGTCAACTGGGACCCAGTCGACCAGACGGTCCTTGCAAATGAACAGGTTATCGAGGGACGTGGTTGGCGCTCCGGAGCGTTGGTCGAGCGACGCGAGATCCCCGGCTACTATCTGGCGATGACGCGCTATGCCGACGAACTACTCGGGCGTCTGGAAACGATGGATGGTTGGCCCGCGCAGGTGCGTGCCATGCAGGAGAACTGGATTGGACGCAGCACGGGTGTGAATTTCGGTTTTCCCTATGAGATCGACGGCGTGCTATCGCAGTTGCGGGTGTACACGACTCGTGCCGACACGATCATGGGAGTGACGTTTGTCGCACTGGCCGTCGAGCACCCATTGGCAACGCGTCTTGCGCAAGATCGGCCGGAGGTCGAGCAATTTATCGAGGAATGCCAGCATGGCGTTATTGCCGAAGCCGAGATTGCAACGCTTGAAAAACGCGGCATCGCCACTGGTTTTCATGTCCGCCATCCGCTTACGGGAGAACCCGTCGAAGTCTGGATCGGTAACTATGTCCTTATGAGCTACGGGGAAGGCGCAGTCATGGGAGTTCCGGCCCATGACGAGCGAGACTTTGCCTTTGCCCATAAGTATGGGCTGCCGATTCAGCAGGTGATTGCCGTGCCAGGTCGCATCTTCTCAGATGACGCATGGGAGCCCTGGTACGCGGATAAGCAAGTTGGGGTATGCGTAAATTCAGGCAAGTATGACGGCATGGCTCACGATGCCGCGGTTGCCGCCATCGCCGCCGATTTGCAATCCATGGGCCTGGGAACGATGCAGACTCAGTATCGGCTGCGCGACTGGGGCATTTCGCGTCAGCGGTATTGGGGTACGCCGATTCCCATTATTCATTGCGAGGTCTGTGGCCCCGTCCCCGTGCCCGAGGCGGATTTGCCCGTCATCCTACCGGAGCATCTCATCCCCGATGGCAGCGGCAACCCATTGAACCGCTGCGAGGAATTCTTGCACTGTACCTGTCCGAGCTGCGGCCGCCCCGCACGCCGCGAAACGGACACGATGGACACGTTTGTCGACTCCTCATGGTACTTCATGCGCTATTGCTCGCCCGGCTCCTCGGCAGGCATGGTCGACGAGCGCGCTGGCTATTGGATGCCGGTGGATCAGTACATTGGTGGCATCGAGCATGCGGTGTTACACCTTCTTTATGCTCGGTTTTGGACCCGTGTGATGCGCGACGTGGGACTGACCAAGTTTGATGAGCCCTTTGAGCGCTTTTTCGCGCAGGGTATGTTACTTAACGACTGCTTTTATCGCGAAGATGAATCTGGCCGTCGGCGCTGGTTCTATCCCGCAGAAGTTGAGTTGCGTTATGACGAACGCGGTCGCGTGGTTGGTGCGACATCTCGCGAAGACGGAGATGCGGTTTTGCTCGGTGGTATCGAAAAGATGTCCAAGAGCAAAAACAACGTGGTTGAACCCCGTGACATCATCGCTCGTTTCGGTGCCGATACGGCACGGGCATTTGTCATGTTCGCCGGTCCGCCCGACCAAAGTGCCGCCTGGTCCGACGCTGGGGCAGAGGGTACCCACCGGTTTTTGCGTCGACTCTGGGCGTTTGCGCATTTTGCGCAATCGCCGCGCGCGTCTGGCAGCGACGCGTTTGACGAACAGGGACAGATGCGCTTTGAGTTGCATCGTTTATTAGGACAAATCAACCACGATTTCGAGCGCCTGCAATACAACACCGTCGTCTCGGGCGCGATGAAGTTGCTGAATTTGCTCGAGGCAGCCAGTCGAGCGTCTGCGTCCTGCGAACTGATCGACGAGGGCTTGGACATCTTGCTTCGAGTGCTGTATCCGGTTGCACCTCACATCGCGCAAGTGATTTGGACCGCACTTGGCCGCGAACCGCGCTATGGGGAACTCGTCTACGCACCCTGGCCACAACCCGATCCCGCAGCCTTGCAGCGTCAATTGGTAGATCTTGTTGTCCAGGTAAACGGCAAATTGCGCGGCTCGATCCGAGTTGCCGTCGATGCGACGCGAGAAGCCATTGAGGCCGCCGTAACGGCGGATCAGGCACTGGCCAAGTTCCTTGTCGCGCCACCGAAGAAATTTGTGGTTGTACCGGGCAAACTGGTCAATGTGGTGCTTTGACGCGCACCGGCTCAGGCGAGTGCGCTCGCTCATTGGCTTGTTGGGCCTGGTGCTTGCATGCATATGCCTGACAGCGTGCGGCTTTCGGTTGCGCGGCACCCAAGAGCTGCCTTATGCGACCATTGCTCTGAACGTTCCCCCCAATTCCCCGCTCGGCGCAGAGCTTGCCCGGAACATCCGCGTTGGCACGAATACGCAGATCATTAGCGATCCGACAAAGGCCGAGGCGGTTTTCGACTTGCTTGGCGAACTGCGCGATCGCCAAGTGCTAACGATTGATGCCCAGGGGCGGGCCCTGGAGTACACCTTGCGCGACCGCTTGCGGTTTCGTTTGCGCGATGCCAAGGGCCGCGAAGTGATCGAGCCGACCGATTTGCTGGTTCAACGCGATATGTCTTCTAATGACACCCAGCGTCTGTCCAAGGAATCGGAGGAGACCCTTTTGTACCGTGATATGCAGACCGATCTGGTGCAGCAGCTGATGCGGCGTATCGCGGCAGCCAAACCCTATGCAACTTCGGAGTGAGCAACTCGAGCAGCACCTGCGTGGCGGGCGCCTGGCCACCTGCTACGTAATTAGCAGCGACGAGCCCCTGCTCAGCTTGGAGGCTCAGGATGCAATACGCGCCGCGGCCCGCTCCCAAGGCTTCGTCGAACGAGAGGTGCTGCACGTCGATGCCCGTACGGATTGGTCGATACTAGAGCAAGCCGCGAGCAGTCTGTCTCTGTTTTCGCAACGCCGCCTGCTCGAGATACGGCTGCCTTCGGGCAAGCCCGGGAGGAAAGGGTCCGAATCGCTGCAAACCCACGCCCGGCGCAAGGATGAGGACGCACTCACGATTGTTACTCTGCCGCGGTTGGATCGGGTAACGCGCAACTCCGACTGGGCTAGCGCGTTGCAGTCGGTGGGCGTCTGGATTGACATCGCCAACATCACCCGCGATCGGCTTCCCGAGTGGATCGGTATCCGTCTGGCACGACAGCGGCAAAGTGCGTCGCGCGCCAGCCTAGACTTTCTGGCTGATCGTGTAGAAGGAAACTTGCTGGCCGCACACCAGGAAATCAGCAAGCTGCATCTTCTTTATGGCGACGGCGAGCTCTCCCTCGCCCAGATCCAAGCCGCCGTTCTTGATGTTGCGCGCTACGAAGGAAATTCCTTGACCAGCGCAATGCTTGCGGGAGATAAGCTGCGCATTACCCGGCTCATTGCCGGGTTACGCGCCGAAGGCGAACCGCTGCCGCTTCTGCTGTGGATGGTATCGGAGGAATTGCGCAACTTGCTGCGATTGCAGCAGGCAGTGGCTGGCGGGCGTCCGTTTGCCGCGGCGGTGCGCACGGTTCGCCTGAGCGCAGCGCCGGCGCTAATTGAACGTCTGCTCCCGAAGCTAAGCGCGAAGCGCTTGGGCGAACTGCTAGCGCGCTGCTCTGAACTCGATCGCCTTGTCAAAGGTCTATCGCTCGCCGATGGTGACGACGATCCTTGGTTAGAATTGACCGAATTGGCGTTTGGCGTGTCCTTGGGGTGATGCCAGCGCTGCTAGGGTGAAACCGATGAATTCAACGCTCGCCCATTCGGAAAAGAACATCGACGCAACGGACGATGTCGCCGCGTACGTGCGTGGCCTTTGCCAAGCCGCGCGCGCTGCCTCCGCACGTTTGGCTAGCGCCCCGACCGCCGTCAAAGACCGATGCCTCGGTGTCCTTGCTGCGGCGATCCGCGCAAACAGCACCGAAATTGCACGGGCAAACGCCCGAGATATCGTTCGCGCGCGCGCCAACGGCCTGGAGAGTGCGGCACTCGACCGCCTGACACTTTCGCCGAAGGCGATTGAGGCTATGGCAACAGGTGTGGACCAGATTATCGCTCTGGCCGATCCGGTGGGCACAATTCAGGACGTGCGGCCCCAACCCTCGGGCATAAGCGTTGGCCGCATGCGCGTGCCGCTAGGCGTTGTTGGCATCATTTACGAGAGTCGACCCAACGTGACCATCGACGCGGCGGCGCTTTGTATAAAAAGTGGTAATGCGACCATTTTACGAGGCGGCTCCGAGGCGATAGAGTCCAACCGGATGCTTGCCCAGCTCGTGGCAGATGCGCTCGAATCGGCGGGCTTGCCGCGTTCTGCGGTACAGCTGATCGACACCACCGACCGGGCGGCCGTCGGCTATCTGGTGGCATTGCCCGAATTTATCGATGTCATCGTGCCCCGCGGCGGACGCGGCCTGATCGAGCGCTTGATGCGCGAAAGCCGCATTCCCATGATCAAGCACCTAGAGGGGATCTGCCACGTGTACATCGACACCTCTGCGGACCCACAGCAGGCGCTGCGAATCGCCGACAACGCCAAGACTCAGCGCTATGGCACCTGCAACACCATGGAAACCTTGCTTGTGGCGGCGCAGATCGCCACAGAACTTTTGCCGCAACTTGGCCGCATCTTCGCCGACAAAGGCGTGCAGCTGCGCTGCTGCCCGCAGTCGATGGCGATTTTGGCCCGAAGCGGCATCGCTTGCCTGCAACCCGCCACGGAGCAAGATTGGCGTACGGAGCACCTTGCACCGATCTTGTCGATACGCGTCGTTTCAGGGCTTGATGCGGCAATTGAACATATTAATACCTATGGCAGTCATCACACGGACGCCATCGTCACCACACACCATCCTAATGCTATGCGCTTTTTGCGCGAGGTCGATTCCGCTTCGGTGATGATCAACGCCTCGACGCGTTTTGCGGATGGATTCGAGTATGGTCTTGGCGCCGAGATTGGCATTAGCAACGACAAACTGCACGCTCGTGGTCCCGTGGGCCTGGAAGGATTGACCTCCCTTAAGTACGTCGTCTTTGGTGATGGTCAGATTCGCGGCTAACGCCCATGCTTTGGGTTAAGGCGCTGCACGTGTTCTTTGTGATTGGTTGGTTTGCCGGACTGTTTTACCTGCCGAGAATCTTCGTTAACCTGGCAATGGTGCAGTCGCACGGGCCCGAGCGTGATCGATTGTTGCTGATGGGCACAAAGCTCTACCGCTTTGCCAAGATCCTTTCCGTGGTCGCGCTCGCTTTCGGGCTTTGGTTGTGGCTGGGATACGGTATTGGTAACGGCCAGAGCTGGATCCACGCGAAACTCGCATTGGTGCTCGCACTGCTCGCCTTCCAGTATGTATGCGGTCGCGAACTCGCTGCCTTGCGGTTGGGCAGCAACAATCATTCGCACATCTGGTTTCGCTGGTTTAACGAGATCCCAACGGTGCTGCTATTTGCCGTTGTGGTGCTGGCAATCGTCAAGCCGTTCTAGGGGCATTGCGGCCCGATGACGCAAAACTTCTTTGCGGTTTGCCCGCGCGGGCTTGAGGCACTTTTGGCGCAGGAGCTTCGCGCTTTGGGCGCAAAGATTCATGCGCCGGTCGCGGGTGGCGTGGACTTTGGCGGAACGCTGGCGAGCGCCTACGCGGCCAATTTGCACTCTCGTATCGCAAGTCGCGTCTTGTGGCGGGTCGGGCAAGGCGGTTACCGTAATGAGGCCGACCTGTACGATTTGGCGCGTGCCGTTGCGTGGGAGCAGGAATTTTCCACCGACCAGACGCTGCGAGTGGACGTAACGGCGCATCGCTCGCCACTGCGAAGCCTGCAATTCGCGACGCTGCGGATTAAGGATGGCATCGTGGATCGAGCTCGTGAACGCAGCGGCGCAAGACCTTCGATCGAGCGCAGCCAGCCCGACGTGCAAGTGCTGGTCCACCTTAAGGAGCAATCTGCACAGCTGTACATTGATCTATCGGGAGAAGGGCTTTTCAAGCGCGGTTGGCGCGCTGAAAAAGGCGAGGCTCCATTGAAGGAAAACCTCGCTGCCGCCTTGCTGATGCTATCGGGCTGGACGCCACAGAAACCACTGCTCGACCCGTTTTGCGGCAGCGGCACAATACTTATCGAGGCCGCAAGCATGGCAACGGGCCGAGCGCCCGGGCTGCAGCGCCACTTTGCTTTCGAAAAATTGCGCGGTTTTGACCGCGCTGCGTGGTCTTTGATGCGGCAGAAAGCCCGCGATTCAGTCGATGACCGTGCAATGATGCAGATTGTGGGGCGCGACATTTCCACGCGCGTAATCGAACTCGCAATCGCCAACGCGCGTCGCGCAGGCCTTGAGATGGCGCTACAGAATCGCTCCCTGGTCTTTGAAGCGGGCGACGCCCGCACCGGTGAGCCGATCGCCGATCACGGCATGATCGTTACCAACCCGCCTTACGGTGAACAAAGCAGCCCCAAGTCGGCAAGCGTCGAATCGATGATGGTCGACGTCGCCGCTCAGCTCAAGCGCAAATTTCCCGGCTGGCAGGCGTGGCTGCTCAGTGCCGACCGCAGTTTGCCCCAACAGATGCGACTGCGCGAATCCAGCAAGACCGTTCTTTTCAATGGTCCCCTCGAGTGCCGGCTGTTTCGCTTTGACATGGTCGCGGGCAGCATGCGACGACAAAGTGCCAAGGAGCGCAACGCGCCAGCGCAAAAACTCGGAAAGCAAAGCACTCCGGAGTAAGGCACCGTTGTCTTCGTTGCACAAGCAGTTTCGTTGCAGATCGATCCGGGAGCGGACCATTGCATTTCAAGTGCTGGCAGCCGAACGGCGAGGCCGCCAAAATCTTCCCAGAGCGCAGATGGGTATCGTTTGTCCTCGAGGGGACGGTGCTAAACCGGTTTGACCAACGTCAAGTAAGCGACGAACGGCGTGCGCATCCTAAGCGCACACTTTGAAAAACCGTCTTTTCAAACGGTGGTCGCTGGCATGGGAAATTCGCGCGGCCGACAGACATAAGAAGGGGGGATGCAAAAAATGTATTACGTGAAACTGCCCGAAGCACCTCGCGCCCCGGCACCGAAAAAGCAGCACAATTTCCGGCCCTTGGTCGTCCCTCGTGTGTGCTCAGGGCTGTGCTTGGGAGCCATTGCGATGTTCTTCAGCCTGCAAGTCGCTGTCTGGTGCGCCGTCGTGATCGTGGTGGCCGTCATAGGCGTGGGAATGTTAGCTCTGCTTCCGGTCGCGGAAGGTCTTGATACGGTGGGAATCGGGCACTAGCGCATGTTGCAGTCAGAGGCGATGCTATTTTGGTCACGACCGGGGCATCGCCTGCGAGCCAAGCACAGATTTGCCCCAATCGATTTGCACTTCAGCGCCAGACTCTGGCTGCCAGACGACTTGCGCGCAAGAGGGGCCGCCTCTTACTGGCACACTACCGCTGCCGAGGCAAATTTGGATATCCCTTTTCACGCCCCGCATCTTGCGCCCTAGCGCGCGCGCTTTTTCACAGTCTTGCGCTCGAGCGTACGAGATGCCCTAGTAGTTGCGGTGCCAGTTGCCCTGGCTATTTCGTCGAGAATCTCTTGCTCGGCCGCCAACCAATCCTGGTCTGCGCGACCGGGCTCTCGGCCCCTTTGTTCCCAAAACTCGTAGGCGCGACGGCGGATCTGCGCCTCAATTTCCTCCGCCAATATCGCATTCAGATCATCCGGTAACTCAACCTCCACTTCTGTCAGGATAACTGTCCTTTCGCCAATTGACTCGCGCGGTACGACGTCCTGAGACACCGACTTTCTCGCACCTTTAAAGGCGGCGACAAGCGTGGACACAGCGCCCGCGGTCGGTGTCGACTGTTGGGACGCCGTCTTGGATGTTTTCTTCGCTGGTACCTGCGTCTTTATCGCCTTTTTCAGAGACGATCCGGCTTTCGACGCTTTTGTATCCTTCGTCGTTTTCCTTTGACCGCCCGACGTCAACCTTACCGTTGCCGACTTCTTCACCCCGGTCGAGGCAACCGACGGCGATTTGGGCCTCCTATCCGCTTTTGTCATCCTTGCTCATCCTTTTCGATAGCTCGAAAGCTAGCTTCCTGCGGCGCAACATCGCGACAGAACAATATCAACTGGCCGCTCGAAAATGCCCTGAGCTCCTGTTGCATAAAAAATCGCATCACATCCAAAGCGGGCGCAGTCGAAACGAAGATCGTCGCGACGTGACATTTCATTGCGCAACGCAGAATTTTTTGGCAAATTCCGACCCGCTCCGCCAAATCGTGCCTAGCGCGAACCTCCTGTCCTGGATGGTTATTTACCCGTCGCCACGCACTCACAATACCGCGCCGCGCCGCGCCCGTCGACGCCATGATGGTGGTGTCGGAACGAGGGGCCTGCTGCAAGGCGTAAAGACAGCTTGATTTTGATACATACCCAAGCCCTTTGGCCGCCAGGCGCGAAATTTCATCCGACGCAATGCTGCTGATCTGAGCGACAAACCCGGTCGCGGTGATGCTTTGCGATGATCGGGTCGAAAAACGCAATTCGTGCCGTTGCAAAGTCTGCCGCGAGTCTTGGGTGCGTATCCAAAATTCGTGCCTCGGCTTGCGGCTTAGTGACATGTGTTGCTCCTGCTCTTTGACGTCCCACGATGTTTTCCATCCCTACCAGGCCCGTTGCGACCACCCGCTGCCTGCTGGCTCGCCAATCCTTTTTTTGAATTGCTCGCGTTTGTTGTCGTTGCAGCTGCAGACCCGTATACTGGCATTTTTTACAGTGTCATTCCCCCGAACCACATGCGAGCAGTTCGATCCGCGCTTTTAGAAGGTGCCTTCGCTGAGCTCAAGGGACGCGGCGCCCGGAGCAATCGGGATTCGCGTTTCGCCAAATTTGCGCACGAGCTCGATCTGGATTTCCTCGAAGGCCAGCGCGGAGCAAGCATTGACGAGCTTGCGCAGGCAAAAAATTCTTCCGAACTCGGGGTCTCATCCCACGCCGCTGAGCCGATCAGGACGCGCGTTGCGTTGGAGCAGGCGCGCACCATCATCAGCCGTAACGACTCGCCAGACATTCCCTTTGATCGCTCGATAAATCCGTATCGCGGCTGCGAGCACGGCTGCGTGTATTGCTACGCGAGACCTACGCATGCGTACCTTGGACTCTCGCCCGGTTTGGATTTCGAAACCCGACTTTTTGCCAAGACCAATGCCGCTGAGCTGCTTGAGCGGGAACTGCGCAAACCCGGCTACGTGCCCGCGCTTCTTGCCTTAGGAGCGAACACCGATCCCTACCAGCCCATCGAAAAGCAGTTGGGCATCACCCGTTCAATCTTGCAAACACTGGCAGCGTTTGGTCACCCGGTTGCGATCACAACCAAATCGGCTTTGGTCGTTCGCGATATCGATCTGATCGGGCAAATGGCAAAGCGCAATTTGGTGCGCGTGCTCATTTCAATTGGAACGCTCGATCGCTCGCTGGCACGAACGCTCGAGCCGCGCGCCAGTGCCCCGACTCGCCGCCTCGAAGCAATCCGCGCCCTGTCGCAGGCCAAAATCCCTGTCGGCGTGATCGTCGCACCCGTAATTCCCGCGCTTACCGAATCGTCCCTTGAGCAGGTGCTCGAAGCCGCTGCGGCTGCCGGTGCAGAGCAAGCCTCCTACGTCACATTGCGTCTACCGTTAGAGGTTCGCGACTTGTTCGTCGAGTGGTTGCGCGAGTTCGTGCCATTGCGCACCGAACATGTCATGAGTCGTGTTCGCCAGATACGGGGCGGACAGGACAATCAGTCGGCATTTGGCGTGCGCATGTCCGGGACCGGAGTATTTGCAAGTCTGTTGCGACAGCGCTTTTGCCTGGCCTGCCGCAGGTTGCAGCTTGCGCAGGAATACGAACCGCTTGACTGCCACCACTTCCGCGTGCCGCAGTCGCCCACGGCGCAGCAGTGCCTTTTCTGAGCTTAGCTCAGGCGAAGTCCCTGCCCAACGAGTCTTGCACCTCGCCAGCAATTCGATCGATGCGCCCGCGGTAGTACGGGTGGTCAACGCCCAACGCCACCACGCGCCCGCTCCGAAAGTCCGCGATCGCCTGTGGCGTAAGTTCGAAACGCAAAAAATGAACAGAGGAAGTTTTCTGCTCATTTTCGCGCGCCAGATCCTCGTCCGCGATTGCGTAAAATCGCTCTCGTTCTCCAACCTGAATGTACACGCGGCGCTCAATGCCAATTAAGCGCCCCAATTCCCGCGCGCGCTCCTCGGGGTCCTCGTACTCGAGCATCATCGTCGCCTTCAAGTTCGTCCCATCTGGGATCAGCGGGTTGTATGCGTCGAGCTCGTTGCGAATGCCTTGCTCATCAAAGGTTTTTTCGATCCGCAGCATCTCCTGTATCTGATATCGGATCGTGATCTCGTCCTCGAAAATCAGGGTCAGATGCGGCCCCAAATGCACGATCCGGTTTTTCTTGTGCGCCATTACGCGGCTGCGAATTTCATTGCGCTGCTTTGCGTATGTTTCAAGCGTCATCAAGCTCGATTGGGAAATCACATTCATAATAGGTCCGTGTCGTGCTGCTCATTCAATACCGTAGGCCATGCGCAGCAGCGTTAAAGGATGCGCAAGCCGTGGCCTCTTGCCCGATGTCGGATCGCCTTCGAGCTGTCCGATCCCCTGCTCGATATGGTGCCCCGCCAACTGGCAATCGGAGCTGATGTAATCTGGCTGAGATTGGGTCATCGCGCGGAATACCGGTGCACCGATCTTCATCGCCGTGGCGTGAAATTCCTTTTTCACGCCCCACGTTCCCGCGTGCCCTGAACAGCGTTCAACCGTGGTCACCGAAGTTTGTGGAATCCACTTAAGAACCTCCTCGGTCTTGCGTCCCAGGTTCTGCACGCGACTGTGGCACGGCACGTGATACGACACCGTACCCAGAGGTCGCCGAAAGTCATTTTTCAGCAATCCGTCCTTCTGGCGCGCGACCAGGTAATCAAACGGATCCCAAATCGCTTCGCTCACGATCCGCACCTCCGAATCGTTCGGAAACAATAGCGGCAGTTCCTTGGCAAACATCAGCGTGCAAGACGGTATCGCCGCCAAAATTGCATAACCTTCTCGCGCTAACTGAGCCAGTACCGGTATGTTAATTTCCTTGAGGCGACGCACCCCTTCTAAGTCTCCGAGCTCGAGCTTTGGCATGCCGCAGCACGCCTCTTTCTCCACGAGCACGTGGGGAATCTCGTTGTGCGCAAGGATTTTGAGCAGATCCAGGCCGATTCCAGGCTCGTTGTAGTTGACAAAGCAGGTGGCATAAACTGCGACCTTGCCCGGCGAGCGCGTCCCGTCGCGAACCGCGGCCGAGGCATCGGCCTTTGCGGAGCGGCGAAATTTCGCGGTGGCGTACTGTGGACGCCAAGCCCGCCGGTCGACACCGAGCAGTTTCTCGGCCAGCACCCGGCCGGGCTGGCTTTGATTGACCGCGTTAACGCTTTGGGTCACGATCGGAATGCCTGCAAAGGAACCGAGTCGATCGGTGGATGAGAGCACCCGGTCGCGCAAGCGGCCCCCGGTACGGCGAAACTCTACCGCCTTGGCTCGCAACATCAGATGCGGAAAATCCAGATCCCATGCGTGAGGAGGTACGTAGGGACACTTCGTCATAAAACAAATGTCACACAGGTAACATTGCTCGATGACTTCCACGTAGCGTGCCTTGGGGACCGTATCGAGCTCGCCGCTAGGGCTGGCGTCGACGAGATCAAAAAGTCTTGGGAAGGCTCCGCATAGGCTCACGCAGCGTCGACACCCGTGGCAAATATCGAAAACACGCTCGAGTTCCTTCTCGAGCTTGGCCTCGTCCCAGAACTCGGGCTGATCCCATGCGATCGGCCTTCGAGTCGGTGCTTCCAGGCTTCCTTCCTTGGTGCTCATAATTAGTTTTTGTAAGATCAATTCGGTGCGCGATGCGCGCCGAGCGCGCATCGCGTGTCAGATCCACGGCCAAAAAAACCGTGGCTAGTCGACGAGGGAGTCCAGCGTCCTTTGGAACTTGTTGGCGTGCGAGCGCTCGGCCTTGGCCAGCGTCTCGAACCAGTCCGCAATTTCCGCAAAACCTTCACTGCGCGCGGTCTTGGCCATCCCCGGGTACATATCGGTGTATTCGTGGGTTTCCCCGGCAATAGCGGCCTTCAAATTGGCGCGCGTTGGTCCGATTGGAAGCCCGGTAGCCGGGTCACCCACTTGCTCAAGGTATTCGAGGTGTCCGTGCGCGTGTCCCGTTTCCCCTTCGGCCGTGGAACGGAATACCGCCGCCACATCGTTATAGCCCTCGACGTCTGCCTTGGACGCGAAGTACAAGTACCGGCGATTTGCCTGCGATTCCCCGGCAAATGCAGCCTTCAAGTTTTCCTCGGTCTTTGATCCCTTCAGTGCCATAAAGCTCTCCTTGTTGATCCATCGCTGCAGCGCGATCCTTCCGAAATCGGTCGGCGCGGACAAATGTACGCGTCCGCATTGCATTAAACAAATGAATTGTGATTATCCTATCGATAGCTTGGAGCTATCTACCTCGCCCCTTTGCGCGAGCGTCGGCGGCGTCGAACGGGCAGTTAGAAGTCGTTCGCGTCCAGCGCCAAGGCGCCAGCGCCGCCCGCCTCGATGGCCAGCAGCAATGACGGGGCAGTCGAAAGCACGTGGTCAGAAAAAAAGCGCGCCGTCGCGACCTTGGTACGGTAAAACCGATCCTCTGGCGTGCGCTCCAGTTGGCGCTGAGCGGCTAGCGCTGCCCGCGCCATCTGCCAACCGCCGAGCACGATCCCCGCAAGCTTCAGATACGGCACCGAGCCGGCAAAGGCGGCGCGCACGTCCTGATCAAAATTGCGCAGAAAATACTCGACGGCCGCAGCAAATGCGTCCACTGCCGCAGACAGTCGCGCCGCAATGGCCACAAAATCCGGCACCGACTGCTCCCGCAGGAGCATGACGGTCGCCCGCATCTGCTCGGCTAGTCTGCGCGCGCTCGCAGCGCCTTCCCGAACCGTCTTTCGTCCGAGCAAGTCGTTGGCCTGGATCGCGGTCGTTCCCTCGTAGATCGGCAAAATCCGCGCATCGCGATAATGTTGCGCGACCCCGGTTTCCTCAATGAACCCCATTCCACCATGCACCTGGATGCCGATGGAAGTTAGCTCCACGGCGATTTCCGTACTCCAACCCTTGACGATTGGAATCAGGTAGTCGTAGAGCGCTTGCGCCGCCGCGCGCTCCTCAGCATCGGGATGATGATGCGCAATGTCGCTTTGTGCGGCAGCCACGTAGGCAATTGCGCGCGCGGCCTCAATGTGCGAGCGCATGAGCATTAGCATGCGGCGCACGTCCGGGTGCTCGATGATCGCAACGGGGCCGGCCGAGCCCTGCACCGCGCGGCTTTGCAAGCGCTCGCGCGCATACGCGCACGCCTGCTGGTAGGCGCGCTCACCGATGGCGATACCCTGAAGACCGACCTGAAAGCGGGCAGCGTTCATCATGATGAACATGGTCTCCATACCGCGGAATTCTTCTCCGACCAGTTCGGCGATCGCGCCCGGACCAACTTCGCCGCGTCCATCACCAAAAATCAAGACCGCCGTAGGACTGCCCCGGATGCCGAGCTTGTGTTCTATAGAAGCGCAAAAGACATCATTGCGTGCGCCCAAAGCGCCGTCGGTCAGCGGCAGAAACTTGGGCACCGCAAACAGCGAGAGCCCTTTTACGCCAGGCGGCGCGTCCGAAGTGCGCGCCAGCACAAGATGCACGATGTTTTGCGCCAGATCGTGTTCACCATAGGTAATGAAGATCTTTTGACCGAAAATACGATAGCGGCCATCGGCCTGGCGCTCGGCGCGCGTGCGCACGAGCGAGAGGTCCGAACCGGCCTGCGGTTCGGTCAAATTCATTGTTCCCGTCCAACTGCCGTCAATGAGTTTGGGCACGTAGCGACGGCGCTGCTGCTCGGAGCCTGCGGTCAAGAACGCCTCAATCGCTCCGTCGGTAAGCAACGGACAAAGCGCAAAGGACAGGTTCGCCGATTGCAGCATTTCCAGGCAAGGCGTCGCAACCAGCTTCGGCAGGCCCTGACCCCCGTGCTCCGTCGGATGCATCACCCCCTGCCAGCCCCCTTCGACGAAGGCACGAAATGCCTGCCGAAAGCCCGGCGAAGTTCTCACGGCACCATCGGCATAATGTGCGGGCTGGGTATCGCCAATGCGGTTCAGCGGAGCCACGACCTCACTCATAAGCTTGGCGCATTCCTCGAGCACTGCACCGATGATCTCGTCAGTGGCTTCCTCGTAGCCGGGCAAGGCCTGAACCGCACGCAGATCGGCGAGCTCGTGAATGACGAACTGCATTTCCCGCAACGGTGCCTGGTAGCTCATCGTGCTTTATCCGAGTTTCTCGATCAGTTCGGGAACCGCTTGGAACAGGTCGGCCACCAGTCCGTAATCGGCCACCTGGAAAATCGGTGCGTCCGCGTCCTTGTTGATCGCCACTATGACCTTCGAATCCTTCATTCCGGCCAAGTGCTGTATCGCCCCCGATATACCGATCGCGATGTACAACTGTGGTGCAACGATTTTTCCGGTTTGTCCGACCTGCCAATCATTGGGCGCGTAGCCAGCATCGACCGCGGCGCGCGATGCTCCAAGAGCAGCATTCAATCGCGCGGCAAGCTGGTCAAGTAGCTTGAAATTTTCGGCTGAACCCAGTGCCCGTCCGCCCGAAATCACCACCTTTGCGCTTTGCAGTTCCGGCCGGTCGGACTTGGCCATCTCCCGCCCGACGAATTCGGATAAGCCCGAATCCGCAACGGGTGCCACAGTTTCGATCGATCCATTGCCACCGTCCGCAGCGCTTGCAAAGCCCGTCGGACGAACGGTGATGAAGGCGACCGGATCGGCGCACTGGACTGTTGCGATCGCGTTGCCGGCATAGATCGGCCGGGCAAAGGTGTCTGGAGCAATTACCGCGATGGCATCAGAGACCTGCGCGCAGTCCATTTGTGCGGCAACGCGCGGCAGCACATTCTTGCCAAAGCTGGTAGCCGGAGCCAGAACGTGGGTGTAGGCTTTGCTACAAAGAGCAAGCAGTTGCGCGGCAATATTTTCAGCAAGCGCATCGGCAAAATGCGGCGCGTCGGCGACAAATACCTTGCTTACGCCGGCAATCGCGCAAGCCTGCCGCGCCACTGCTAAGCAACCGCTGCCGGCTACCAGTACGTCCGCTTCGCCGGCCGCCGCGATGGCTGCCGTGACCACGTTGCGTGTCACAGCCTTGAGCGTCGCATTGTCGTGTTCGGCCAGTATCAGCGCTCTCATACTTGGGCTCCGGCGATTACGAAATCACCTTGGCTTCATCACGCAACTTGGCAACGAGTGTGGTCACATCGGGCACTCGAATGCCGGCCTTTCGCTGGGGCGGATCGCTGACTTTGATGGTCTTGAGCCTCGGCGTCACATCGACCCCGAGGCTCTCGGGCGAAACTGTCTGAAGCGGTTTTTTCTTTGCTTTCATAATGTTGGGCAAGGTCACGTAGCGCGGCTCGTTCAATCGAAGGTCCGTAGTAACCACTGCGGGCAGGCGCACGGAAACGGTCTCAAGTCCGCCGTCGACCTCGCGCGTTACTTGCGCTTTGCCGTCTGCCAGTCGCAGACGCGAAGCAAATGTTGCTTGGGGCAGGCCTCGCAAGGCCGCGAGCATCTGGCCCGTCTGGTTCGAGTCGTCGTCGATTGCTTGCTTGCCCATGATCACCAATTGGGGCTGCTCGCGCTCCATAATGGCCGCGAAGAGCTTTGCCACCGCCAGTGGCTGCAAGTCCAAATCCGTTTCCACCAGAATGGCACGGTCGGCGCCAATGGCCAGGGCGGTACGCAGTGTCTCTTGGCATTGACTCAGGCCACAGGAGACAGCCACGATCTCCGTGGCCAGAGAAGCTTCCTTCAATCGCACCGCCTCTTCGACCGCGATCTCATCAAACGGATTCATCGACATCTTGACATTACTGATGTCCACACCCGTTTGATCCGATTTGACGCGGACCTTTACGTTGAAATCGACCACTCGCTTGACGCAGACCATTACCTTCATTGCCGTTCCGACCTTTCGCGTTGGTGAATTAGCGTGTCACGGCCCTCATCTTGCGCCTAGGACGCTCCTGCCGACCTCGGTCAATGCGAGTTTAATCGTACGTTCCTACGCGCTACCGCCCGCGCCTGCTCTGGGCGCCGCGTTCCAGTCGCGCAAGATTTCACGCGCTGCATTTCGCCCCGGCGCCCCGCAGACACCACCACCGGGGTGAGCTCCCGAACCGCAATGGTACAGCGCGCGGATCGGTCCGCGGTAGCGGGCATTGCCAATCAGCGGCCGAAAACAAAACAACTGATCGAGCCAGAGCTGGCCATGGAAAATATCGCCCCCGATAAGCCCGTAGTCACGCTCCAGATCGAGCGGCGACCACGCCCTGTAACCAAGAAGCGCGTGACGAAAATTCGGACAGTAGGACTCCACCGTTTGAAAAATTGCTTCGACCGCGCGCTCTTTAAGGGTATCCCAACCATCGGCCGGCGCCGGATCAAAATGCTGACAAAACAGGCTCGCGACATGACGCCCTGGCGGCGCCAGCGAATCATCAACGACGCTGGGCACGAGCATCTCAATAACCGGGACTTGGGAGTACCCATCGCGCACCGCGTCGTGCCATGCTTGGTCCATAACGCGCAAGGAAGGGCCTAGCAAGATTCCGCTGGCGTGATGCTCCTGTGCATGCGTTCCAGGTTGGCAGACAAAATCGGGTAGTTCAGAGAGCGCCACGTTGACTCGAAAAGATCCGGACGCGCAGCGGTATTGGCCAATGGCGGCACGAAAATCCTCGGCAAGATGCTGTGGTTCCACCAGCTTTTGGTACAAGAGCTTTGGATTGATTCCTGCGGCCACAGCGCGGGCCGGCAACATGCGGCCATCGGCCAGCTCGACGCCGACTGAACGGCCGGCTTGAACTAACACGCGACGCACCTCGCACTCGCGCTCGATCTGAACGCCTCGGGACTGCGCCTCCTCGGCCATCAGTTGGGTGATTCGACCCATGCCGCCGATCGCGTGGCCCCAGGTTCCAGGTTTGCCGTTGACCTCGCCGAGCCAATGATGCAGCAGTACGTACGCCGATCCCGGCGCGTATGGACTGGCAAAGTTGCCTACGATCGCATCAAAACCCAGGGCCGCCTTCAGTGCGTCGCACTCGAACATCGAATCGAGCCACTGTCCCGCGCTGCGCGTAAAGGCCGCCAACAGATCACGCTGGCCACGCAATCCCAGCTGACCAACCTCCGCCAGCAGTTGCACCACAGAGCGCAGCGAGGATAAATCCGCAACAAGCCACCGCCCTCCGACTTCCGGCGGCGTACGCAGCAGCCAGCGACGCAACATGTCCGCGATTCGTTTTAGGCGTTCGTAGTGCTCGGGCAAGCGCTTCGCGTCCGCTGGAGATAACTGCGCCAGTGAGTTTGCCGAGGATGGACCAGCCGTGAGCGACGCCCCGCCGCCGAAACGCAGCGAACGGCCGTCGGAAAGCGGCACGAAGTTGCCAAAGGGCCGCTCGACGATACGCAGTCCGCGCTCGAGCAGTCGTAAGTCGCGGATGATCGTGGGTTGAAGCAGGCTTACGGTGTAGCTCGCAGAGGAATTGCGAAATCCTGGAAAAAACTCCTCTGTCACGGCGGCGCCGCCGACGATGGCGCGCCGCTCTAGGACGGTCACCTTCAATCCGGCAGCCGCGAGGTAGTTTGCGCAGACCAGACCGTTGTGGCCCGCGCCTAATACAATGACGTCCGTGATCCGGGCGGCCATGATTTGCATACTCCCTTGTTGCCGCAATACGCGGCACTACGCTTTTCGGGTTGATCCCCTTTTGCCGACAGACTCATTTGTTACCACACTTTTGTATGGCTCGGTTTTGTTAACGAAATTTTCAAGATTGGGATTGCGGATCGCGCTGGGCGGCCTTGTCGGTGTGCTCGGTGCGTGCCAGACAATGGCGCCAGGCACGGCTGTGCGCGCGGGGCAGGCCACTACGACTGCCCCCACGGCAGCACAGGCGGCTGTCAGCGCAGCCGTTGCGCCGGCTGCGGCGCCGGCGACTGCGCCGGCGGGCGTCTCTTCGGCTGCTGGCGCGCAGTTTGTGGGTCCGCCAGCGCCCGAGGCCCTTTCGGCACCCTCGCCTGCGAACGCCGAGACGCCCGCGCATCCCGTCAAAGTCGGTTTGGCGCTAGGCGGTGGAGCGGCACGCGGATTTGCCCACGTCGGCGTAATCAAAGCACTCGAGGCCCGTGGCATCGTGCCGGACATCGTGGTTGGCACCAGCGTCGGCAGCTTCGTTGCCGCGCTGTACGCTTCCGGATACGATGGCGCACAATTGCAGCGCGTGGCGATGCAGTTCGAGGAATCGACGCTCACCGACTGGTCCTTGCCTGCGCGTGGATTATTCAAAGGTCAGGCGTTGCAGGACTTCGTTAACGAGCGCGTCGCGCAGCGGCCGATCGAAAAGCTGCCACGTAAACTCGCCGTCGTGGCCACCGACCTGGGCACAGGAGAAATGATGGTCTTCGAACGGGGCAACGTTGGCATGGCGGTTCGCGCCTCAAGCAGCGTCCCAGGAGTGTTTCAACCGGTAGCCATCGGCGGTCACGAATACGTCGACGGCGGTCTGGTAAGCCCGGTGCCCGCGCGCACGGCGCGTCGACTGGGCGCCGATGTTGTCATCGCAGTCGACATTTCGAAAAAACCGGCCTACCAGAGCACGGCTGGCGCGTTCGACATCTTGATGCAGACTTTCACCATCATGGGGCAGGTGATCGCGCGCAGCGAACTAAGCGACGCGGATGTCGTGCTGGAGCCTGCCGTGAGCGCCATTGGTAGCACCGATTTTGCCGCGCGCGAATCCTCGATTCTGGAAGGCGAGCAAGCGGTAGCAGCTCAGGCCAATGCGATTATGGCGGCGCTGGCACGGGTGCAGCAAAGCATGGCCGCGACGGTTGTCCCGAGCGCGGGTCCTTAAGGAGCGCGCCGCGCGCAAACACCACCGAGTATGTTGACGATCAACGGCACGCATCCGACCCGCAAGGCAATTTCCACATGAGCCCGCAAGGACCCAACACCCAAGGCCAAGAGCAAGATCCGGCGGCGCAGGGCGCTGCCAGTAAACGCGCCGACGCAAGTGCAAAACCCAAGCTCTTGATGGCCGAGGCCGGCCGGATTTTGCGTGGACCCGTTGGCGATGCTTTGCGTCAGCATTTTGACGTGCGGGAAGTCGCGGACGCCGAGGCCGCTTGGCAGGCGGTGCTCCTGGATTCGGCGATCCGGGCCGTGATCACGGAGGTGACGGCGCCGGCCAAACGCGGTTTGGAACTGCTCACCCGCCTTCGCGCTTCCAAGGTCCAGCGTATCCGAGAAATTCCAGCCATCGCCATTCTGGATCCGGCCACCGCGGCGGAGGGCCAGCGGATCGAGGCGTTGGAGGCAACGGCACTGGTTTTGTCCGACCCTCCGCCAGGTAATGCAGCTAACGACCTGTTGTCACGGGTGCGCGTGCTCGTCGAGCTGTCCAACACACGCGATGCGCTCGTGGAGAGCCGCTCGGAACTTGATTCCGCGCGCACTGTTGACCCGGACACTGAGCTGCTCACGCTCTCAGCCTTCGACCGGCAGGTCGACAAATTATTGTCCTATGCGCGGCGAGCGCTTTCGGATCTAGCGCTGATCTGCATCCGCGTGGAACTTCGGATGCCCCACAACGAAGCCTGGGACGGCGAGATTGAACAGCGCATGCGTCTTGTTGGGCGCGCTTTGAGCTCCTCGGTGCGGCTTGAGGATCTGGCGACGCGCTCGGACAAGACCGAATTTTGTGTGGCCACGCAAAACAAGGGTATATCCGACACGCTGCGATTTGCGGCGCGTTTGCGCAAGGTTCTGGAAAACGTTGATGCTGCCGGTCCGGGAATCGAAGTCTGGACCTGCATCGGCGTGGCAATGCTGTCAGAGGAATTGCGCCGCAACGCCACCGAGTTGCGCGGTCAAGCGCAGCGACGCGCGCAAATGGCCCAAAGTGCGCATTCGCGGCGCATCATGCTGGGCGCCTCGGAGGCAGCCAAGGCAGGGGGGTTTGATCCGCATGGTGAGACCGGCTCGATGGATATCAACCTGGCCTTGGCGTTGATTGCCTCCGGGCGCTCGGCCGAAGTCATTGCGCACCTACCGCGGTTGCTCGAGCAGCTCAACCCCCTGCTGCGTTTGATTCGCCAGCAAAAAAACAAGTCTAGTGCCAATACTGAATCCGGATCGGAGAAAGAACCATGAGCACCTACAAACAGTTGCACACGCGTTCTCTGAAGGAGCCGGAAGCCTTTTGGCGTGAACAGGCGCAGTTGATCGACTGGAAGCAGCCCGTGCAACAGGTGCTGGACGCCTCGCGCCCACCATTTGCGCGCTGGTTTGTGGGTGCCAGCACAAACTTGTGCTACAACGCAGTCGACCGCCATTTGGCCGCGCGCGCCAATCAGTCAGCGCTTATCTACGTTTCAACAGAAACGGACACAGAAAAGACATACACCTTCGCCGAGTTGCATCGTGAAGTAAATCGCTTTGCCGCCGTCTTGCGCGCGCTGGGTACGCAGCGCGGCGATCGAGTGTTGATCTACATGCCGATGGTGCCGGAAGCGATTTTCGCAATGCTTGCCTGCACGCGAATCGGGGCCATTCACTCCGTGGTGTTCGGTGGCTTTGCTTCCCACAGCCTAGCAACCCGGATTGACGATGCTCGGCCTCGGATCATTGTATCGGCCGATGCCGGATCACGCGCCGGCAAAACCGTGCCCTATAAGGGCCTGCTGGACCAGGCAATTGCGATGGCGCGCTTTGCTCCGGAACATGTCTTGCTCGTCGATCGCGGTTTGGCACCGATGCCGATGACACCCGGACGCGATCTGGATTGTGCCGCGCAACTGCGCAAGCACGCCGACGCCAACGTCGAATGCGTTTGGCTCGAATCCAACGAACCCTCCTACATCCTGTACACCTCGGGAACGACGGGACGACCCAAGGGCGTGCAACGCGACACGGGAGGCTACGCGGTCGCGCTTGCCTCATCGATGAAGTACATTTTCGCAGGCACCGCGGGAGGCACGTACTTTGCCACGAGCGATATTGGCTGGGTTGTCGGCCACAGCTATATCGTTTACGGTCCGCTCATCGCTGGCATGGCAACGGTCGTCTACGAGGGCACGCCGATTCGCCCCGACGGTGCTATTTGGTGGCGCATCGTTGAGCAGTACCGCGTAAATGTCATGTTTTCTGCGCCCACCGCGATCCGCGTTTTGAAGAAGCAAGATCCGGCGCTGCTTCACCGGCACAATCTGTCATCGCTCAAGACATTGTTTCTTGCCGGCGAGCCGCTCGATGTGCCCACCTCACGTTGGATTTCCGAAGGGCTACAAAAGCCCGTCATCGATCATTACTGGCAAACCGAGAGCGGCTGGCCCATCTTGGCAACGCATCGCGGCATCGACTCGCCGCCACCGAAGTTTGGCAGTCCGGGCATGGCCTGCTTTGGTTACGACGTGCGGCTCTTTGACGAAACGAGCGGTGAGGAAGTTGGCAACAACACCAAAGGCGTGGTCGCGATCGTGGGACCGCTGCCCCCGGGCTGCATGAGTACGGTTTGGGGTGATGACGAGCGCTTTGTCAACACCTACTGGCGCAGCGTGCCAGGTAAAAGCGTGTATTCGACATTCGACTGGGGGGTTCGCGACGACGAAGGGTACTTTTTCATTCTGGGGCGAACCGACGATGTGATCAACGTGGCAGGCCACCGGCTTGGTACACGAGAGATCGAAGAATCCATTAGTTCGCACGCTGGCGTTGCGGAGGTCGCAGTGGTCGGCATTGCCGACGCGCTCAAGGGCCAAGTCGCTATCGCCTTTGCCGTTGCTCGCGATCCGGCAGCGGTTAGCGATGCGACGCGCCGCTTGGCAATGGAGAATGAAATTCTCAAGGTCGTCGATTCACAATTGGGCGCTGTGGCACGGCCGTCACGGGTGCATTTCGTAGGTCTGCTTCCCAAGACGCGCTCCGGTAAGCTCCTACGCCGCACGATTCAGGCGATCTGCGAGGGACGTGACGCGGGAGATCTGACGACGATCGAGGACGCTGCCGCCCTGGATCAGATACGGCAAGCTTTGTCGCTCAAGGAGTAAAGTCAATCGCGGTGCCCGCAATACCGGCGAAATTGACCGGAGCGGGCATTACCGCCGCCTTGGCCCTGCGCTCTTCGTTCGGCGCGACGCCAAATTTCCAAGCACAAGAGCGAGCGAATCGCCGCAGTGGTTGCGGCCTCGCGCAACGCCCCGAGCGAGCGCGCAGCGAGCAGCACTCGGAGCTAGGTAGCGATCGCGGGAGCCCTCAGCGCCGCGTTAAATTCATCGATCGGGACGGGTTTGCCAAATAAGAATCCCTGAAACTCGTCGCAACCCATGTTCAAAAGAAGTTGACGCTGCTCCTGCGTTTCGACACCCTCGGCGATCACTTGCAGGTTTAGGCTTCGCGCCATAGCGATGATCGTCTGAACGATCGACAAATCGCTCGTGTCGACGGCGATGTCTCGCACAAAGGACCGATCGATTTTTAGCTGGTGCAGCGGCAGTCGCTTCAAGTATTGCAAGGAGGAGTAGCCCGTACCGAAATCGTCCAGCGAGAACTGCACTCCGATATCCCGCAAGGCATTCATCGTGGCGATCGTCTCTTCGGTATCTCTCAGGAGCGAACTTTCCGTTAATTCAAGCACGAGCCGTTTCGGATTGACCGCATAGCGACGCACGAGGGCGCGAACGGTACCCACAAACTCTGCTTTGTGAAACTGCTTGGCGCTGACGTTCACGCACAGCGAAAGATCGCGCGTTTCCGCCGCCGTCGCCCAGGACCGAAGCTGCGCGCAGGCCGTCTCCAAGACGCACTGACCGATCGGGATGATTAAATCCGTGCCTTCCGCAACATCGATGAATTGTCCAGGCAAGATTACGCCGCGCACGGGATGATTCCAGCGAAGCAAGGCCTCCGCGCCAAAGGGGCGGTTCAGACTGTCGACCTGGACCTGAAAATGCAGCTCAAACTCGCGCTTCTCCACGGCCCGCCGTAACTCTGCTGCAAGCGCGGCCTGGGCATTAACCGCGTCTTGCATCTTAGGGTCGAAGAAGCGCATGTTCTTGCGGCCGGCCCTTTTTGCTTCGTACATTGCGATGTCGGCCTGCTTGATCAGGTCGACGCCCGGCCCCTCTCTTCCGCAAAATAAGGTCACGCCAATACTGGCGGTACACTGGTACTCATCGGAAAACAGCTCGTAGCGCTGATCAAGTACCGCCAACAACTTCTCGCAAATCGCCTCGGTTTGTCGGGCAGCCCCCGTGATTTGATCGCTGAGATCCTCCAGAATCACAACAAATTCGTCGCCGCCCATTCGGGCAATGGAATCGGTTTCCCGCAAGCAGGATTTAAGCCGCCGTGCAACCTCCTGCAGCAGCGCATCGCCTGCCGCGTGCCCCAGCGTATCGTTTAGGGACTTGAAGTCGTCCAAATCAATAAACAGCAGCGCACCGCGCCGCCCGGTGCGTTCGCTCGATACCAGCGCCTGGTGTAACCGGTCCTTCAAAAGACGCCGGTTGGGCAATTCGGTCAGGTGGTCGAAAAACGCCAGACGCCGAATCTCCTCCTCCGACATCTTCTGCCGCGTGATGTCGATCAAAAAGGCGATTGTCGAGGGCCCGTCTCGAAACTCCAACCGCTTTGCCGAAACGTACACAGGAAACTCAGAACCGTCCTTGCGCAGCGCAACGGTCTCGTAGGCCCCTTCCAATTGATCGGCGAAAGTGGCCGGCGTGATGCGATCGTCCATATCGGATCTGCATCGGTACACGATCTGTTCCTGTAGATCGCGGTTGCGAACTTGCGCGACATCGTCGTAGCCAAACATCCGCAGGTAGACCGCATTGGCATCAACGATGATTCCATCGCGGGCAAACGCTACGCCTATGGGAGATTGCTCAATTACTGCGCGAAAACGCTCTTCGCTTTCACGCAATGACTCCTCGGCTCGTTTTCTCTCCGTAATATCGCGCGAAGAGTTAAAGAGCACGGCGCCCCCATCCAATTCAATTGAAATGCTGCTGACCTCAACATCGAATGTCGTCCCATCGCTGCGCCGATGGCGGGTTTCGAACTGGTGGCGAGTTCGCCCCAAGAATTGCTGCCGCAGCTTTCCGTCAATTTGTTCACTGCTCAAGCTCGCGTCCCACTGGCCGATGTGCATTCCGATCATCGCCTCACGCGAGTAGCCCAGCATGCTAAAGAATGAATCGCTGGCTTCCAGCAAATAGCCATGGGTGTCCAAAATATGGATGCCGTCGCTGCCGTTGCGCAAAAGCGCCTGATTTTTCTCGCTTTCGCGCTTCAAAACGATTTGCGCCTCTTGATGTTCCCGGCGCGACCGTAGCGTCTGAATCCCGTACGCGAGGTCGGCGGCGAGTTGTTCGAGTAGTTCCACCTCCTGCTGGTGAAAGGCGCTTTGCTCGCTCGAGTAGATGGCAAACGCGCCGAGCACGTTGCCCCTAACCACGAGCGGAAGGGCCACGCACGAGCGGTAGCCGCGCATGCGAGCCGCGTCGCGCCATAGAGCGATCTGGGTCGTTGCGCCGATGTCTTGGACGACGACGGTCCCTCCTGATTGGATTGCTGCAGCGACAGGTTCTCGGCACTCATCCTCACAATCGCCGACGACACTTGCCAGAGCGAGGTACCCGTCTTCGACTCCCGCGTGAGCCAGGGCCAGTATGGAGCTACGCCCATCGTTATGAGCCAACCCCACCCAGGCCATCAAGTGGCCGCCGATCTCAACGGTAAGGTGGCAAATCTTTGCAAGCAGCTCGGCCTGATCGTCTGCGTGCACGAGAACCGAATCACACTTGCTCAAGAGCCGAAACGCACGCCTCAGTCGCCGCTCATTTTCCTCGGCTAGTTTGCGTTTCGTAATGTCCCTGTTGGTGCCTACGATGCGCAGCGCACGACCGTTTTCATCTCTTTGAACGACCTTGCCACGCGAGACAATCCACACCCAGTGACCATCCTTATGGCGCAGCCGATATTCGGCCTCGTAGGTGTCGATCTCCCCTTTGAGGTGCCCGTAAAAGGCCGCAGCCATTTTTCCCTGGTCCTCGGGGTGCAACAGGGATGTGAAGCTATTAGCATCGACTGCGATCTCGCCCGGCACGTAACCGATCATGGCGACCAGACGCTGGTTGCCAGTAAATTTCCCGCTGGGAATATCAAAATCCCACATGCCCAGGGCCGCACCTTCGAGCGCGAGGTCCATACGCTCTTCGCTTCGGATGATGCTCTGTAAAAGGCGAGCCCTCTCCGTGACATCTCGCACGACGACGCCACTGCGGCTTTCGCCGTGCGGGTCGGTGAACATTGCCAACGAGACATCTCCAAGAAAACGCGTCGCGTCCTTCTTGCGAAATTCCAGTGTTCCTTGGAAGTGGGCGGACTGCAGTCCGCCAAAAAACGCGCGGCGAGCACTCTCCGTGTTCTCGTCAATTAACGCGCTAATTCCAAGCGACACGAACTCCGCCGACGAGTACCCAAAAAGGCGTGCGGCCGCGGGGTTTGCCTCGAGAATCACACCCGCTGGCGAGCAAATCACAATCGAATCGATGCTGCTTTCGAAAACTGAGCGATAGCGAGCTTCGCTATTGCGCAGCGTCGACTCGTACTGCGCGCGCTCGACCCTGTGGCCTCGAAAGATCGCCAGTGCCAGCGTGACCAACACCCCTGCCGTGCCCACAAGAACGAGCACGAGGATGTCCTGCAATTGGCGCGCCCCTTCGCCAAGAGTCGCCGAGAACTCATCCTCCATTGGCGTAATCGTGTCGTCGATTTCACGCAACCGCGCAGTGATTGCCCGCCTTTCTTCGGCCGACTTGTTATGCGAGACAGCATCCTCGCGCAATTGACGCCCGAGCTCGTTAATTTCGATGACGAAGGAATCGCCAACGGCCCAAAGATCGACGGCGTGCTTCATGGGCCCGAACCAGCGGCCCCAGCGAAACAGAAAAATGATCCGACCAAGATCGGCTGCGTCGTTTTGGCCCGCGACAAACCCGTCTGCCGCAACCTGCAAATCGGGATCGTCTTTTATAAGCTCCAAACGCGCGGTACGATCGCCAAGGGGGATCGCAACGGCCTTTTCAAAGGCGCGAAACTTGTCCTCGGAATGGGTCACGCTGTATTGCAAGAGCGCCGACACCGCCTCCTTTTGGGCCTTTGAATAAAGGCCTTCACCGCCCACGTACGCCCGCACGCCTGATAGCACTTCGATGCTGCCGACGCTTAGGGCGAGAAAACAACCCAGAAGTGCGACGTAGGGCCAGGCCGTTCGCCAGGCCGATCGCGGAGCAAATGCCGGGGCGCCGGAAGCGTTGGACATTTGTCAGAGCCGTGAGATTCTAATTTCGAGAATTAGCGGCAATTTCGGCACCAATTCCGTGGTTATTTTCAATTTCGTCACGTCCCGTCGTGTGCACTAGCGCGCGTCAGGGCAAAGCGTGGCATCGCTGGACGAAAATTGCGTGCGCGCAAGCCCAATTTCCAGGGGGATTTCAAAGCACGGGCAAGGATAACGAGCGAACCGCCTGCTCGAGTCGCACAAAAAGGTCTCTTGCGGTGCGTTGCTTTTGTCGATTTACACGCTTAAGTTCGCCATTTCGGCGCGCTGCAGTTTCGCTTCTCGGCCGACTTGCCGTCTTTTTGGTTGCCAGGAGCTAAGCTTCATCGCGTCTTTGCCGCTCAAAACCTCGCCCGCAGGAGATTACCGGCAGACGACTCGGGCGTTGCATTAGGACGCGAGCCGTAATTTCACATCGCCATGCTTTGCGCGCGAAGATAAGCTCCCTGATGTCGCACAATTGTTCGAAGGCGCGTGCGCCCATGCAGGCAGCCCGCGACGCGGAGCACGCAGGCGCACGTCCGGTCCGCCCGGGACCGGTTAGACGCAGCGAATCGTCTGCAGCCGTTCCCGTCAATAGACCAAAAGCACAATGAGCGAGATCTTTCGCTGTTCGCGCTCCTCGCGCTCTTGGAGCAAGACGAAGCCGCGTTGTCGCGCAAACCTGGACAAGATCCAGCTATTTTCGATTCGATCGAAACGTCGACATACGCGAGAGTTGGCAAGCAGTTTCGCAAGTGACGGAAATTCGGTACCGCGGCGTACAGGCCACTGCGCCATACATCATCGAGTCCCATTCCTATTAAGCACACGATTTGCAAATAAGAAACATCGCGCAAACCGGCGTCTTGACAGCGAAACTTGCTTGACAACACTTGATGTGCAAGAAAAGATGTTCACACGAAGATAGGAGTTTCTTTATTCGCTGCTGTCGGGTCAAAGAGTGGCAGCGCTCGCAAAACCGTCAAACTTCGGAAATGTTTGATTCAATGATCCGCAAAAAAGGCGGAGGGCGTGGATTTTGTGTGCACTCTCTTGCCTAATTCCGACTTCGGAGGTGTCGTAGGTGTACCTTGGTTCGGCGGACCGTATAACAACATCATGCAGGGAAGGAATTGCTATGTCTTCAATGGAATTTCGTCGCACCGGGCCTCTGAAAGAGCTTGAAAGCTACCCTCTTTGGCTGCAAGAAGTCGTGCGCCAGACGAACCCAGACAAAGAGCGGGTCGTCAAGCATCCGGTTTTCGCGATGATGCGCGATGCCACGCTGCCGCTGCCACAAATTCAAAAGCTCCTAACCGGCATTTGGTTAACCATCGAACGCTTTCCGCAATTTATGGCGATGAACCTGCAAAAGATGCATGTTGGCAACAGTGTCGGTGCCGACATGGCTCGCAGGTTCCTGATCCAGAATATCCGTGTGGAACAAAAGCACGCCGACTATTGGCTGTCTTGGGCCAAGGCAAGCGGCCTGACCTTGGATGATCTGAAACATGCCAGTGACTGCATCGAGGAGCAGGCCCTGGCGCATTGGTGCTGGTATATCAGCGCGCAGCCATCGCTGGTTGTGGGCGTTGCAGCGACGAACTATGCCGTCGAAGGAGCAACCGGCGAATGGTCGGGTCTTGTTTGCTCCAAGGACGACTATGCAAACAGCTTCCCGGAATCGTGCCGGACGTCGGCGATGCGATGGCTTCGAGTGCACGCCGAGTACGACGACACCCATCCTTGGGAGGCGCTGGACGTCGTTGCGACCTTACTGGGACACGATCCTCCAAAGGCAGAGGTCGACGAAATCCGAAGTGCGATTCGTAGGAGTTTTAATTACATGGAACTTGCCGCGGACGCGGTGCTGAAGCCGAGCAAGGCCAAGGGCATGGAGCTTTCTTTGAGCTCCATTTTGAAAGAAGACAAAGTCAAGCTAAAGCCATATGCGGCCGGCCGGCGCAACCGCAAGGATGATTTTGGAAAGCCGGTCCCGGTTTCCTAGCAAGCAAAGCGCAAGGCAAAGGATAAATGCCGCTTTTTTCTTGGGCGTCGAGACTCGATAAGGCAAGCTTTGTTTGCAAGGGGCGCAAAAGCCGCGGCGCATGCGCGCAACACTGCAAACGCTACAAAGACCGCGAACTTCGGTCAAAGGGCACACTGCACGTTGCCTTCTGGCTAGCGCGCCTCCGAGCCGCTAGCCAGAAGGCAGCAACGTCTGAAGCTCGGCATAGCGCCCGCTAGCGCGCACTTGCAGGGGCGACCCTAGGCGGCCTTTGAACCTTCAGCTCTCGATGCGTCGAGAAAGTCAATCGATAGCACCCAACCAGTTCGGGCGACGCTTGTTCAAAAATGCGTCGATCCCCTCCCGTGCTGCCGGCTCTTGCAAATTGCAGGCCATCGCCTGCACGGCGAGCTGGTAGGCCGCATCGATCCCCATTTGCTGCTGGCGATAAAAAAGCTCCTTGCCGGCCGCTACGATGTGCCCCGGTTTAGCAAGGATTGACGCCGCCAGACGGCCAATTTCCTCATCTAAACGCTCAGGGGGCACGACACGATTGACTAGTCCGCGTTCCTGAGCACTTTGCGCATCGATGAACTCACCCGTGAAGAGCATCTCAAACGCCAGCTTTTGCGCAACGTTGCGCGTCAGCGCAACCGCCGGGGTCGCGCAGAACAGGCCGATGTTGATCCCCGAGGTGGCAAATCGGGCCTCGGTGGAAGCCACGGCAAGATCGCAGGAAGCTACCAGCTGGCAGCCCGCAGCCGTTGCGATTCCGTGCACGCGAGCGATAACCGGCTGGGGAAGGGCACGCAGCTGCCCCATCAGCTGAGCGCATTCGGAGAACAGCCATTGGTGGTAATCGAGCTGCGGGTTCTCCTGGATCTGGCGCAGGTCGTGGCCAGCGCAAAACGCCTTGCCCGCCCCGCCGAGTACCACGACGCGTACCGATGCGTCGGAGGCAATCTGCGAAAACGCCTCGCGCAGTGCGCCGAGCATCTCTTCGGAAAGAGCGTTGTACTGCAGCGGCCGATTCAGCGTCAGATGCAATACGGCCCCGTCCACAGTTCGGGTGAGAAGTGGCGCGCCTTGCGCGGATACGTCTGCGATTTTGGCACTCATCGATGCCTCCAACTCAAAACAAAATCGTTAATAAAGCGCGGCGCATTAAATGCCAGCGCCTGCGCTTCACAACTGTGCGAGCGCGCGCACGTGCGTGGCGGCGCTGCGCCCAAGCGCACTCAAGTTATAACCACCCTCCAGCGAACTTACGATACGCCCTTGGCTATGTCGCCGCGCAACGTCCATGAGACGCTCGGTGATATACGCGTAATCGGCTTCGACCAGACTCATCTGACCAATGTCGTCTTCCCGATGGGCGTCAAAGCCGGCGGAGATGAAGATCATTTGAGGACGAAACCTCTCCAGCCGCGGAATCCAGATCTCGTCGACCACCGCACGGACTTTCGTCCCGTCAGATCCGGCCGGCAAAGGCACATTGACCATGTTTTCCATCGGATTGTCCGTACCCGAGTACGGGTAGAAGGGATGCTGGAAAAAACTAGTCATCAATACTCGCTCGCCGCCGGACCTGATTGCGGCCAGAATCTCCTCCGTCCCATTTCCATGGTGCACATCAAAATCGACCACCGCCACCCGCTCCAGACGGTGCACTTCGAGTGCGTGCAGCACGCCGATTGCCACGTTGTTCAAAAGGCAAAATCCCATCGCCATTGCGGGGCGCGCGTGATGGCCGGGTGGCCGAACCGCGCAAAAAGCGTTGTCGAGCGCTCCTCCGATCACCCGATCAGTGGCCTCGAGCACAGCGCCCACCGCACGTTGGGCCGCTTCCCAGGAGTGCGCACAAACCAGTGTGTCCGGATCGAGCGAGTAGTAGCCGTCCTCGGGTATGCTGCTTTGCAACATCTGGACATATTCCGGGTCATGAGCCCGCACCAGGGCATCGATAGGTGCCCGCGGGGCTTCGATGTATTCAAGATGCTGCGCAAGCCCGGTGATAATCAGGCGATCTTGGATCGAGGCAAGGCGAGCCGGACACTCTGGATGCCAGCTTCCCATTTCGTGCGCCGCACAGGCGCTGTGCGACAAAAAACCGGTGCTCAAGACAATTTCCCCATCACGAATTTCAACTCCCAATGTTAGAGAAATTTCAGGCCTGCGCGGCGCGCATTGCAACGATCATTGTCGGCAAGGATCTTCAGATCCGCCAGAGCTTGACCTGCCTGCTGGCGGGCGGGCATCTGCTGATCGAGGACGCCCCGGGCGTTGGAAAGACAACCCTGGCGCACGCAATTGCCATCTCGCTCGGCT
>CAZSOI010000412.1:0-7152 GCA_964608115.1 uncultured Burkholderiaceae bacterium | reverse complement strand
CCGCGTCGCCCGCCTGCATGCTGGCTTCGCCAAGGTCCGACCAAATGGCCGCATTGCCGGGCACAGACGCTGTGGCCCGGCGCATCATTGCAATGCCCTCGGCGATGCGCTGCTGCTGGCAGCGCAGGATCCCCATCAGATGCAAGGCATCAGCGCTATCGGGATCACGGCATAGGACCTGCTCGTAGGCCTGTTCGGCCTGAGGCAGAAGGCCGCGCCGGTGCAGATCGCGGCCGATCTGGAGAAAGCTCACGCTCATGCGCCGGCTTTCCAAAAGTCCCGCAAATCGGCCGGGGCGGGCAGGTGTAGATCGTCTCGTGAGGAGAGCTCCTGCGCCAGCGCGGCGTGCACGCCCGCTAACAACCCGGGCCACGCGCCGGGTTCGACCTGACGAAACAGCCGGGCGCTCAGGTACCAGGGAGTGTCTTCGCGGTCCGCGAGCCACCGCCAGTCGGCCGCGAACGGCAAAAGGATCCAGACCGGTCGTCCCATGGCACCGGCAAGGTGAGCCACCGCGGTGTCTACGGTAATGACGAGATCCAGGCTTGCAATGACAGCGGCCGTGTCGGAGAAGTCAGCGAAATCGGTGCCGACGTTGCGCAAACCAAGCAGCGACAAGGCCGCTTGGTCGCTCTCGCGCACGTCGCGCTGCAGTCCGATCCAGTTAGCTGGCAAGCGCAGCAGTTCGCGCAGCTGTGCAAGATACGGACCCAGCGCAAGCGAGCGTACGTGGTCGTTGCGATGCGCTGTGCTGCCTGACCAGACTAGGCCAACACCGGCCCGATCCGCCGGTATTGCCAGGCGCTGCCCCCATTCGAGCACCTTGTTAGGATCGGCTCGAAGATATGGGACCTGCGCGGGTATGGATTGAGGGGTTGTTCGGAGGACCCGCGGCAGACTTAGCAAGGGAAAATGCAAATCGAAAGCGGGAAGTGGATCCGTCTGAGACACCACGATCAAGCGGGCATCGATGGACCGCAGAACCTCGCACAGTTCCGATGGCGCTTGCAAAATGACCGTCGCCGCCTCGGGTATGAGAAGAGGCAGATAGCGGCAAAACTGCAGCGCATCGCCCGCGCCCTGCTCGGCCCAGACGAGGAGTCGCTTGCCGTGGAGATCTGCCGGTGCTCCGCTCCAAACCGGCTGAACGCGTCGAGGGAAGATCAGACCAAGCTCCTCGTAGTGCCAGCGCCATTCGTACTTTTCCCAGCCTCGCGTCAGATCGCCGCGAGCAAGGTGAATCAGCGCCTCGTTCCAATGCGCCAGCGCGAAATCTGGCGCCAGCGCCTGCGCTGCGCGCAAATCTGCCAGAGCGTCGTCGAAGCGGCGCATCTCTCCGAGCGTGGCACCGCGGTTGGCCAGCACAACCGGCGCAGGTGCTCCGAGAGCAAGGGCCTGATCGAAGGATGCAATTGCCGCGCTGTAGCATCCGACAAAACGCAAGGCGATCGCGTAGTTGGCGTGTGCAAGGGCGTTTCGTGAATCGATTCTCAGCGCGCTTTCATAGCTGGCTAGGGCGTCCTGCAGACGGCCCAATTCGCACAGCATGTTGGCCCGGTCCATGTGGGCCATGCTGCTTGCCGGGTTCAAGGCAAGGGCCAAGTCAAACTGTTCGAGCGCCGCGAGGAATTGGCGGCGCGATTTGTAGGCCAGCCCCAGTTTGCAATGAGCGAGCCAATCGCCCGCGAGTGGGGGCGTAAATCCGATCGGCGTTTCTGCCACGAACGTGGCAGTGACGCTGCTCTCCTCAGGCATTGATCTGGTGCGGAAAAGTTCGAACCGCAGAACGCGACTGCGGGCGCTGTGTGCGTAACTGGGCAAGTCTGCCCGGCTTCGATGACGGGCTTCTTACTGGGTAGGGCGAGAAAATTGAGACATGTTACAAATTTGCCGACACAACTCCTCGGCCGCAGCTGCAAAGTGACTCGCCAAAAGTCGAAAGATCGCTGTCATTTGTAATGAGCAAAATGCAGCACTTGCGGATCGAAATGGCCTCTAGGGCCGATATCAAGCATGTCTCCTGAGATCATTTCGCCGGGCCAGCTCCGCGGCGCCGTACCTTCCCAGGGCGAACGCTTTTGCAGCGAGCGTTCCCTTTCAAACGACCTTCTGCGAAAGGCCCACTCGCTGCTTGGGGCGGCAAGCGTCCACGAGGCCCGAGCGATGCTGCAGCAATGTGTTCGGCTCGATCCGGAGCACGCGCTTGGCTGGAACGATCTGGGCAGCGTGTGCCTGATGCTCGGCGACCTGAAAGCAGCCGTCGACGCGCTGCGACACGCGACGCATTTGCAGCCGGATCTGCAGATTGCGCACGCCAATCTCGGGCTTGCGCTCTACCATCTCGGAAGCCTCGAGGAGGCACAAGCCGCCTGCGGCCGCGCTTTGGAAATCGATCCGGCTAACGATGCCACGCGCTGGACGTTGTCGATGTGCCACCTTGCGCTGGGCAAAATGCACTCCGGCTGGCAGCTGTATCAGTCACGCTGGAGTCTGAGTCACACGGCGAATTTCCGACCACGCGATTTCTTCGACAAACCTTGTTGGTTGGGCGAAGGCGATCCAGCCGGCAAGGCCATACTCGTTCACGCCGAGCAGGGATTTGGCGACACTTTGCAATTTTGCCGCTACGTGCCGCTGCTGCAGCAGCGCGGCGCGCGCGTATTGCTGGAAGTACAACCGGCGATGCTGGGGCTCTTGTCGCGCGCCTTCGCGCCTGCGGTGAGCGTGTTGGGGCGTGGCCAGCCGTTGCCCAAATTCGACATGCACTGCCCGCTGATGAGTCTCCCGCTGGCTTTTCGGACCGATTTGGACAACATTCCGGCCGCCTCACCTTACCTTTGGCCGAATGTCGACAGTGTGTCGCATTGGCGGAAAAAGCTCGGTGGCAGCGCGCTGCCACGCATCGCCTTGGCGTGGTCGGGAGGCCGGCTTCACCCGCGCGATGGGGCCCGCAGCATGCCATTGCGGGAGCTGCTGGCGCTCGATCGCTTCGCTGCAAACTATTTTGCAGCGCAGACAGAACTGCGCGAGTCCGATAGTGCCGCGCTGAAGCAATTTTCGCGTCTTGCCTGGTACGGTCCCGAACTGCGCGAGTTCGACGATACCGCATCGCTGCTTGCGCTGTGCGATTTGGTGATAACCGTCGATACGTCGGTAGCGCACCTCGCAGGCGCACTCGGTCGCCGGACGTGGCTACTTTTGCCGTTCGCTGCCGACTGGCGATGGCTGCTGCGCAGGCAAGATAGTCCCTGGTACCCGACCATGCGTTTGTTCCGGCAGAACCGGATGGGGGACTGGAGCGGCGTGGTTGCCGAAGTTGCCAATGCTTTGGCCCAGGAATTCGGCCCGCCGGCGGCGACGCCCTTCGCAGTGCAATCCTCGGGATCAGGCGTGCGCCACGAAACCACTTTGTAAGCCGGTACCATTGGCTCCGTTTGATCGAACGAGGAGCCGACTTTGAAGCGCGCACTGATCACGGGGATCACCGGCCAGGATGGGGCTTACCTGGCGGAACTGCTGCTCGAAAAGGGCTACGAGGTGCACGGCATCAAGCGGCGCACATCGCTCATCAATACCGATCGGATCGATCACCTCTACGAAGATCCCCACGTCGGTGGTCGTCGCTTTATTTTGCACTACGGCGACATGACGGACTCTTTATCTTTGCTGCACGTGATCCAGAAGGTGCAGCCTGACGAGATCTACAACCTAGCGGCACAGAGCCATGTTCAAGTTTCTTTCGAGGAGCCCGAATTCACGGCCAACGCCGATGCACTTGGAGCCCTGCGCGTGCTCGAGGCAATTCGCATCTTGAACCTCGGGGAGAAGACGCGCTTTTACCAAGCATCGACGTCCGAGCTTTACGGACTGGTGCAAGAGGTGCCGCAGAAGGAGACCACACCGTTTTATCCACGCTCGCCCTACGGGGTGGCAAAGCTGTATGCGTACTGGATTACGGTGAACTACCGCGAAGCCTATGGGCTGTACGCCTGCAACGGAATCTTGTTTAACCACGAATCACCGATTCGAGGCGAGACTTTTGTCACACGCAAGATCACTCGCGCATTGGCGCGAATCAAGCTGGGTTTGCAGGATTGCCTGTACCTGGGCAACTTGTCGGCGCTGCGCGATTGGGGACATGCGCGCGATTTCGTCGAAATGCAATGGCTCATGCTGCAGCAGCCGGTGCCAGAGGATTATGTGATTGCCACGGGTGTGCAATATAGCGTGCGCGATTTTGTCGACGCCGCGGCACGCGAATTGGGAATGGAATTGCGCTGGCAGGGCGTGGGCGTGCAGGAGCATGCGGTCGATGCTCAGGGCAAGCGTGTGGTGGCCGTCGATCCACGCTATTTCCGTCCTGCGGAGGTGCAAAGCCTGCTGGGCGATGCCAGCAAAGCGCGCAGGCAGTTGGGCTGGTCGCCAAAGATCAGTTTTAGCGAGTTGGTCGCGGAAATGGTTCGCGAGGATCTTAAGAGCGCGGAGCGCGATGCGCTGGTGCGCCGCCATGGGTATCGGACTCCCGAACGCAGCGAATAGGGCAAGCGACGTTCGTGTCTGGTGTCGTTAGCGCTGCTGGATGTCGATGCTGAGCCTGGCCTACTTTGATCTGCCATCCTCATGAACGCATAGTCAATTGGCAGGAGTGCACGCGCGCGAATACCTGCACTCGGGAGCAAGAGCCCCCCTGGCATGAGTAGCGGGCGCGGACGCTTGGACGTTCGGTTCGTTTCAAGCCGCAACCAGGTTCTTGGGGCGCATATGCTCATTGCCCAACGTCCCTCGCCCATCAAGCGAAAGGCCCCGGCGCAGGCTTTGCGGCCTCGCTGCCAGACGCTTCAATGCGCCGTCCCAAAGCGCTGTTTGAAGCAAATTTTCCCCGAAAAATTAGATAGTTAGATAGCATCTTTGCAGCGCGAAGCAAGCTCGCCGATAAGGCTCCTTGCGGTTACAACGTGACACCACTGCCACGCAAGTGCCGGCGTATGATGATTTTCGTGCGCAAGCAAGTTCCTTGCTGACCTGCAGTCAGGTCGGAGGCGCAGACGATGAAGGCGCGAATTCGCAGTATTGGCACAACCCTCGCATTGTTGGTTGCGTTGCCTCTTCCAGCCATCTGTTCAGCCGAGATCTACGGTTGGATCGACTCTAACGGCGTAGTCACCTACAGCAATTTGCCGCCACCCGGCGGGGTGGATGTGACCCAAGTCATTCACGAGGAGCCGGTGTCTGCCAAAGCGGCTGCGGAAGCAGCCAAGGCGGCCAAGGATGCGGAAGCGGCTGCGCAAAACGACCGCGTGCGTCTGCGCGAGTGGGAATTGGCGCGTTCACAAAGCGCCGCGGCAGATTACCACCCCGCTGCTCCGATGCCCGCATCAGCGCCCCCAGATTGGGGCTGCGGCGCCTACGGTTACGACAACTGCGAGGATTTGTATCTGTGGTGGCCTTATGGATACCGCTCGCCGTACTGGTACCGCTGGCGCGGCGAGCACGGTTTTCCTGGACCAAACGGGCATGGACGGCCTCGGGCGCCGGTACACGCAGCGGTCCACTCCGGCGCGAGCGGACATTCACGCTAATAGACTTATTCGGGCTTTCGCGGGACTTGGCAAACCTGGCTGTTTGGCTTTGTCGCGCATGTAAGGCGAGCGGATCGGCCATTGCGCGTTGCCATTTCCTTTATTTGATATGGCGCTAGGACCACGACGCTTAGAGGCGGCGATGGGCACTCGGTGGCGGGAGCTAGCCTCTGGCAGGAAGGCGCCAGCTTGCAAACCTTCGGAGGCACTGTGCGCAGCGAGGCGGCGCTGGACTTCGAAATGCTCAAATTTCGGACAGCGACCTCGCAAAACCATTGCGCGAGCTCTCCGCGAGAGTAGCTATTTGTTCTCTCCAATCGATTGAGCGCGATTTTCGGCGCAAGAATGAAATGTAAAAAGTCATGCTCTTGCCGTGCGCATGCACCGATGCGAAAACCGCGCTGCGCATTTGCAATTAAGGGACTCGATTAGTCCCAAAGAACCAAACCCGCTGGCCCGTTGACGCTTGGCTGTCATTTGCAGCGGGCACAGTACACCCAGACCAAAGGCGCAATGTTCCGACAGGCGGAAGACTTCAGCCGCGGTCGCAAGCAACGTATCGAAGGTGGCCAAATTATGACAGCGAAAATTGGAAGGTGTTTAGGGCTAGCGGTTTTAGCGTGCTTGGCGCTCGCGAATGTGCCGGCAAAAGCGCAGGTTTGGGGCAATGGCGGATACGACCAAATCGACTTGACGACAAACCTGGGCACCATTTCCTCGCTGCCCTTTTCCTACGACTACGGTAATTCTTTTAATCCAACAACGAACCCCGTGAAGCCGGGTTCCACTGGAACTTTCTACGACGACTACGAATTCACGGTGAGCGCGGTGGTCACCGACAGCATTACCTCGACGATCAATCTCGGGAGCTTGATTGGAATCAACAATCTGCAAGCGAGACTCTTTTCGGGTGCAGGGCCGTACTCAGGCTCGGGCGGATCGGAAGTTCTCGAGGAGGCCTGGGGCACATCGTTTAGTGCCGGCGGTTCCACGGTAACTGACGTCGTGCTAAATCCGATAACGCTTGCGCCGGGCACCTATACCCTGGAGATTGCGGGTCAGGTTGTTTCCTCCGGGATTGGCTCGTACTCGGGGGTGTTAAACATTTCCGCGGTGCCGGAGGCCGATACCTTTGCATTGACGGGCCTGGGATTGGGAGCGGTTGTTTTTCTTGTTCGGTTTGCGCGGGCCCAAAAGACCGGTAGCTCGCAATTGCTGGCTGCCTGATTCGCGGCCTGGTTAGCTAAAACGCGCTGCAAAGGGGCTCTCGACAACACGCAAGGTGGTGCACCCGACCGGACTCGAACCGGTACGACTTTCGTCGAGGGATTTTCGTGCCACTTCGGCTTTCGCCGCCAACGAGTTCGTTGTTCGTGGTCTGGACTTTGCCTTGGCCCGAGCAATTTGCCGTAGGGCCCCCGCCGTCAAGTCTCTGCACGTTCCCTCCTTGGAGGGCTTCGCTCAGCGTTGCCTCGCGCTAGCAGGGGGTTCGCCGAATTTGACGGGATTCACGCCGAGACTTTCGTGCTCGGGTGCTCAATTTTCACAAGTCCCTTGCGTCTACCAATTTCGC
>CAZSOI010000411.1:0-2664 GCA_964608115.1 uncultured Burkholderiaceae bacterium | reverse complement strand
CCTTCTCCAGCAGCTGCGCCGCACCGCGGATCCCGCCCAAGGGATTTTTGATCTCGTGAGCGAGGTTGCGCAGCAAGCGGCGATTGGCCTCACCTACGTCTGCGCGGCGCTCCTCGCGACCGGTGCCACGCCATTGGTGACGCACGTCGGAGATCTCGAGCACTAAAGCGACCTGGGGATCGTTGGTTGCGCTGGCCACGACCAGCGCCGGCAGGGGCTCGCGCAACGAGCGGCGCACCGCCAGGAGCTCACGGCGCTGCGCGAACGCGTGATTCATCGCCCCGGCAAGCAGTGCGTCGATTTGCGCTGACTGAACGAATAGGCCTCGCGCCGCATGACCTTCGAGCAGGCGTCGCGACAGATCAAAAGTGGTTTCGGCGGCAGGGTTGGCGCGGCGCACGATGCCCGCGCGATCGATGAGCAAGACCGCAACCGAGAGCAGGTCCAGACCCGACTCCTCCGCCGCTACGAAGGAGGTGCCAAGGCGGTGCCGATGCGGACTCACCGCAATGGCCCCCAAGAACGATTCGCTGGAACTTGCTTGGGCGCCCCGGCCCAAGCGATCAATAACGAACGGGCGTTAATTCGCGCCGCAGCGAAGCAATGTTGCCTTCGGAGCGCTCGATATCCTCGTAAAGCCGTTGGACATGGTCCTGGTACATGACCGAGCCGACCACCTCGTCGCCCACGGGCATGGGCTGGCCGTGATTGAACTCCTCGTGCAGTCGCGCAAGGTGTTTTTCCTCGACGCGCAGTTCCTCTTCCAGGATGTGACGCCGATCGCTGTCGCGCACGCGCTGCGTGTTCACGTCCACGCGCGGAAAGCTCGCAGGCGAAATCAAGGAACGCGCCGGTCGCGGCGCTGCGCCGCGCGGAAGCTCCGTTGAGGGAATGCTTGCCACGATGCCATCGACACGATGGCAACCGGAGCCTTCCGCGGAGTTTTGATAGGTCTTGTGGCCGTCCGCATCGACACAGACGAAAATCCCGTCGGGCCCAGCCGCTTGGGCAACCGTTGCCGTAAGACCAAGAAGCAAAATTGTTACGCGCCGCATCGTGTTTCGATCGGTACCCTATGGGTTCAAGTCTACCGACTTGCTCATGCGCCGATAGCCGCAATTGGGCCGGTTTGACTCGGCCATTCGTGGTATTGCGCCGCATTGGCGCCGCGTATATGTGCGCTTTTGTCCAGGAAAAAGGGCGGCTTTGCAGCCGCCCTTTCGCCCGGAATGATTCGATCCGAAGTACGGCGTCGATCACAAGCTGTAGTACATGTCGAACTCGACCGGGTGCGTGGTCATGCGAAAACGCGTGAGCTCTTCCATCTTCAAGCCGATGTAGGCATCGATCGCATCGTTGGTGAAGACTCCGCCACGGGTCAGGAACTCCCGGTCCTTATCCAAGGCCTCCAGCGACTGCTCCAGGCTGTGGGCCACCTTCTGGACCTTGGCCGCTTCTTCGGGCTCCAGATCGTAGAGGTTCTTGTCGATCGGATCGCCCGGATGGATCTTGTTTTGCACGCCATCTAATCCCGCCAGCAGCATCGCCGAAAACGCCAGGTAGGGGTTGGTCGTCGGGTCGGGGAAACGCACCTCGACGCGGCGCGCCTTGGGACTGGAGACATAAGGAATGCGACATGCGGCCGAGCGGTTGCGCGCGGAATAGGCCAGATTAATTGGCGCCTCAAACCCCGGAACCAGGCGCTTATAAGAGTTGGTGCCCGGATTGGTGATGGCGTTTAGCGCGTGCGCATGCCGGATGATTCCGCCGATGTAATACAGCGCAAACTCGGAGAGTCCCGCATACAAGTTGCCCGCGAACAGGTTTTGCCCGTCCTTCCATACCGACTGGTGCACGTGCATGCCCGAGCCGTTATCGCCCACGATGGGTTTGGCCATGAACGTGGCGGTCTTGCCGTAGGAGGCCGCAACGTTCCAGATCGTGTACTTCAGAATCTGCATCCAGTCGGCGCGCTTGACCAGGGAATTAAATTTTGTGCCGATCTCGTTTTGCCCTGCAGCGGCCACTTCGTGATGGTGCACTTCGACTTCGACGCCCTGCTGCTCAAGAAGCAAGCTGATCTCGGAGCGAATGTCCTGCAGCGAATCCACGGGCGGCACAGGAAAGTAGCCACCCTTGACGGGGGCGCGATGCGCTAAGTTGCCTTGCTCGTATTCGATCCCAGTAGACCAAGGGGCTTCCTCGGACTTGATCTTGACAAACGAGCCCTGCATATCGACGTTCCAGGTAACCGAGTCAAAGATGAAGAACTCTGGTTCCGGACCAAAATACGCCACATCGCCCAAGCCGCTGGATTTCAGATACGCCTCGGCGCGGCGCGCAAGCGAGCGCGGATCGCGCTCATAGCCCTTGCCAGTGATGGGCTCGAGCACGTCGCAGGTGATCACGAGCGTGTTTTCTTCGCGAAACGGATCCATACGCGCCGAGTCCGGATCTGGCATAAGCAGCATGTCCGATGACTCGATACCCTTCCAGCCCGCAATCGAGGAGCCATCAAAGGCGTGTCCCTCGGTGAACTTGCTCTCGCCAAAGGCCTTGACGGGAACCGAGACGTGTTGCTCCTTGCCTCGGGTATCGGTAAAGCGCAAATCAACAAACTTCACTTCGTTGTCCGCGATCAGCTTCAAAACGTCTTTTGCCGAC
>CAZSOI010000410.1:0-3254 GCA_964608115.1 uncultured Burkholderiaceae bacterium | reverse complement strand
TGTCAGCCGCGCCGCTACGCTGCACCGCGCTACTGCGCCCAATCAAGTCTGGAGCTGGGATATCACCTGGCTGCCCACGACGGTGCGCGGCCGGTACCTTCACCTGTACCTTGTGATGGACGTCTGGAGCCGCAGAATCGTTGGCTGGCGAGTCGCCGAGCGTGAGTCCGCTGACATCGCCGCCGAGCTCGTCACGCAGACTTGCCGCGACAGCCAGCTTGATCCGCGCGGCTTGGTGCTTCACTCCGATAACGGTGCGCCAATGCGCGCCAGCACCATGATTGCAACGCTGCAGTGGCTCGGCGTTGTGCCTTCCTTTAGCCGCCCTCACGTCTCAGACGACAACCCGTATTCCGAGGCGCTCTTCCGAACGCTAAAGCACACCCCAGCGTATCCGCGCTTGCCATTTGCCGGCATCGCCTCGGCGCAGCAATGGGTTGGTCGCTTCGTCGACTGGTACAACGGGGAACATCGCCACAGCGCAATCCGCTACGTCACGCCCGACGAGCGTCACAGCGGACGCGAACTCCATATCCTCACCCGCCGTCTCAAGCTCTACCAGCTTGCGCGCAGATCCCACCCCGAGCGATGGAGCGGGGCCATTCGGAACTGGGCCCCAGCCGGATCCGTACTCTTGCACCCTCCGCCGCGGCCCTCGTGACGATGGGCCAAGATCACACGACAACTATCTTGACACCCACCGTCGGAATAAACTGACACCTATCTGCCCGAAAGGGCACGTTTTGAACTTTCCCAAATTGACCGCACGAGGTCGATTTTCCCTCTGAAAATCAGCAAAAAGCCACTTCAGGCCACCTCGGGCGGGTTCACTTCATCGCGCCCGAATTGATGGGTCAGATGATGGATAATGAAATATGGCGGAGAATCGCGGTCAAAAGCAATGGGGCGCATCCTAGGGGAGATGGGGCCGCTGGCTGTGAGCAAGCTAACCGCCCCGGGCTTGCACTTCGTGGGCGGCGTGTCAGGGCTGGCACTACAGATCACGCCGTCGGGCGCGCGCTCGTGGGTGCTGCGTGTTACGGTCGGGGGCAAGCGCCGCGACATGGGGTTAGGTGCGGCCTCCAGCGCAAATGGCCTTGCCGAGGCGCGCAAAAAGGCCCAAGTTGCGCGCGACAAGATCCGCGAAGGCATCGATCCCATCGAGCAGGCCAGAAGCGCGCGAAGCCACCTTAAGGCCCAGCGCGCGAGCGCGCTGACTTTTAAGCAATGCGCAGAAAAGTACATTGCCTCGCACAAGGCGAGCTGGAAAAACGATAAGCACGCGGCGCAGTGGAGCTCGACACTCGAAACGTATGCGTATCCGGTGATGGGAGGGTTCCAGGTGCGCGATGTGGACGTGGCGCACATCACGCGCATCCTTGAGCCCATTTGGCAAGAAAAAACCGAAACCGCATCGCGCCTGCGCGGGCGCATCCAGGCGGTACTGGATTGGGCTGCAGCGCACGGCTATCGCCCCAAGGCACTTAATCCCGCGGCATGGAAGGGGCACCTCGATAAACTGCTACCTCGCCCCAGCAAGGTCGCAAAGATTGAGCATCACACGGCGCTACCCATTGCCGAGGTAGGAAGCTTCATGGCCGAGCTGCGCAAGCAGGAGGGAATTGGCGCGCGCTGGAGTTCGCGATTCTGACTGCAGCCCGTTCGGGAGAGGTTCGCGGCGCAACGTGGCCGGAAATTGACCTGCAGGGCAAGGTCTGGACAATTGGAGCCGAGCGTATGAAGGCCGGGCGCGAACATCGGATTCCGCGTTCGGACGCGGCGATTGGGTTGCTAAAGGGGCTACCCCGAGCAAAAGGTCTTGATGTCGTGTTCGCGGGGGCACACGGTGGAATGCTCTCCGATATGGCGCTCACCGCGGTTTGCCGGCGCATGAAGGTACAGGCCGTGCCGCGCGGCTTTCGCAGCACTTTTCACGATTGGGCCTCCGAGCGCACGAACGTTCCGCGCGACGTTGCCGAGATGGCCCTTGCGCACGCGATTTCCAGCAAGGTCGAGGCGGCCTATCGGCTCGGGGACCTTTTTGAGAAGCGCCGCCGCCTCATGCAGGCGTGGTTGGATTTTTGCGCCAAGGTGTAGAAGCAGATCGTGAGCGGGGCTAAGGTCGTCGACGGCAAGGCGGCGCGCGGCGCCGCGTAGGGCCGGCGCGCCTCGAAGGCACGATTGGTCCACTCCGAGTCAGGGCAGCGAGTCCAATGGGGACTGCGGTTTCAACTGGTCGACAACGGCACAATCGCTAAGGCGAACGCGCCAGCATCGAGCGGACGCTGGGCCTGATCAGTGCATAAAGGAAGGATGGAGGTTGATCGGTGGAAGCTCCTAAATCGCCCGACGATGCTGCCGAGAGCACGCGTCGATGGTGGAAATGCCCGGGAATTGTCTACTTCGTCGCCGCCGGCACTCCGCCGGTCGCGGTCAAGATTGGGATGGCGGCGCAAACGGGTCAGAACACACTTCGCTCATCGGTAATTCGACGGCTTTCACAAATTCAGTCTTCGAATCACGAATTGATCGAGCTGCTTGGGGTGATTTACTTGACCGACGGCGAATATCCGACACGAGAAGCCGAAAGAATCGAGCGGGAGTTGCACACGGAATTTGAACACGACAGGAGGTTTAAGGAATACGGGCGGGGCGCGGAGTGGTTCAACGCGTCGGAGACGCTTCTTGCCAAGGTGAAGGCCATCGCAAGTGCCCCCGAGTCACTCGGTCTGCCGAAGAATTTTTCAGAGGCAAGGTAGGTACCGGCTGAACCAGACAAGACGCGGAAGGCCGTTTCCCTAGCGAGCGGGTCTGCTTTCCGCGACTGCCGTAGTCGGCTGCGGGTCGATGGTAGTTCGCGTTCAGACAGTCCGCTCTGGGGCACTTCAATCTGAACCGAGGTGGATGTCTCGTTTGGGGAGGGCTACCATTGCGTGCAATCGGCCAGGAGCGGAATTGGCCGGTAGCCGTGCGAATTCGCCAATGGCGGTCGTCAAGACCGTTCGGCAAATTATGGAAAGTCCAGCCTTTGAGTGGACGAGATATCCGCTTCGGGCGCTAACCCCGTGGTATGGGCAAACTCGACCGCAGACGATGCGCCAGCCTGAGCGATTAGGAGCCAGCGCCTGTCAGGCTATAAAGTCGCCCGAGGGTCTCGTCCTTTACCTGAGCCTCATTTTGGTGGTCGGGTACGTTGCTGGGCTTGCTAGATTTACGTAACGCAATCCGCGTGTCAGAAGGCGGTAATTCAGTCG
>CAZSOI010000409.1:0-2167 GCA_964608115.1 uncultured Burkholderiaceae bacterium | reverse complement strand
ACGAAGTGCCCTTGGGTACGCCGTTTGCAAAGCTCCTTGAGCTTGCCGGCGGCATGCGCGGCGGCAAGATCAACGCAGTGATACCCGGAGGCTCCTCGATGCCGGTGCTCACGGGCGAAGTCATGATGGAGACGGATTTGGATTACGACTCCATTGCCAAGGCCGGATCGATGCTGGGCTCGGGGGCCGTAATTGTCATGAACGATACGCGCTGCATGGTGCGATGCCTGGAGCGACTTTCGTATTTTTATCAGGCCGAGTCTTGCGGCCAGTGCACTCCGTGCCGCGAGGGCACCGGCTGGCTATATCGCGTTTTGCATCGAATCGAGCACGGCAAGGGACGCCCGGAGGATCTGGCATTGCTGGACTCAGTGGCTGAGAACATTCAGGGGCGAACGATCTGCGCCTTGGGCGATGCTGCGGCAATGCCGGTGCGCTCTTTCGTCAAGAACTTTCGGGCAGAGTTTGAGCACCACATCGAGCACAAACGCTGCCTGGTGGCGGATTACGTGTGACGCAATGATCGAAGTCGAAATTGACGGACGCAAAGTCTCGGTGCGTGAGGGCCGCACCGTGATGGACGCAGCCAATGAGTTGGGCATCTACGTACCGCACTTTTGCTACCACCGCAAACTCTCGATTGCGGCCAACTGCCGCATGTGCCTTGTCGATATCGAGAAATCCCCCAAACCGATGCCCGCGTGCGCGACCCCGGTGATGCAAGGCATGGTCGTGCACACGGCCAACGCGCGAGCCAAACAGGCACAGCGCGCGGTGATGGAATTTCTGCTCATCAATCACCCGTTGGACTGCCCGATCTGCGACCAGGGCGGCGAGTGCCAACTTCAGGATCTCGCGGTGGGCTACGGCGGCAGCACTTCGCGCTACCAGGAAGAAAAGCGCGTCGTACTGCAAAAGGAGCTGGGCCCCTTGGTCTCGGCGCAGGAGATGACCCGCTGTATCCACTGCACGCGCTGTGTGCGCTTTGGCCAAGAGATCGCAGGAATCATGGAACTGGGCATGGCCGGCCACGGCGAGCATTCGGAAATCCTGCCTTTCGTCGGACGAACTGTCAGCTCTGAGCTATCGGGCAACCTCGTCGATGTGTGTCCGGTCGGCGCCTTAACGAGCAAGCCGTTTCGTTACCGCGCCCGAACTTGGGAGTTGGCGCGGCGCAAGTCGATCAGCCCGCACGACAGCTTGGGTTCCAATCTTGTGCTGCAGGTCAAGGGCAATGAGGTCATGCGCGTAGTGCCGCTGGAAAACGAGGCGATCAACGAATGCTGGCTGTCGGATCGGGACCGCTTCTCCTATGAGGGACTGCTTGGTGCCGATCGCCTCACGAAGCCTCTGGTGCGCCGCGACGGGCGGCTGCAGGAAGCCTCCTGGCCCGAGGCACTGGCGTTTGCCGCAAACTCGCTGGCAAACGTGCGCGAACACCATGGCAGCGGCGCGATAGGATCGCTGGCCGCGGGCGGGTCGACGGCCGAAGAGCTCTATCTACTGGGCAAGCTCACCCGGGCCCTTGGGTCCGAGAGCATCGACTTTCGCCTGCGCCGCTCCGACTTTGACGATGACGGACCGCTCGCAGGCGTGCCTTGGCTGGGGATGCCGGTTGCCGATCTTGCCAGCCTCGATCGTTTGCTGGTGGTGGGGTCATTTCTGCGTGAAGATCACCCGCTGCTCGCGGCGCGCATCCGACGCGGCGTCACCAACGGTTGCCGCCTGAGCCTTGTGCACGCGGCGGACGACGATCCGTTGATGCGTGTTTGCCAAAAAGCAATCATCGCCCCCTCCGCTTGGGTCTCGATGCTCGCGCAGATCGCTGCGGCCGTGGCGCAGAACAAATCGCTTGCATTGCCCGTCGGCGGTATCGAGCCGCAGGCTGTGGCTATCGCGATCGCCAAGGACCTTTGTTCGGGCGCTCGCGTGGGCGTACTTGCGGGCAACGCAGCCATGCAGCACCCGCAGGCCAGCCAGATCCGCGCCTGGTTGCATTGGATTGCGAATGCGACCGGAGCACGGTGCGGCGAGATTGGGGAAGCGGCCAACAGCGTCGGGGGTTATCTTGTCGGCGCCACTCCGGGGCCGGGTGGCCGTAACGCGCGCAGCATGATCGAGCAGCCGATGGCGGCGTATTTGCTCTGGGCAGTGGAACCCGCGTTGG
>CAZSOI010000408.1:0-15429 GCA_964608115.1 uncultured Burkholderiaceae bacterium | reverse complement strand
CAAAGTTTTGCGATCACGTGCTTGGTGACAATCCTCTGGTGGGCAGTGGGCTACAGCCTTGCTTTTACGCCCGGAAGCACACCGTATCTGGGCGGCCTTTCGCGCGTGTTTTTCGACGGGCTGATCTACATCAAGGACGTGGCCGCGGTCGAGGCTACCAAGGATGCTCCTGGCGTTGCTGCGGTCGTCGGCAAGGTCTCGGTTAGCCATTTGGGCACAACGATTCCCGAGAGCGTGTATGCGATGTTTCAACTCACATTCGCCATCATTACGCCGGCGCTGATTTGCGGCGCATTTGCCGATCGCATGAAGTTTTCGGCCATGCTCTGGTTCATGGGATTGTGGTCGGTCCTGGTCTATGCGCCGATCGCGCATTGGGTGTGGGAGCCCAGCGGTTGGCTCGCTGCCCGAGGCGTTCTGGACTTTGCCGGCGGCACTGTGGTCCATATCAACGCGGGTATTGCTGCGCTCGCGGCCGCGCTCATTTTGGGAAAGCGCATCGGCTACGGCAGGGAACCGATGGCACCGCATAACCTCACGCTTACCGTAATTGGCGCCTCCCTGTTATGGGTAGGCTGGTTTGGCTTTAACGCCGGCTCGGCCGTGGCCGCGGACGGACGCGCGGGCATGGCTTGGGCAGCAACACAAATTGCAACCGCGGCTGCAGCGCTTTCTTGGATGTTTGCAGAGTGGCTAGTCAAGGGCAAACCCAGCGTCCTAGGCATCGCCTCGGGCGCCGTCGCGGGGCTGGTTGCCATAACACCCGCCTCGGGCTACGTGGGAGCCAATGCAGCGGTGGTTATCGGTTTGGCAGCCGGCGTGATTTGCTTTTTCGCTTCCACGAGCCTCAAGACGATGTTGGGCTACGACGACTCGCTGGATGCCTTTGGCGTGCACTGCGTAGGGGGCATCGTCGGCGCACTTTTAACGGGCATATTCGCCAGCACGGAAATCGACGGGGGACAGGCGGGCAGCCTCGCGACCCAGGCCATAGGCGTGGCCTCCACCCTGATCTACGGTTTTGTGGTGAGCAGCATCCTGCTCAAGCTGATCGACATGGTGATCGGATTGCGGGTCACGGAAGAACAGGAGCGAGAAGGACTGGACCTGGCACTGCACGGCGAGCGCGTCGAGTAACAAGCGCTGCGCGCATACCAAATTCCCCTCGGGCGACCGAGTTATGGGGTGGCAGATGCCGCCCCATTTTTTTCTTGTTTGCTGCGTACGGGCGAATATGCAAAGATCACCACGAGATTGCACTAATTACCCAAAAGCAACTCCTGACCCAAGCTAAACGCGCCGCGCATTCGATGGGCGGCACGCGGCGCGTGTGCAAATCAATGTCCCTGCTGCACTTTTGCGAATGCATTGCTTGCTTGCCTACCTCTGCGAGCCGCTGAACCGCTACGGCCCATCCAGGCGGCACCTCCTGCGGACTCGGTTTGAGCGCCACCTTGCACTAGCTCGGACCGTCATTGCGTCCATTGCGCCCGGTGGAGTCCCAAGCCCTACGAGATAGCCCTACGGGGCAAGGGCGCACGCCCGGTCGGCTGCGCATTTACCTCGGTGCCGCGCCCGGGGTAGGCAAGACCTATGCAATGCTATGCGATGCCCGCCTGCGGCGCGCCCGGGGCACAGACCTTTTGATCGGCCTGGTTGATACACACGGTTTTACCGAGACCGAAGCTTTGTGCAAAGGATTGGAGGCGCTTGCACCCCGAGCGCCCGTTTCACAAGGCCAAACCCAACGGGAACTTGACGTTACCGCCGCCATCGAACGCCGACCCGAGCTGATTCTGATCGACGACTTGGCACATCGCAATCCGGAATCATCGGCTCGCTCCCAACGCTGGCAGGACATCGAGGAAATGCTCGAGCACGGCATTGACGTGTATACGACATTAAACGTCCACAACATCGAGAGCCTGAAGGAAACCGTGTACGAGTGCAGCAAGATTCGCTTTCGCGAGACCGTCCCGGATCGCGTTTTAGAGCGCGCGGACGAAATCGTTGTCGTCGACATACCCCCGCAGGCGCTTTCGGAACGGCTGCGCGAAGGTAAGGTCTTCCTGGCACAGCCCGAGCGCATGTCGAAGAACCTTTTTGACATTTCCACGCTGGCCTGCCTGCGCAACTTGGCGCTGCGTATTGCCGTTGATCACCAAGAGGCGCAACGTTTGACCCAGGATCGCGGTAACCGGCCCGCGGGCCTTTGGCCGGCAAACAAAAAGGTCCTTGTTGCGATCGATCACGAACCCGTGGCCGAACAAATTATTCGCGGCGCCAGTCGCCTCGCCTCTTTACTGCACGCCGATTGGATCGTCGTTTACTTGGAGACGAATCGCGGACAGCGACTTTCCGCTCGGCAGAAAGAAGGAGTGCATGCGCGATTGCGACTGGCCCAAGAGCTTGGTGCGGAGGTCATTACGCTTACCGCTGGCTACGTCGTCGCGCGTCAAATTATCGAGCTAGCACGGCAGAAAAATGTCGGCCGCATCGTCTTAGAGCAACCAACTGGCAGCGCGTGGCAGCGCTGGCGGCGCAGTTCTTTGGCGCGTGCCTTGGGCCGGGACGCAAGTGATCTGGACATATTCTTGATTGCCCCAGCACATTCGCCGCTGGCACAAGACACCTTGGCTGGTGCTGCGCGCCCCCTGCCGCTCGTATCAAGTACGCCGGGCGGTGCCGCGAAAAATTGGCACGCCTACCTGTGGAGCATCGGCATTCCGGCCGGGGCGACGCTAATTTCCAGCGCCATCTTTCGCCAACCGGAGCCGGCCAACCACTTCATTGTTTATCTTCTTGGCGTCCTCTTTATCGCATCACGATTTGGCTTTTGGCCGTCGGCCATCGCGGCCATTCTTTCGGTATTGGCCAGTGATTACCTGCTCATACCGCCATACTTTTCCTTCGCGGTAGCGCGACCGCAAGACGTCGTCACTTTGCTCGTCTTCCTGCTCGGCGCGTTAGTTGCCAGCCGGCTGACCGCCGATCTACGCCTCCAAAGCGAAAGCGCAAGGCTGCGTGAGCAGCGCGTGCGATTTCTGTACGAATTCACGAAGGCGCTGGGTGGTGCTCGAACTATGCAGGAGGTTGCGAGCGTTGCAGCGCACCAGATTTCTAATGAGCTGCACTGGCAAAGCGAGGTGCTTCTCGCGCGGGCCGACGGTCGGGTTTCGCCGCTCGAGGACCAGATCGGCGCACAGCCAATATTTGACTTGCAGCTCGCGCAGTCGGTTTTTGACAACCGCAAGGCCGCCGGCTGGGGCACAGGCGCGCCCTCCCAGAACCGCGAGCTTTACCTGCCCGTTAGCAGCTCTACGCATCGATTCGGCGTTCTTGCGCTGCGGCCGATAACACGTACTCTCGTGCTGCTGCCCGAGCAGCGCCGATTGCTCGACACGGTGCTGAGCCAGATTGGCCAAGCGTTGGAGCGAATTCGCCTGACCGAGGAAGCGCACACGGCCACTGTCCAGGTGGCAACCGAATCGCTACGAAATTCACTGTTAAGCGCCATTGCTCACGATTTGCGCACTCCACTGGCGTCGATTGTTGCCGCATCGAGCACCCTACTTCAAGAAAGAGAACGTCTTTCGGCGCTGCAGACGCGGGAGCTTACCCAGACGATTTTGGAGGAGGGCCAGCGCATGACAAAGCTCGCCAATGACACACTGCAGATGGCCCGCCTTGAGGCAGGGACCATCACGTTGCATCGAGACTGGTATCCCATTGAGGAAATCATTGGCGCCGCGCTGTCTCGCATGGAGGGCCGACTAAAAGAGCACGTGGTCGAAACCCGGCTACCGGCTGGGGTGCCAATGGCGCAGGTGGACGAGGTAATGATTGTGCAGGTGCTCGAAAACCTGATCGAGAATGCCATCAAGTACACGCCAGGTGGGACCCGGATCGAAGTCGGAGCCGAGGAAGAGCCCGACCGAGTCCGCTTCTGGGTAGCTGACCAAGGCCCGGGAATTCCGACGGGCGAAGAGCGCAAGATCTTTGAGAAGTTCTATCAAAGCGCCGAAAAGGAGGCAAAAGGCGGCGTCGGGCTGGGTTTGACCATCTGCCGAATCATTGTCGAGGCCCACGGTGGTCAGATTCTCGGCCGCAACCGCACATCGGGCGGTGCCGAGTTTAGCTTTACGATTCCATTTACCGACGCACGGCCGCAATTTGGTTCTGAGCAATAAGGGCCCCGGCACTGCTATGACTGATCCCAAGCAGTCGATCTTGGTCATCGAAGACGATGCGCAAATCCGTCGTGTACTGTCGACCACGCTGGGGGCACACGGTTACGAGGTGCTTACCGCCGACAGCGGTCGGGGCGGCCGCAAACTTGCCGCTAAGCACCGACCCGCCCTGATCATTTTGGATCTGGGGTTGCCCGATGTTGATGGCTTGGATTTGATTCGCAAGCTTCGCAGCGAGGCGACGCAGGAAATTTTGGTTCTATCGGCGCGCGGCTCAGAAGCAGTCAAGGTGCGAGCCTTGGATCTTGGTGCCGACGACTATCTCACCAAACCATTTGAGCTTTCTGAGCTACTGGCCCGCGTTCGCGTTGCTCTGCGGCGAGTGCGTCAGGAGACAAAACCCGATCAAAGCGTTGTCTTAAGGTCCGCTGGCCTAACGATCGATCTGACGCGTCGCGTAGTAAGCCGTCACGGTGAGCAGATTCACCTCACCCCAATCGAGTTTCAGCTCATCGCCACGCTGGTCAAACACCGCGACAAAATCCTGACCCACGAGCAGCTACTTGCGGAAGTCTGGGGGAAGGGCCATGAGAGCAATACGCAGTATCTGCGCATTTATCTGGGCGGATTGCGCAAGAAGCTCGAACTGAACCCTGCCCGGCCCAAGTTCTTGCTCACCGTACCTGGCGTCGGTTACCGCCTCTCTGTCGAGGGGTAATTTCGAAAGCAAGCACCGCGCTCCGAGGACTTGACCGTAGCTCGGTGCTAGTGAGTCCCGGCATTTGTCGTATCGCCAGCAGCCTAAAATGTGCTCTACGCTTCGCTTCTTTGCTGCCGCAATCGCAAAATCGTGCGCCTGCAAGCCCGTTCTTGTGGCCAGCCGAGGAACACGAGTCTGGGACGTAACCGCCGGAACATGGCTAATGTCAAACCCGTAATAGTCCTCATCGAGGACGACATCAAACTGCGCCGTTTATTGCGCAACCGTCTGCAGGATGCGGACTACGATGTGCGCGAAGCCGACACCGGCGGAGCAGGTTTGCTACTTGCCGCGAGAGGAAAGCCGGATTTGATCATCCTGGATCTTGGACTTCCGGATGTCGATGGCTCGGAGGTCATCAAGAAAATACGCGAATGGTGGAGCGCCAGACCCCTGCTCATTTTGTCTGGCCGCGACTCTGAGGCGGCAAAGGTTGCCGCGCTGGAATTGGGCGCGGACGACTACATCACCAAGCCGTTCGGCCTGCCCGAGCTGTTGGCCCGGGTTCGCGCCGCCTTGCGGCGTGCCTCGCGCCACACGCATCCCGATCCCACGGTGCCGTTTTGCTCGCACGGGGTCTCGGTCGATACCCTGCAGCGGAAAGTGGTGCGCGATGGCGCGGCCGTGGACGTGACGCCAAATGAGTTTCGCCTGCTCGCAACTCTCGTCAAGAATGCTGGTCTATTGGTTACCACCCAGAAGCTTTTGGATGAATTGTGGGGTCCGCAGTGCCCACCAAATAACCGCAACTACTTGCGCGCATACATGGCCTCGTTGCGCGGCAAGCTGGAGCAAAACCCGGCCAGGCCATCGCTACTGCTGACTGAAGCCGGAGTCGGCTATCGCATTGCAATCGAAGCCAAAGATCTCCCCGGTTGCGAGGAGGCGTTGGCCTTGCGCTCGGACCAAGATCCGGATGTGCCCCGGCACAATACGTAGCGCAGTGCGTATCGGCACACGCGCCGGAAAATATAGCTATGGCGCGCTACATGTTGCGCCGATATTGTCCGCCGACCTCGAACAAGGCAGCGGTAATTTGTCCAAGCGAGCAATATCGCACCGCGTCCATCAGCACCGCAAAGACGTTCTCGTCCCGAAGAACCGCCTGTTGCAGTCGCACCAGCATGGGACCACTTTCTGCCGCGTGACGCTGATGAAAATCCTTCAGCCGCACCAACTGCGATTGGCGCTCCTCCTCGGTTGAGCGAGCCAGCGCAACAGTGGCAATTCCGCGCTCCGGGTTGGGATTGCGGAACACATTTACACCCACGATGGGTTGCTCGCCAGTGTGTTTCAGGTGCTCATAGTGCAGGGACTCTTCCTGGATTTTCGCGCGCTGGTACCCCAGTTCCATTGCTCCCAACACCCCACCTCGGTCGCTAATCGCATCAAATTCGCGCAAAACCGCTTCCTCGACGAGCTCGGTCAACTCTTCGAAAAGAAAGCTACCTTGGTTGGAATTCTCGTTAAACGCCAATCCCCATTCGCGATTGATGATGAGCTGGATTGCCATTGCACGCCGAACGCTTTCCTCTGTAGGCGTGGTGATCGCCTCATCGTAAGCGTTGGTATGCAAGCTGTTGGCGTTGTCATAGGTTGCAATCAGCGCCTGCAAAGTCGTGCGAATGTCGTTAAAGGAGATTTCTTGCGCATGAAGTGAGCGACCCGATGTTTGGCAGTGATATTTCAGCCGCTGGCTGCGCTCGCTGGCACCATAGCGATCGCGCATTGCCACCGCCCAGATGCGTCGGGCCACGCGCCCTAGTACCGCGTACTCGGCGTCCATGCCGTTGCTGAAGAAAAAACTCAGATTGGGCGCAAAATCGTCGATCGCCATTCCGCGGGCGAGGTATGCCTCTACGTACGTGAAGCCGTTGGCCAAGGTGAAGGCGAGTTGAGAGATCGGATTGGCGCCGGCTTCGGCAATGTGGTAGCCGCTGATGGACACGGAGTAAAAGCGGCGCACGTCGTGTTCGATAAACCAGGACTGTATGTCGCCCATCAACTTGAGCGAAAACTCCGTGGAGAAAATACAGGTGTTCTGGCCCTGATCCTCCTTCAAGATGTCCGCCTGCACGGTGCCGCGAACGTTGCTCAGTACCCAGCTTCGGAGCTCTTGTGACTCTGCCTCGGTCGGGTCGCGATGGTGCTGCGCGCGGAAGTGATCACGCTTCTGATCGATCGTGGCATTCAGGAACATTGCCAGAATCGTCGGCGCCGGCCCGTTAATGGTCATGCTCACGGAGGTGTCGGGTGCCGTTAGATCAAAGCCCGAGTACAAGACCTTGATGTCGTCAAGCGTCGCGATGCTTACCCCGGAATTGCCGACCTTACCGTAGATATCCGGACGCGGGTCCGGATCGTTCCCGTAGAGTGTGACGCTGTCAAAAGCGGTCGATAATCGCTTCGCCGGCATGCCTGCTGAGAGCATCTGGAAGCGTCGGTTGGTTCGAAAGGCGTCTCCTTCCCCAGCAAACATCCGCGTTGGATCCTCGTCCTGGCGACGGAATAAAAACACGCCTGCCGTATAGGGAAAACAGCCGGGAAGATTTTCCAGCAGCAGCCAGCGCAACAGCTCGCCTTGATCCTCATATTGAGGCAAGGCAACCCTGGGTATGCGGTTGCCAGACAAAGAAACGCGACTTAGCGCTGTGCGCGCTTCGCGGCCTTGGGCAGGCAGCGCGAGCTCCTCGCCAGAGTATGCGGCGACGGTTTCTGGCCACTGCTCGAGCAGCTGCCGGCAGCGCGGCGTCAACCTCTGTGCGCGCTGCTGCGCCAACGAGGCAAGGTGCGCGGACTCCTTCGCCGCGGCCGCATCTACCGCTCGCACCTCTTGGGCAAGAATTGCGCTTGCGGCCTCGAGCTGCTGACGTTCGCGCGCAAGTTGAACCTGCTCGCGTGCGCTTGCTTTGTATTGGCGCACAACCTGCGCAATTTCCGCAAGGTAACGCGAGCGAGGAGGAGGAACAATCGGCACCCGCTCCGTCGAATGACGAGTTTGCACCTTCGGAATACGCCCAGGCGCTACAGCCAAACCTGCCTCGGCAAGCCGCGGAAGCATCGCCTGATAAAGCGCCGTCACACCGTCGTCGTTAAAGTGCGACGCAATGGTCCCATAAACCGGCATGGACTGCAGCGGATCGTCAAAACGTTTGCGATTGCGCTGAACCTGCTTGGAAACATCGCGCAAGGCATCCAATGCGCCCTTGCGGTCAAATTTATTGATTGCAACAAAGTCGGCGAAATCCAGCATGTCGATTTTTTCGAGCTGGCTGGCCGCGCCATACTCCGGTGTCATGACGTACAGCGAGCAACCAACGAGCGGAACGATGGCGGCGTTGCCCTGCCCAATTCCGGACGTCTCGACCATCACCAGGTCAAAGCCCGCGACCTTGCAGGCACAAATTGCATCCGGTAGCGCGGCGCTGATCTCGGTGCCGGTATCGCGTGTGGCAAGCGAGCGCATGTAAACGCGAGGACCCGACTTCCACGGCTGTATCGCGTTCATACGAATTCGGTCGCCGAGAAGTGCGCCGCCGCTTTTACGGCGCGATGGATCGACCGATAAAATGGCGACGGCAAAAGCATCGTCTTGATCCAGGCGAAGCCGTCGCAGCAGTTCGTCGGTTAGCGAGCTCTTTCCCGCACCGCCGGTGCCAGTTATACCCACCGTAGGCACGTTGACGCTCATCGATGCTTTTCGCATCGCCTCGAGCAGCTCGGGGTCGACGACAGCCAATTCCAGCGCGCTGATCCATTGCGCAAGTGACCGCCACCGGGATTCCTGGTCGCCCAATCGCAAGGATTCGAGCGTCAGTTTTCTGCTCGCGGTTCGGTCGACGTCGCTGGCGAGCAGCATCGCACCGATCATTCCTTCCAGTCCAAGGCGTTGTCCATCTTCAGGAGAAAAGATCCGCGCAACGCCAATCTCGTGCAAGGCCGCAATCTCATCGGCGACTATGACTCCGCCCCCGCCGCCAAAAACCCGAATATCCTCACCACCGCGGGCGCGCAGGCACTCGAGCATGTATCGGAAAAATTCAAGATGGCCGCCTTGATATGAGCTGACCGCAATGGCGTGGGCGTCTTCTTCCAAGGCCGCCGTAACGATCTCGTCGACGGAACGGTTATGTCCAAGGTGGACGACCTCCGCCCCCATCGATTGAAGCAGCCTTCGCATGATGCTGATCGAAGCATCATGGCCATCAAATAGCGAGGTGGCAGTTACAAAGCGAAGCCGATTCCTGGGGCGGTACGCCGCCAGTTGCTCGGCTTCGGATAGATCGGTCATGGCACATGCCTCGTAGTGCCAAAATGTTACCTATTTACGAGGCGATAGGTATCACTCAAATTTAAGCCTCTAAACGCCAAAAAACGCCGCGTGCCTTGCCATCTTGTAAATCCCTCACGGCGGGTTACTTGGGCATTTTTATCAGTCCTGAGCCAATGTCACCGCCCGCGACTAGTCCAAGAAACTCTGGCTCTAAAAGAACAAGTTCCTCCATTTCAGTCGCAGTTTCTTGCCTTGACTCGTTTTCGTGTTCGAAAATGTCTGGGTCCAATTTGTCCTCCTCTCGCGACAAGTTCTTGTCTTGGTTACGCGAATAATCGCCTTGATTGCATCGTTCGTCCGATACGCTTGGTCGGACGACGAGAGTCTTCCACTTCCAGGTCATTTAATCAATGTGAATATTCTGCATCTCGGATTTCCGCTAATTGCGGCACTTTGCATGCGAGCGACTGCCGCGCCTCTCGAGGAAACACCAGTTTCTTCCTTGCTTAACGGTCGCGCGCCTTGTCTCACCAACGGTGACGCTCTAACAGATAGATTGCTGTCTACGAGTCGCGGGAGTGGGGTTCACAACGAAACCCGCGAAACGTTCCTCGGACGTGCGGAAGCTGCTCTTAAAGCAGGTGACTCCAAACTCGCGGCCGAAGCCTCTCTCGAGGCGTACTGTCTCGCCGAGAAAACCAAGGAGTCGGTTTCGATAATCGCCGAGACAGCATCAATCGCAATCGAAGCAGGTCTCGATATTGGCTCCTTAGACACCTGTTCACAAATCATCGAGAACATAAGCCCAGATGTTCTCCAAAAATTGGCCGCAAATGATCCCGCGCGATTACGATTTGAGATGGCTAGAGCTCGAATGCTCTCCTTCAGGAATCGCAATGAAGACTCTCTCGCCTTACGCATTGAACTTCAGCCGAGATTGGTGGATGTGTTTGGCAAAGCGTCAAAGGAATCCATCGTCAACCGCATTCGCATCGCGAATACGAACCTGGAACTCGGACGCGCGGGCGAGGGTCTCTCGGATCTCCTTGCGCTACAAGACGAGCTGAAAGGCGCCTCCACTATAGATATAGATAGGCAGTTGCAGATCCTAGAAACGCACGCAATCGTCTCAGCGCTCACCCTCTTAGGCCGTGAACCGGAAGCGCTCATCTTGTTGCAATCCGCTCGAAATGAGCTCGCGATGTCAATGGGAGAGGACGACGAAAGGGTCCTAGGTGAAGATCAGACCCTTAGCGAAATCCTAATCCGAATGAACCGCTCAGATGAGGCGTTGGAGAATGCAGCAAGAGTCTTTCGCCTGCGATTTGAAAAATCGCACATCGACAACCCTGAGACCCTAAGAACACTGTGGGTCATTGCATATCTCTATGTCGACAACGCACGATTTGACAGCGCGCGAGCAATCCTAAATTTCCTATTGAAGGAGTCCCGAGTTCTTGGAACGCGTCTTACGCGCGCATTCTATTTGCACACACTAAGCCTTGTCGCCAATCTGGATTTATCCGAGGGGAATCTTTTGGCCGCTCGCGACGAATGGCAAACCGTCTACGAAGGTCTCCGTGAGATGTACGGTCCGAACTCGGAAGATACGCAAATTGAGGCAATGAATTTGGCAGGCGTAAATCGCATGATTGGCTTTGCATCCGAAGGCTGCAAATTGATAGCCGAGGTTGAAGATAGTCTGCTTAGGACGAGACCACAGGATATTTGGGCCGTCGGAGCAACGCACATTGCACATCAAAGTTGCCTATTGGAGGAAAAAGCACACGTAGATTTAGATACGATTCTTGCCTCAATGCGCCGGTCGTGGGAAATGATTTCCGCACATCAAGAAGCAACAAGCCGGGATGCCTTAGCAGCACTGGCGACTCTTGCTGACTCCACGTTTCGAGTCGGTTATCGATCTGATGCCAAACACCTCCTGACTCGACTGGTGGAGTTTGAGGAGGCATCTCGAGAGGTCGTTTCCGAGGGCTCGATAACGCGGACCGCGGCCTTTGCACCGTGGATCTTGTCGAGCGGCAACACGGGAAACGCGATCGCTGGTTTCCGACAGCTGGCTCTTTTGCATGCCCAAGACGCCGAACTTGAGCGCGCGCTAAAGATTTCCGAACTTGTTCGTGATCGAACTTTGCAAGATCGGTTTGCAGAGCAAGCGTGGCGGCACGCCCGGTTACCGGCTGAGGCGCGTTCCCAATTAGACGATTTGATTGACCAGATTCAAGATCTCGACGAACACATCGCACTAGAGCCGGATATCGTCGAACGGATCCGCCTCGAATCGGAGCGCGCGCTGCTACTCGCCGAACGAAATCGCATAGAGCGGCGATTTCGCGACCAATTTCACACTTCACCATCTTCTTTGCGTCCACCGACACTGGACGAACTTCGCTCTCGGCTTGCGGCAGACACTGCGCTTATTTCCGTATTGCACTCCGGCGAAACATGGTGGGCATTGGTGATATCGCGCAATGAACCAGCTCGATTTCTTGACTTCCAAGATCCGGATTTGGGTCGCAACGCGTCGGCCTGGGTCCAGCGGCTTCGAGGCGAACCCGTGCGGGCATGGCCACTGACGGGCAGTCGTTTGGCAATAGATGCAGAGCGGCCAAAAGGCGCAATTGGACCTTATTTGACGGTCGACCAACTCGCCAAGCGGCTGAGTGATCGACTGCTCTTGCCGTTAAAAAAGGCCGTTGGCAGCGCAAAGCATCTTGTGTTCGTGGGCGATGATGAATTGGTCGGCGTGCCCCTGCAAGCGCTTCCACTAGGTTCTGGCCTTGCACTAGATCGCTTTGAAGTCAGCTACGCACCGTCCCTTGCCACCTATGCCAGATGGCAGGTGCCCGCTCGCTCCGATGGACATTCTCTCGATCTACTCGCAATTGGCGCGGTCGATTATCGACCGGTCGCACCTGCGGCAACGGAGGATGATGTTGCCATCGGCGTCCAAATTGCCGAAGATCACCCACTGCCTTTCGCCCGAGCAGAAATTGATGCAATCGCGGCGCAATTTCCAGCAGCGCGCACTACAACTTGGACCGGATCGCAGGCAAACAAAGCGACACTGCGCCGCGCGTCAAAAGCGGACGAACTTCAGCGCTATCGCTACGTGCACTTTGCCGCCCACGCCTGGGCGCAACCCGACAAGCCGGAGAGTTCAGCGATCGTCCTTGCGGGTGCTGGTGATGAACTTCCCACGCATCGTGCCCTCACTGCGGCAGAGCTTGCGGGGCTAAAGATGGGCTCCGAGCTCATTGTGCTCTCCGCCTGTGATACGGCGGCAGGGCACTTCGAGCACGGTCAGGGTTTGCTGGGTCTTGCCTACGCGGGTTTGGCAGCAGGTAACCGCGCCGCATTGCTATCGCTTTGGCCGATCGCTGATGAGACGACGGCAAGGTTTATGTCGAGCATGTACACGAAGCTGCGGCGCGGCGCAAACCCTGCCTCGGCCCTAGCGGCGACCCAGCGAGAATTCCGCCATTCCAACGACCCGAGACTCTCGGACCCCTTGGTCTGGGCTCCATTTATTCTTTACGGCGGCTACTGAATCGCGCTACCCCGGGGGGCGCCTCGCGCCTAGATGGGCCGGGTATCGTCGCGCTTGGCTGGCCGCCGCTGTGGGGCCAACAATACCGAGTGAAGTAAGGGCCAAATTGCGGCGCCCAGCGCGCTCGAGAGCAGACCAACCCACCAACCAGGCGATGCTCCGCCGACCCATAGCCGCACGGCGGCCGAGGCCAGTTGGGCAATAAGCAACAGTCCAAAGACGTATACCAACTGGCTGCGCAGTGGGAACCATAAGATTCTTCGGTGCAGCGTAATGGCGCCGTAGGAGAGCAGGGTATAGGCAAGGGCGTGTTCACCGAACAAAGCACCGTTGTGCACATCCATCAGCAGTCCAAAAACAAATGCGATGCCCATGCCGACTTTGCGCGGCTGCTGGACATTCCAAAAGACGAGCGTCACCGCAAAAAAGTCCGGCACCCAGAGCGCGCGGCCCCAAGGTAGAAGATTCAGCAAGAAAGCCACCACCAGCGTTGCCCATATGAACCCGGGACGCACGGGCCGCAGCACCTGCTCGGGCCGCAACTGCCGCGAGACGGTGGGCGGTCGCAGTTCCGCTACTGCATCCGAAGCCAGACGCACGCTTCCCCAAAGCCGATCGATCCACTGCTTCACCGGCGTGCCGCCTTACTTGCGCCCCGCTCGCTACGGTTGGCATTCGATGCACTCTCCCGCCCGGTTGTCGCAGGTGCGAGCGGGGGCGGATCCACCATCATCACGAGCAGCAAGCGGCTTTTGCTCATGCCCGCAACCGGCTTCAGTATTATCCGTGCGAACTGATCCTTTACGTCGCGGTCGATGCGCGTAACGACACCAACGGGCATGTCCGCGGGGTACATGCCGTCCAGACCGGAGGTCACGACGCTGTCGCCGCTTTGGACGTCCGCGTTGGAAGGCAAAAAGCGTAGCTCGAGTGTCATTGGTTCAGAGCCACCAAAAGCTATCGCTCGCAGCCCATTGCGCGCAACCTGCACTGGTAGGGACTGCTCCTTGTCGGTAAGCAGCGTAACCTCTGCGGTCATCGGAAACACCCTCGTTACCTGACCCACCACGCCGGCTTCGTCCATCACCGGTCCGCCGGGGCGTATCCCATCCTTGCTGCCACGATCAATGACGATCTTGTGCGAGAAAGGATCGCGCGATTCGTATAACGCAGTGACCAGTTGCGATGGCGGATTGATGCGCTCGCGCAAACCCGCCAGCTTACGTAACTGTTCATTTTCCAGCTGCAGTTGTCCGGCCAGTTGCGCGCGCTGCGCCTGCTCAACTGCCGCCTTTCGCAGTTGGGCGTTTTCCTCGTTCAAGTCGCCGATCGCCGCAATGTAGCCACCGAAGTCCGTGACCACTTCGCGCGGCCAAAGCAGCACGCGCTGGAAGGGGTAGAGCAGAATTTCCACCCCGTTGCGAATCACGTCCAACGCGTTGACCTGCGCGTCGATGACGATCAAGATCGCTGCGGCAAGCGAAAAAAAAGCGAGTCGGGCGCGTGCCGAGACGCCCTGGTTAAAGAGCGGCGGCGGTCCGTACTCCATGTTAGGTCAGCGTAAGGAGGATGGGTTCCCTGGGGCGATTTTTATCATCATCGGCACAAACAACGCGCCGGGCCCCTAGCCATTGGCAAACATTGAGCCGAGCTTGTCGATGCGCTCAAGCGCAATCCCACAACCCCGCACAACGCACGTAAGAGGATCCTCCGCCACGATTACCGGTAATCCGGTCTCCTCCATCATCAGGCGATCGATGTCGCGCAGCAGGGCGCCGCCGCCTGTGAGCATCATGCCGCGCTCCGCGATATCGGCTCCAAGCTCCGGCGGCGTTTGTTCCAAAGCGATCTTCACCGCGGAGACGATTTGGTTAAGCGGATCGGTCAGCGCCTCGAGTATCTCGTTGCTCGAGATCGTGAAGCTGCGCGGTATACCTTCGGACAGATTGCGGCCCTTGACCTCCATCTCGCGCACCTCAGAACCGGGGAAAGCCGAGCCGATCTCCTTTTTGATGGTCTCGGCCGTTGGCTCACCAATCAGCATCCCGTAGTTGCGTCGGATGTAGTTGATGATCGCCTCGTCGAACTTATCACCCCCGACGCGCACGGAGCCCTTGTACACCATTCCGCCCAGGGAAATGACGCCCACTTCGGTCGTTCCCCCTCCGATATCCACGACCATCGAGCCCGAGGCCTCGGATACCGGCAGACCTGAGCCGAGCGCTGCCGCGATGGGCTCTTCAATCAAAAATACCTGGCTTGCGCCGGCTGCCTCGGCCGACTCCTTGATCGCACGCCGCTCGACCTGCGTCGAACCGCAGGGCACGCAGATAATGATGCGTGGATTGGGCGCCAGTAGGCTCGATGGGTGCACGGCCTTGATGAAGTGTTTGAGCATCTGCTCGGTGACCGTGAAGTTGGCGATCACGCCGTCCTTCATCGGTCGGATGGCCTCGATGTTGCCGGGCACGCGGCCCAGCATCGCCTTGGCTTCCAGCCCGACTGCGCGCACCACTTCCTTTGCATGTGGTCCGCCCTCGCGAGCAATCGCGACCACCGACGGTTCGTTGAGGACGATTCCCTTGCCCCGGACGTAAATCAGGGTGTTGGCGGTACCCAGGTCGATGGCAAGATC
>CAZSOI010000407.1:0-6890 GCA_964608115.1 uncultured Burkholderiaceae bacterium | reverse complement strand
GATCATCTCGCTGGTTTGGCTCATCGGTATCGGTCCATTTCTTCTGGTGCATCTACCAATAGTGCTTCTCGCCGGCTCGATAGGGGTTTGGCTATTTTACGTGCAGCATCAGTTCGAAGAGACTTTTTGGGCGCGTGGTCGAGAATGGAATTTTTATGAGGCGTCGCTTCATGGAAGCTCTCATTACGACCTGCCGGCAATTCTGCGCTGGTTTACAGCGAACGTCGGGGTGCATCATGTCCACCATCTGTGCAGCCGCATCCCCTATTACCGGCTGCCACAAACTCTTCGGGACAACCCCGATTTGCGTACCGTCGGTCGGCTCACGCTACTTCAAAGCTTTCGCTGCGTTCGTCTTGTGTTGTGGGATGAGAGCCGCATGCGGCTAGTTTCGTTCCGTGATATCAGGGCGCAAGGTTAGGGTGACCATCGCATAACGGACATCGGATACGGATACACGCCCTGATAGCCCTGCTCACGCCGTGCTCCAAAATCCCCTGGTTAGGATCTCTTGTTTTAGTTGCCTACGCATTTTCGGTTTAAGACAGTAGCAAGATCCGCGCCACCAATATCGACCTCACCAATACCGAAGGTGTGGCCGCCAAAGTAGATTTTCCCAATCGTTACATTGGGGCTGCTCATCCATTTTCCATCGGGATTTTTCTGAAAGTCTTGGCACTTGATTTTAACGGCGAGAGTATCTTCCGTTGCAGTTGGCTTCTTTGGTTGTCCATGCGCAAGGTCGGCCGGCGTGATGACAGCAAAACATCCGGCGATGACGTAAGCCTTGAGTGAAATGAACACGCGCTGTCGCATTCGTCGCCCCTTTGGCCGAGCGATATAGCCTACCACACGGCTCGCCCGCTGAGGCATTGTGCGTCACAGCAAATTTTCGTCGCCGATGTCGCCTATGGGTCGATGCTGTCGAAAAAGGGTTTTGGGAGAGGTAGCAAGGGAACGTTTTTCCAGATCAAGGCCACGATGCAGAATTTTGATTCAAGGATTCGGGCTTTCGGATTCTATTATTGCCCAATTTGAGCGGTCAGGGGTTCGACGGGCGACTTTTTCGACAGCATCGGTCAATCGCGTCGTCTTTCCCTGCCTGCGGCATGTCCGGTTAGGGAGCAATCTCAGAACGACGGGTGGTCTCCGGCCCAACACCGCAATCATGTTAACGTAAGCCAATCGACTATGCATTTGCTAAACAATTAAGGATTACGTTTTCCAGCGGTTCAAAGCGGGTGGCATGAGGTGCCCGGGTTTTCCAGATACATTGGCATCGACTATTCCGGTGCCCAGACGCCAACTTCGAGCTTAAAGGGCCTGCGCGTCTACTTGACCGAAGATAGTGCGCCGCCAATCGAGGTGCTTCCGCCACCGTCGCCTCGCAGATATTGGACGCGACGGGGCATTGCCGAATGGCTAGTGGAGCGGCTTTCCGAGGGCCTGCCGACGCTGGTCGGCATAGACCACGGCTTCTCATTTCCGATACGCTACTTTGAGACGCACGGTCTCAAACCCGACTGGGATGCTTTCCTGGAGGATTTTCATCGCCACTCGCCGACGGACGAAAACATCTATGTGGATTTTGTTCGCCACGGCATATCCGGTAACGGTGCCGTGCGCATGGGCAATGCCCGCTGGCGACGAGTGACGGAGCAGCGGACGCGTGCGAAGTCGGTGTTTCATTTCGACGTGCAAGGCTCGGTGGCAAAGTCCACCCATGCCGGTATTCCGTGGCTGCGCTTCATTCGCCAAAGCCTCGGCTCACACGTCCATTTCTGGCCGTTCGATGGCTGGGATATTGCGCTTGGACGATCTGTCATCGCCGAAGTTTATCCCAAGCTGTGGAGCCGAGCTTTCGTCAGCGAGGGTCGCACTGGCGACCAGCACGACGCCTTCAGTATTGCAGCGTGGCTGTCCCATGCTGACCGTGACGACGATCTCGACAGCTATCTTAAGCCCAGGCTGACACCGGCAGAGCGCGCCGTGGCGGAGGTGGAGGGCTGGATATTGGGCGTTACCTAGCGAGTTGTGACAAACATCGAGACGCGACTAAATTGATATCCGGTTTTGGGGAGTTGCGGAAGTCTGAGCCCGCGCCGCTTTGACGGAAAATGTAGCGAATGACCCAAGTCGGAAGTCGTGCAGCCGAACTTGCTGCGTTGCGATGAGGCCACTTCCGCGGCGCTAGTTTCACCCGCTACGATGCCTTGTCCCAAGCTTTGGGAAGGCAACTGAATGAGGCTGCGCCTCACTGACTGGGTTGGTCGATCGTGGCGATTTTCCAGTCACCCGATGGTGTCTTGGCGTAACAGAGCCGATCCGTGGTTAACTGACGAATTGCGGCGGCCGCGATCCAGCCGCTCTTGCCCGAGGGCAACAGAACTTCAACATAGGTCGGTTGCAGTTCAGGTTGTCCCTCTTTGGCCGCGGGATAAACGCTCAGCAGCGGCAGCGCGATAGTTCCAACTTTGGCGATCGGTGCCCCGGTGTCGCCCGGAGCCTTTGCCACGTCGGTATTCTTGAGCGTGAAAATCCAATCCGCTTGGTCATCTCCCGTCGTGATCTTTTTGTTGGCCTGATCGAACGCGTTATCGTCCGAGACATCGGCGGCGATCGGCCCGCACACGAGGTTGCCGGCGTCGGTTGCCGCGTAATAGGTCGAATCAGCAGCCAACGCCGCCAGTGAATCCCAAAACGGTCCGCCCTCGACGCCCCCGTCGGCGTCCTTGCCCGGCGCGCGGAATCCGAACACGACTTTGAAATTGTGAATCGCATCGCGGCCAAAATCCATTTCGTCCGCCGGCTGGCCACCGAGCGTCCAAAGGAAGGTCGGCGCGACCAGCGCCGCGAGCGCGTCAATGTCCTTCCTGTCGACCGCGTCGGCGAAAGCATTGCGCATTTTCTCAAAGGCTGCATCGGGGGTGTACGGTTTGTTGACCGTCACTTTCACCTCCGGATAAGCAGTTTTCTTCACTTCCGCCAGCGAGGATGAGCCGAGCCCGATGACGAGCACAAATGTGCCGAGGGAAGACGCGAAAAGCTGCGTCCAGGACGTTTCATCGTTTGCGGGGCGATCCGCGGTTCGACCGAGGCCGAATTTGTTCGACGGCGATGCGTTCATACCATTCTCCTGCGCGGCCAAGGTTCTGAACTTCATCAGATAAGAAAGCCTAACACACGGGGCTCGCGGCGCACTACAGGGTGAAGGCGGGGATTGGCGAGAAAAACGCCACGGGAAGGGCAAGGCCTCTACCCGCTGCGGGCTGCGGTCCCGCTGTTGCGGTAGCGCATGTGGCCGTGAGGCGCAGCGCCGGACCCTGCAATGCTTGTCGTCCTATGACAATTGTTGCAAGCTGCCGCAAAAGTCGGAGAGGGGCGTGCCGGCTGAACTCGTCCCGCAGGGGCGGACCGAGCGCACGACCCAACACAGTCGGATCGGATGGAGGGTGTCGTGAAAGTTCGAACCGCTACGTGCTTGGCAATTATTTCGGCATTGATCTGCATCGTGGTCGCTGCCGATAGCGCGTCGTTGACGGCTCGAGCGCAGCAGCAACCGCAAGTTCTCCGTATGCTGGTGCAAAGCCACCCCGATGCCGGCAAGAAATGTCTGGATATTCCGGGCGCACAATACGTCATCGGTATGCGGCTGCAGACCTTCGAGTGCAACAACCAGAATGAGGAGGTCTTTGCCTATGATCAAGGCTCGCAGCGGCTGATCATCGGCCATCTGTGCGTCGAGGCATGGGGGCGCGGCAATTCCGGCGACGCCGTCGGTCTCGGCGTCTGCAACAATCAGCCGCAGCAGCGCTGGAAAGTCGGCGCCAGCGGCAATGGCGACTACTATCAAATTTCCGGTTTCAATGACCTTTGTCTCGATGTCAGGGGCGGACAAAAGGACAGCGGCGCCACCATGCAAATTTTCACCTGCGGCGCAGTATCGAACCAGCTCTGGGCGCTGATCGAGGCGCCGACTGCGCAAGCCCCGAAATGCACCCGTTACTCGCTGAGTAGTTACGCGGGCAATATCGAATTCATGCGCGCCGCAAACGATGACTGGGTCAATCATTTTGTCGATGCTTCAGGCAAGCCGTGGACGTTCAACTGGCATGTGCTGTCGGAAAGCGATTCCGAGATTGTCCTGTACGACAAGAGCCGCGATCGCTACGTCCGGGCCGATTTATTCGGGCGCAAGACCTACGCGCGCAACGGCGGCGGGACAGACTGGGGGACACCGACCAACGACATCATCCGCTCGGATTGCTGAGCGCCGCAAGTCTTCCCCAAGGACGAGCGCCGTCCAGAGCCGCGGCCTGGACCTTTACAGCTTGTTCGGAATTCATATACCGTGGGTGCGGATAGGCGGTGTTGCCTGTCGGATCGCTGCTAAAGCGGGAACGTACCGAAATATTGGAATACTGGTTCGGCGGGCGGCTCGGTGCCGTTGGCAGCAAAGAACACTCAGCAACAAAGAACGCTCGGTAACGTTGTCATTGACGCCCCCGGCTGAATGGCCTGCGCGTTGGCGCGCCGGCGATGCAGCATGTTGGACCGGTGCCGATAGCTCAGGGGGGCACGAGATGCATATTTTGCGAACGTTTGCGGGCCTCGGCGCCCTGGCGCTCGTGATCATTTGCGCCGTGACACCGGCGGCGGCGGACAATACGATCAAAAACGTCAATCCCGACTCGACGGTGAGCAGTCCCAATACCGTCAAGGGCGGCGCGGCGAGTTCACAGGGGACAAACCAAACACCAGCGGTGCCCGCCGATCCTTACGCCACGTCGCCTTATTCACAACCGTCATCATCGCCGTCGGTCATGGTCCGGCCCGCTCCCGGTTATAGTGGCAGTGCCGCAGGCCTGGGTATTTCTCAGCAGACGTTCGATGCGCTTGTTGCGCAGGCCGAGGGGCGAATTTTGTCCGACCCTTACTTTGTGTCGGAAGCTCCGTCCCTGGGGTGGCCCCGGGGTTATGCCCCGCCCCCCGAGTTCCCGCCCTATTGGTATAATGGCGGAACGGCGCCATCCGGTGATCAACTTCAAGCGGACGCCATCTACATCGTCGAACGCGCGCTTATAGAATCGGGGGCCGCGGGCCCGAGCCCGCCTTCACCTGCAAACCTTCTGGCGAGAACGCTGGAACGCCTTCGCGGTCGCGTGGACCCGCCGGGCTATAACACTGCCAACCCGAACTATGAGCCTCCGCCGGACGATGAGACCGGCACCGGTGATGATGGGACCGGCACCGGTGATTCTGGATCAAGCAATACGGCAGGCAACGGCTCCAACGGCACGGGCAACGGCACTAACAATCAAACCAACGTCGACGATCCCAACAAGACGCTAAACCCGGGCGAAAACGCCAACCCGAACCGCCCGGTCGATCCGAATACCGGAAAAGTCACCGCAAAGAATCCGGCAAATAACAGTGGCACTACCGACAGCGGGGGAAACAGCGGCGGAACGGCCGATAGTGGAACGAGCGGCAGTGGAAAGACGGGCAGCGGGACAGCCGATGGCGGAACGGGGGGTACCGCCGGCCCACCTTCCGTCGGGACAAAAATTAGAGATGGTGCGGTGCTGGCGGCGGCGACCACGCTGGCTACCTGCCTCGCGGCTAAGCTGCCTACAGGGGATTGCTTCAAGGCGGCGACACTCAGTTTAGGGATCGGCGGCGCATGTCAGGCCGTGGAGGAAGCAATCCCGGGCACGGGCGGAGGGCTGGGCGCGCTGTGCCAGTCGATCACCGGCTACCAAGCCTGCGTCCGAGCCGGGAATGATCCCAATAAATGCTTCAACGATACCAAGGGCGCTCTGCCGCAAGCCGCGTTTTGCGCGGTGGTTGGAATGTTGAGTGAGGGCCTCGGCCCCACAATTTACGGCGCGGTGACGTTGGGTGTGGGCCTCAGCCTCGGATGCGGTGCGGTGGCACCGTCGGGATGGGAGGCCGCCGTCGCCTGGTTGAATGAACAAGAGACAGAAATGACCAGCCGAGCCTTACAGCCGATCAACAACGCCATCCTGCTCTGCAATTTCGGCGCGGCGCTGACGCTCGCGCGTCAGCTCGAGCAGCAAGTAGAGGAGGCCGCTGGCAGCGAGAATCCCTCTATCGCGGCCTTTGCGACGCAGTTCCCTAACTTGCCGGCATTCATGAACATGCTGGAATTCGATGTTCAGGCGGCGAACAAGGTAAACCTGCTCTTAAAAAAGGCCAGCGCGACAGGTGATCCGGCGCAGCGAGAACAACTTTTGAATCAGGCGAACGCCGCCGCTAGCAAAATCACATGTTTGCAGAAGCGGGTGGCAGCAGCGAGCCCGCCGCCGCATACGGCAACGACACCGTCGCCTGCGACCGCCAATGCGCAGCCGGGTTTTTGTCCGACCACCACAGGCAGCTGCATCGTCCAACTTTATTGGGGAGTTGGTCCTGTTTCGAACGACAACGGTTGGATCACCGTCGTCAACGCCGGTCAAATAAACATCAATTCTTACTGTCAGCCGACTTCAATCTGCGTGAACCTAAGCGCCAACCAGGGCCTCGCTTTCGCACAGAAGATCATCGCCTGCTCGGCAACCGAAACGGGCGCGGCCGTGAAGCTGTGCCACGACTACGCCGCGGCGTCGATCGCACCCGCTGGCGGGCCGCCCGGCACTTGGCCACTCGGGTCGAGTCCCCAGAGGCGCACGATTTACGGGGGCGTCCACGTCGTCGGCCTTAACGACATTACAAACATCGACAGCGTGTGCGCATCACTACATTCTATGCCGGCTTCGCCCGTGCAAGCTTGCACGTCGCCGAATGAGCCACCTACCGTTTCCTCTCAGAGCGGCCCGATGCCAACGGCCAATCAGGATAGTGGAACAAATCCGGGGCCGATCGCGTCC
>CAZSOI010000406.1:0-6081 GCA_964608115.1 uncultured Burkholderiaceae bacterium | reverse complement strand
GAACTGCGCCGGCGCGCAGCAGGTTTTGTCGCTCAGTACCTGCGGCGCCTCGCGGCCCCTCCGATCGAGGCGGCTGTCATGGAATTGTTTCTCGCGGAACTTGGCGAGCAATCGCAAGATGCACGCGCTGCGCTACGCGATGGCTGGACGCAGCGTCAGGAGGGAGCTCCCTTGATCGATGTGACGACTGCCTTTGCGCCGCCCAAGGATCTGCGCGAACGCGTCGACGCACAAATCGGCGCCCTGATGGGACAGGTCGCGCGCACCCAGTGGCGCATCGATCCGACATTGCTCGCCGGAATCTGCGTGCATCTGCCCGGCTACTCGCTAGAGGCGAGTCTTCGCCGTGGCGTCGATGCCTTTGCTGCGGAGGCGGCGTGACGGTGTCCGAGATCGGTCTTGCCATCGAGGAGATCGGCACCGTCATCGGAGTGGCCGACGGAATCGCGTGGCTTCAAGGTTTACCCTCTGTCCCGATGGGCGAGGTGTTGCGTTCGGCACAAGGCAGCCGCGCCTGGGTGTTCCAGTTGGACGAGCGTCTTGCTGGTTGCATCTTGTTGGATCAGTCCGAGGATCTCGTGGCCGGCCTGCGCATGCGTCGCAGCCGGCAACGACTAAGCATTGGCTGCGGCGATGCCTTGCTCGGCCGCGTCATCGATCCGCTTGGGCGCGCACTAGACGGACTGCCAGCTCCCATGCTTAGCGAGCAACGTCCGCTGGAAGCACGCTCTCCGGCAATCATCGAGCGCGACCCAGTGACTCGGCCACTGTACACGGGCAATACGATCATCGACACGCTGCTACCCATCGGCCGTGGTCAGCGCGAGCTGCTAATCGGCGACGATGGAACGGGCAAGAGCGCTCTTGCGCTCGATGCCGTAATTCATCAGCGCAATCAGGGTGTACGCTGCGTTCTGGTGCTCATCGGTCAGCGTCGCGCTGAAGTGGCCGAAACAATTAATCTTCTCACCGCGCACAAGGCGCTTGCGCACACCACGGTGGTTGTCGCCGAGGCCGGAACGTTGCCTGGAGTGCAGTACTTGGCGCCGTTTGCCGGCTGTACCCTGGCGGAAGCCTGGATGCATGCGGGGTCTGATACGCTCATCGTGTATGACGACTTAGGCAAGCACGCGCAGGCCTACCGCGAGCTCTCGCTGCTGCTGCGACGCCCTCCAGGGCGCGAGGCCTATCCGGGCGACATCTTTTACTTGCATTCGCGACTGCTTGAGCGCTCGACACAGCTGCGCAGTGCGCAAGGTGGTGGCAGCATGACCGCCTTACCCATTGTTCCGACGCAGCTGGGCGAGGTCGCAAGCTACATTCCGACCAATCTAATTTCGATCACTGATGGCCAGGTATATCTGAGCAGCAAGCTCGTAGCCTCGGGTATGTTTCCAGCAATCGACGTTGGCACCTCCGTTTCGCGTATCGGCGGTAAGGCTCAAGCCGGCGCAATTGCGCGCGAATGCAAGCGCCTGCGTCTGGACTACTTGCAGTTCATGGAACTGGAGTTGTTTACGCGCTTTGGTACGCGCTTGGACGATGCGATGAGCGCGCGCCTAAACCGCGGGCAACTACTGCGGACACTGTTTCGCCAGGGCCGCCTGGATCCTCGGCCAATCGCCTACCAGATGGCCTGGCTGGTGGCCCTAAACGAGAACTGGCTCGACGGCCTTGATCCGCCCGGTCTTGAGGTCGCACTTGCCCGGCTGCTGGAGAACGCTGCGCATGCACCCTCGCTGGATGCCCCGCGCGAGCAGTGGGTCGCCGCGGTACGCCACTGGCTGGGGCACGAAACATGAGCGGACAAAGTGCACTGCGCGAGCGCGCCGCATTGCTTGAGGAGTTGCGTCAGATCGTGCAGGCAATGAAAAACATCGCCTTCGCGGAGCTGCAGCGCCTAACCCACCTGATGCCCGCGCAGACTTTGGCCTGCGAGATGGTGTTTACGGCGCTGGAGGAATTGCCGGAGCAATCCGATTCGCTTCAATCAGCGCGGCGATCCGACGCACCGGTCGCTTGGCTAGCAATCGGTACCGAACGCGGCTTTTGCGGGGCATTTAACGACCACTTGGCCGCTGAGGTAGCAGCGCTTCGGCAAGCGGATCCATCGCTGCGTCTGTATGTCGCCGGAGAGCGCCTTTGCCAGCTGCTTGAGGCCCAGACGCCACAGACGACAGTCACCTTGCCGGGTTGCGCGGCGCTGGAGGATACCGATTCGGCGCTCGATGAATGGATCACGGCGCTGTCGCAGGCGGCACTTAACTGCCGCGAAATTTGGCTGCTATACACCGGCGAGGCAAGGATCGAGCGGCGGCGTCTGGTGCCAATATCGTCGCCACCGGCTGAACTGGCTTTGAGGTCGCACAAGCAATTGGCCCGTGTGCCGATGCTTCATTTGCCGCTGCCGACCTTGCGTGCAGCACTTGAGCGCCAAGGCCTGCGCCTGCTACTGCAAGGCGGGCTTTTCGCGTCGCTCAAACAGGAACATCGCTGGCGCCTGGCCCAAATGCAACGGGCCCAAGACCATCTCGATGAGCTCGGCGCCGCACTGCGCAAGCAACGCGCCGCACTGCGCCAGTCGGAAATCACCAATGAGCAAGAAACGCTGATGAGCGCCTTGCCGGAAGACGTTTCCGGCGCCGCACAACCATTTCACGAGACCTCGGTCTCTAAGTGACTTGGGGGATTTTTCGCCATGACTCTTTTTTAAAATAAGGGCCATCGCAGTTTTGATACAAGGCAGTAGCGCCCTCGGAAAAAACTATCCCGACCCAATCGAGGCCCAAAAACGAGCCAATTACGCTTGCGGGACGCCGGTACCACAGCGCGCGAAGATTTTGCTTTGTAATGCGCTGAATGAAAACCTTCGAACCGCAAAGCCCGGCCTTTGAGCGCGGTAAAACCATAGCCCAAGGCGGATTGGCGCACGTTTGCCGCTGAGCCGCTCCGAGCATTTCTCCACGCGTGCTACGACGCTGTCGCATCCCGAAACGCTAGAGCGAGCGCAAAAAGTTGAGCAAATCCTGCGCCTGCTGTGCGCCAAGTTGTTCGAACCGAGCGACGACGCCATTTGCTTCGCTGCCGGGACTACGGTGTGCCGCGATCGCTTGGATCAAATCGCTTGTGCGCCCATCGTGCAGGAAGAATATTCGCTGACCCAGACCCCACAGTGGTGCGGTACGAAACTCGTCCGGACCTGCAGCGCCTTGCGTAATGCCGTCGGCCAATCCACTGCCCATGTGGTGCACGATCAGATCGGAGAAAAGATTTACACTCTGGTTCGACAGTGCTGCGCTGAGACTTACCGCCGAGCCACTGGCGATCGCTCCCGCCGTCTGCAGCGTCGGCGTATGGCAGAGCGAACAGCCAATCTGCTCAAAAACCAGCCGACCGTTTGCGCTCGAGGGCGCAGCTGGCGCCGGCGTTGGCGGTGCCAGAAGGCGCATAAAGTTCGCAAATGATTCGATGTCCGACAACACGGCGGTCGGCGCGGACGATGAAAGGGTGAAGTTGCTTGTATCGTCGGGAGTCGGATTCAACGTGCACCCTGGAGTCTCGTCGCGCTTTTGGGGAAAAAGTTGATTGGATATGCCCATCTCGACGTTGTAGGCCTCTCCTGCGAACATTAACAGCGACTTGTTCTGCGCTTTCCATCCGAACCGAGTGATCGTGCCGTCATTGCCGCTGGTATTGACGTTGCCACTTAATATCGCATTCGGATGACCTCCAATGCTGAGCATTTGCTTTGCACTCGCATTGGCCACCATATTCGCGAGGATCGCCGAATCCGGTATCGCCTCGATGAGACCCGCGCCGAAGACCGGCGTGGGGATCCGAAAAACGATGTTAGAGTTGCCGCCCTGACCGGTGAGCGGATCACCGGCCGGTGCAAAGTTCGGCTGTGCGATGTTGCACCCAACAGCATCGGAGCGCCCGGTGATAACGAAAAGCGCATGCACGTTGCCGTCGGCGCGTCCGTTGGCCTGGTGCTGAAAGCGTGCCTCGCGAACTGGTCCGTTGGAAACGATGAACCAAGGCGCGAGATTTTGTGCCCCATAAAGCGCAGCCACCGCCAACAGCGGATTATTTGCCGGACTCGTACCCCCGACGGTCGGCTGAGAATGACACGAGGCACATTGGTTCGAGTTAAATCGCGGTCCGAGTCCGGTATTTGCACCGCCCGTCACCGTTTCTATTTCCAAAAAGCGATTGCGACCGTCATTAAAGAACGCAGTCTCATCTGCGATCAGTCCGTTTAATGCGAAACCCGCGCCGGCGGATCCGCCTCGCACCCCAGGGTCAACAGCGCCCGCGCCCTGCGCACGTAACGGAAAACACAGTGCGAGAATGGCCCCAATCGCCCAGAGCCAGCCACCGGGGCCGCCGCTCACGCGGCGATTTGATCCGCCCAACCGGTACACGTTGATGGTGTCCATGCCATCTCCTCGGCGCCGGCATCCCCAAGTAACCATTCTCGCCAATGCCAGCGCGAACAGGAATTCGGAATGTGCGCACCTTATTGCGACAACGCACTGGATCCAATCCGACGTATGGGCATCGCTTCGTCACATGAACGTGGCCGGGGGCATCCGTTGACCGGATGAAACGCAAAAGGTCGATCACCTATGCAAACTGAGGCAAGACGCGAAAACTAGAGCGCATCCCCTGATTGGCAAAAAGACGCTCCCAAACGCGTGCGGGCCGATCCCGTTATGTGGGCGTAACCCGATAATGTGGGGGTAAGCAGAAAGAAGGTTGCAGACGTCTTAGTTGCGCAAGCGCGTCATGGCAACGGGTGAGCTGCTTGGCGCCTTCGGCATCGCAGTCGATCGCGATCGGACGCGGTCGGCATTTGCAACGCTTCGCTCAGTGCGCCGGAATTTTCATTGCCTTTGCGCTTCGTGTGTGTGGATTTATCATTGCGTTAGCAAGGACATGCGAGCAACGTGCAAGCCTTATCGCGCACGGCCTTGGTTGCCAAGCGCGCGGCTGCAAGCATTTCGGTTCGCACGAATTCTGGCGACGACAGCAGGGTTATTGCCGCGTCGCTTCTGTGATTTGACTTCGCAAAGGTACAAGGAGGTCAATTGTCTTCGTTTCCAAGCGAGGTGCGCGCCGCAGTGTCCTTACGCACTACTGCCGTGCGCTTCGTGCGGCACTTTTATGTGGTAATCGCAGTTTTCATTGCACTGATCGTTGCCCTCGCCTTTGCCAAGCGAGCTGCTTCCGATCTGCTGCATCCCTTTTCCCCGCGACCATGGGTTTTGCATTTTCACGTGGCACTTTCGGGGCTCTGGGTTTTGTTATTTGTCGTGCAGACGACTCTGATCGACCGTAGCCGACTCGCGTGGCATCGCAAACTTGGCTCTTTTGGCGCCGTTATTGGCGCCCTGCTGCCGATTGCGGGCATTGCCACGGCTATTGCGATGGCTCGCTTTCACATTGCGCAGGGAGACCCCGACCGCTCGGTTGCGCTGATCGGTCCGATTTCCGACATGCTGGCCTTCGCGATCACGTTTGGCCTTGCCGTCTGGTGGCGTGGACGGCCCGAATATCACCGCAGGCTGATGCTTATGGCCACGTGTGTACTGAGCTTGGCAGCATTTCCTCAGCTACCGACCTGGACTGCGCCTGTGAACACCAAGTATGTTGCCGATGCGTTGATTGCCGCTGGATGCGCGCGCGATTGGGTCGCAATGCGTCAAATACACCCCGTTTATCTGGTCGGCTTGCCAATTCTGGTGTCTTGGCAACTCGTCGCGCGTTGGATTTATGTAAGTGCCATGCCAGCGTGGGTTTCCATCGCGCATTACCTTGTGCAATGAGCGCCGCCGTTTGGGCGGCTGCAAACGAACGCGGTCGACAAATTGCACCCGATAAGTCGATCGCTTTTTGGCGTCACGAACCAAATTGCGCAAGCTGGTTGTTGGAGACGCAGCCCAGCACGCCGAGAAAGTGAGGTCCGCGACGCCACGCGTCGCTTGCACAATCTATCTTTGCGCCGGCAACTCGCTGCAAATTTGCGCCCATTCGTCTTCGTCGAACACGCGCGAACGCGTGTGAAAGGCCTTTCCCTCG
>CAZSOI010000405.1:0-2968 GCA_964608115.1 uncultured Burkholderiaceae bacterium | reverse complement strand
CTGAGCGTCGCGTGGAAGATCGCGATCCCGTCCATCAACTACAATGACTTTGGGAATGATCTTACCGAGTTCTTGGAGCGCAACTACTCTGGTCTCGTCGTCAACGAGCAACGAGTGAACCTCTTTTCGATCATCGAGGCGAACACAGCTTCGTGCCGGCTACGAATCGCTAGACTCGCGGTCGATGGATCGGACCGGGATCTCGTCGAACATCTCGCCAGTGGGGCAGATCGCCTATTCGTCGTCTTTCGCGGCCGGGTGTACCCGCAACAGCCAGTTTTATTAACGCTGATTAGCACCCTTTGGTCTATGTGTCTTCGCAAGCTTGGCTTGATTGAGCACATTCCACCTGTCATCGCCGTTGCGGCGAATTCATCTTGCGATGCTGAGCGACTTCCGTGGGGCGAGCTTCGCGGTTTGTAGCGGCCAGCGGCAAGTCCCGCACGTTTTACTGGCACGCAAGCAGCTAGAGGCACGTCATCTTGGGGCGATGACTGATCGACTGTGTCGATGGCCGGGGGAACTCTGCGGCCTTTTGGGCTGAATTTTTGAAATCGTATTTAAGCCTTGCGGCGGCGCCGGATCAACCAATAGACGCCGTAGCCAACAGCTAGAACGGGTAGGCTAGCGCCGGCTATCGGCGCGGGGGCGCCGTGGACACCACCATTGTGCCAATTGGTGGCCTTGCCTCCTTCATAGACCCAATTGTCGGGCGAGAGAGCGGCACTATAAAAGACATAACCGGTGGTTGCAGCACCAGTCAGCACGAGTGCCACCAAGACGGCCTTGAGAGCTAGTGACATAACATCCTCCGTCCTCCTTGCATTAAATTAAAGCAATGTGACCGTCGTCGCAAGTAGGCGGCGCGCGCCGGCACGCATGTGCGCTCCGGTTGCGGCCATCGCCCCGGCTGACCTACGCCTGTGAGCACGGGGTGGGGCGGCGGAGGATAACCGCAAACCCGGCCTTGCTGCGCTGCGGGGGGAGGGAGGCGCCCCGCCGCCCCTGCGGCCGGCCGCCATGTCAGCGAGCCACTGCGAGCCAGGCGAGAGCCGCCTGGCTCGAAATGCCGAGCGGCCCCACCGCGCCGAACCGGGCGGCCAAAACGCGGTCGGGCGCCGCTTGTCCGCGCGCACAAGCGATTCATCGCAGGGGCCGTCGCTCGAAGGAGTGCCCAGCCGCCGATTGTCGGGGTTATTTGAGGGGCCACTCGCCGACTTGTCCCAAGGACCAGTACCGCTGTGTTGCCGGCGCCAACTAGATTTTACTCCACGGCCGGCGGCAGCTCATAGAAGGCGCGCCGTTCAGGCTCGGCTTTTTCCAACTCTCGCTCCTGCCGCTCGCGCTCGGTGAGCGCGCGCTGGATCGCGCGGCGCGCGCCGCACGCTCGGCATCCCTCCAAATAACTGAACAGCGTGGATCAGGCCGTCGCCGAATTTCTTCCCCACAGGACCGGCCCATCTCGCCGACCGTCGCCAAGGCGGCGTCGAGGTAGCCGCCGACCAGCTCGCGCCACTCCTCGGTCGCCCCGACGGCGGGTTCTGCGAACGTCCGCTTCTCTGATCTGCCGGTTGCGGTCAAGCGCTTTCACCTACCACGCCTTTCCGGAGGAGCATTGCGTCAGATTCGAACGAACAATCCAGTCGAGCGCATCCTGCGCGAGATCGGGCGGCGCACCTGCGTCGTTGGTTCGTTTCGCCGACGGGCAGTCGGTCCTCAATCTTGCCGCGGCCAGCTACGCCACATCGGCGCCACTGCGCGGTCGACCAAACGCTGTGTCAATATCGAGCTGCTGAAGGACCAGCAGATGGATGTGCCATCACCGCCTAAGCCGGTGCTAGGTGCCGCTCAGCTCAGGAAAATGTGCGAAAGATTCTAGGCGCCGCCAGAAGTGTTTGCTTTGACTCCTTTGGGGTCAAGCAAATCGGTTCGGGCCCGGCCGTACATTCCACAGAACTTCAATAGGCGCCCGACTGAAGGACCGCGAACAATGTGCGAAGCAGTATCTTGAAATCCAACCACAGGCTCCAGTTATCAATGTACCACAGATCATATTCGACGCGCTTTGCCATTTGCTTGGTATTCGGCGTTTCGCCCCGAAGCTGATGGACCTGTGCCCAGCCCGTGATTCCCGGCTTGACGTGGTGGCGGAATGCGTAATTGGCGATGGTCTGTTCGTATTCATTGTTGTGAGCAATGGCGTGCGGCCGCGGCCCGATTAGCGACATACTACCGCTCAGCACGTTGAACAGCTGTGGAAGCTCGTCCACGCTGGTGCGCCGCAACAAGCGTCCAATCCGGGTTACGCGTGGATCAGCACGCGTTGCCTGGCGAATTACTGCACCATCCTCTAGTACATTCATGGTCCGGAACTTGAGGATCTGGAACCTGCGGCCATTGAAGCCATCGCGAGTCTGACGGAATAGAACTGGTCCGGACGAATCTAGCTTGATCAAAAGAGCTGTTATTAGCATAAGCGGCGAAAACGACAGCAAAGCCAAGCTAGCTCCGACAAAGTCGAAACAACGCTTGATGAACTGCTCGGTCTTCGTTAGCGGTGAGCGTTGTATTTCCGCAGCCCACGTCGTACCCACAGTCACCATAGACCGATCAAGATAACGAGTGATATTGTCGTCGGGCAAAAGATATACAGGGATCGGAACAGATCTTAACATGTTGGAGATGCTCTTAATGGCACGGCTGTGCTCCCATCCCAGCAACAGAAATATCTCCGCGGATGAATCGGTCTTTGCAACGTTGACCGCGTTATTCACTATCGCGCGTAAATGCGCAGACAGATTATTTTTACTGAGCTCCTCGTCAGCAATTTCTAACGTTTTGATCGGCGTGTAACCGCATTGCTTCAGCTCCAAAATTTGGCGTGACCCTGGAAGTCTGGTCTTTTCAGCTATCAAAATGACGTTACGCGCGGCGAAAATACCGGTAGACAACGCGTGTCGCAGCAGCT
>CAZSOI010000404.1:0-3193 GCA_964608115.1 uncultured Burkholderiaceae bacterium | reverse complement strand
AAAAACCTTCAAGGCGTCCCGCAGGGTCCCGTTTGGACACGCGAGCATAGCCTGGTGGTTCAGATTAAGAAGGGAAAACGCACCACCGGGGCGCGCTCAAAAGTTCCTTGTCTTTCTCGCACTTCCCAATCAAACTATCATAGTCCTCGTTCTGTTTAAATTCGTATCGATTTGCTGACAGTACTTGCTGTCGTAAAGCTCGAAGCCGCTTGGAGGCTCGTCGCCATAGAGCAGCGGACGCTTGTCGAGATTTGCAGGTCGTCGCTGCCCATAGTTCAGAAAACAGAAGCAAGCGAACGCATGGTTCACGGCAAGGTCGATCCGGTTACGAAACTTCTTCGGGCGGTTGAGGTGGTGCGCGTCGACCTGATTGCTGAACGCGCCGTCGGCGACAAAGGTAGGCGAGGGGATACATCTGAAACCGCTCCGCGCAGCCTCGGTACGTCGTCCTATCTTGACCGTGCGGCACGCGGATGAGGCAACACTAAGTGGCGCTGGAAGTCCTTCTGTGGTGTGTCGCTGCGCATCTCGCGTCTGCACCGGTGGCACTGGTCGCGCGTTCGAAAAAAGCGACTCCATTTACGTACGCGGCTGCGCTCGGCATCTCGGTGATCGCCTTAGGGACCGCGATCTGGTCTCTTTTGGCAGCTCCGACGCAAGCCCAAACGTTGCATCTCCCCATCGGTCTGCCGTGGCTGGGCGCACGCGTCCGGCTTGATTCTCTAGCGGCGGCTTTTCTAGTCGTGGTCAATCTTGGTAGTGCCATGGCCAGTCTGTACGGCCTCGGTTACGGACGGCACGAAAAGGAACCGCGTCGAGTGCTGCCCTTTTTCCCCGCCTTTCTTGCCGGCATGAATCTCGTCGTGCTGGCCGATGATGCATTTACGTTTTTGCTGAGCTGGGAATTCATGTCACTCAGTTCATGGGCACTTGTGATGGCGCACCACCGTGAGAGCGGCAACGCGAGAGCAGGATACATTTATCTTTTGATGGCCAGTGTGGGCACGGTGTCGCTGCTGCTTAGCTTCGGTTTGCTTGCAGGGTCCGGGGGTGGATACGCCTTTGATGCAATCCGCGCCAATCCGGCGTCTGCCACTGTCAGTGCAGCGGTTCTCGCCCTCGCGTTGCTAGGGGCCGGATCCAAGTCAGGTCTGGTGCCGTTGCACGTCTGGCTGCCGCTTGCGCATCCGGCTGCGCCCAGTCACATCTCGGCACTGATGAGCGGGGTCATGACCAAGGTCGCGGTCTACGGGTTCATCCGCATCGTGTTCGACCTGTCAGGGTTGCCCGCGTGGTGGTGGGGCGCGGTCGTGCTCCTTTTCGGCGGTATCACAGCCGCCCTCGGCGTGCTACAGGCGCTGATGGAACACGATCTGAAGCGACTGCTCGCGTACCACACGGTCGAGAACATCGGGATCATTTTCATCGGTTTGGGTCTTGCGCTGGCTTTCCGCGCGAACAGTATGGCGGCGCCCGCAGCGCTGGCGATGACGGCGGCGATATTTCACGTGTTCAATCACTCGGTATTCAAGAGCCTTCTGTTCTTCGGTTCCGGCGCCGTTTTGACTGCGACCGGTGAGCGCGACATGGAGCGCCTCGGCGGCCTTGTGCATACCATGCCCCTCACTGCCTTTGCCTTCCTCATTGGCTCGGCAGCCATCTCCGCTCTGCCTCCGTTTAACGGGTTTGTATCCGAATGGCTCACATTTCAGGCGATCTTGTTGAGTCCTCAACTGCCGCAATGGATACTGAAATTCCTGACCCCAGCCGTTGGTGCATTGCTTGCGCTTTCTGCCGCGCTGGCCGCTACATGCTTTGTCAAGGCGTTTGGGATGAGCTTTCTGGGTCGACCCCGTTCGAGCGTCGCGCGAGATGCGCACGAGACCGACGCTTTTTCGCTTATCGCGATGGCGGTATTCGTTATTCTGTGCCTTGCGGCAGGAATCCTGCCGGGCTATGTGATCGACGCGCTTGGGCCAGCCGTACAAGCGGCCGTGGGGGCGCAGCTTCCCCCGCAGACGGCGACGGGGTGGTTCACGATAGTTCCGATCGCTGAAGTGCGCAGTTCGTACAACGGTTTTGTGTTGTTCATCCTCGTTGCACTCGCGTCGGTTCTTGCCGCGTATATCATCCATCGCTGGGCATCGCACGCGGTTCGGCGCTCTGCGCCCTGGGATTGCGGATATCCGGATCCGTCCCCTGCGACGCAATACACCGCCGGCAGTTTTGCGCAACCGATTCGACGAGTATTCGGAAGCGTCGTTTTTCAGGCGCGCGAGGAAATCGACATGCCCGATCCGGGAGATACCGCACCGGCGCGAATGCACGTGCATCTTCGGGACCTCGTATGGGATGCCCTATACGCGCCCATCGACCGAATTGTCAGTATCACGGCCGACAGCCTCAATCGGTTTCAATTCATGACGATTCGCGGCTACCTAACGTTAGTCGCGGCGGCGTTGGTGATGCTCCTAGTAATACTCGCGATATGGCAGTGATGGTCGATGCATTGGTTCAGCTTGCCCAGCTTCTGCTGGTTTTGCTGATCGCGCCACTGCTCACGGGCTACGTTCGCAAAATCAAGGCACATCTGGTGCGTCGGCGCGGCCCACAGATCATCCAGCCGTATCGCGATCTGCTCAAGCTGCTACGCAAGGAAGTCGTCTTGGCCGAAAACGCCTCGTGGATCTTCCGAGTCGCGCCTTACATAATCTTCGCAACTACCTGGATAGCGGTAGCCCTAGTGCCCACGTTCGCCACTGGTCTGGTGTTAAGTGGGGCCGCGGACTTTATCGCCATAGTTGCGCTGCTGGGTAGCGCGAGATTCATGCTTGCCCTGGCAGGTCTCGATGTAGGCACGAGCTTCGGCGGGATCGGGTCAAGCCGGGAAATGATGATTGCATCGCTCGCCGAGCCCGCGCTGCTAATGGTTGTCTTTACGTTGTCACTGGTCGCGGGATCGACGCAGCTGTCTTCCGTGGCGTCCTTCATACAGGGTCCCGAGGTGGGCTTGCGGGTGTCGCTGGCGATGGCGCTCGTCGGGCTGGTGATGGTTGCGATCGCCGAGAACGCCCGCATCCCAGTGGACAATCCCGCGACGCATCTCGAGCTCACGATGGTGCACGAAGCCATGATTCTTGAGTACTCCGGACGCCATCTTGCAGTCATCGAGGCGGCCGCATCGCTCAAGCTG
>CAZSOI010000403.1:0-2937 GCA_964608115.1 uncultured Burkholderiaceae bacterium | reverse complement strand
ATAATAGAGTGGCCGTCTTCCCCATAAAGCAAGTATGCACCCTTCGGCGTGACTTTCAACGATCTTCAATCAGTGCCCACTGACGCGGCGCGGCGGATTACGGTCAACGTGGCGAAGTTGCCAGAGCTATTGCGTCAGTCGGTCGCGGGATCGTCCAGCGAGGGGTCACAAACTTGGCAAAGTTTGCGCTGAAGTTTTGCGAACGAATCACGCAAGGAAAGTTGGAGGGTGCGGCAATGCGCAGCTTCCACGACAGCTCGTTCGATCCTCAGACCCTGGTGCTTATAGAGACGGCTTTCGACGAAGCGTGGCTGACGCTCAAGTTAGTCGGCAATAGGACCGTGAAACCTGACGAGCTGGCACGCTCTGTGTTGCGAATAGCGATGGAAGGCGAGCGCGATCCCGTTCGATTGCACGACGGAGCGCTAGAGCGACTGCTACCCGCGACCACGTGGCGCGAGGCGAGCTGATCGCGCGACAGTGCCGAACAAGGCGATCCAGCGGCCAACCTGCTCACGAAGGATGAGGCGCGAAGGATTGCGGTCAACGTGGCGAAGCTGCCAGAGCTATTGCTCAAGGCCTAGTCGGCAATTTCCGCGAAGATAGATAGATCGTGTCGTCGAACTGGTATCCGCAGGCCTCGCAGGACCACACGTTCCGAACACAATGATCTGACAGGTGCTCTGCCCATGTCGGGGCGATGATTTCGGCACCACACTGCACACACTCACTGAGTGAAATTGTCTTCACGGGGCGCTCCGGCCAAAAGAAATAGCCCCAACACTTCCCTTGGTTGGGGCCGGTAAATTCTGGGGAAGAAGGGGTAGCCGCTACATCTTGATAATTTTTCGTGAAGACCGTGCGACAATTCCCCGTCTTAATCGCGAAACCAAGAAGTATTTGAGAAGAAAGGCACCCTCGCGGCCGCTTAGCGGGCAACTGCAATTGAGGCAGGTTATTTCGCGATCAGTTGTCGGCCCTGGCGGAGCCTCAACGCGGACGACTTTGTATTGTGCTCCGCAGTTAGAGCAGTCGAATGGTATCGGTGGAATATTAGACATAGTGATCCGCTTGGTTGGGCGCTTTGTGATGAACGTTGAATGGTCGAGCGCCCGCCGACACCAGCGAGCGCTCGTGACACTGCCATGTGAGAGACTGAGAGAGACTTACGAATGCATCCCCGAAGCACTCATCTCGTCGTATTGACAACACTTTAGCAGATTTTTCTGAGAACGCATCTTAATCTCTAAGTATTGGTTAATGCCCGAACGTCGCTTCCTTCCTATAATTCCGATCATTGATTCGGAGATTGATCCCGCAACGGCAAAGCGCGGGGGTAACGATGGAGTTTGGTACCGACTTAATCGAAAAACTGGCCGTGCCTGTAGTCGGCGGCGTATCGGTTGCATTGATCCTTCGAGCCAGCGCTCGGTGGCTGATGCGATTCCTCACTTTTATCGGCGTACTTACGGCGCTCTATCTCGGCGCGCAGGCGCTCGGGGTCTTCGGAAAGTAAAGCATTGATCGCTTCGCGCCGCTTCCCTCCGCCGTGGACCGTTGAAGATTTAGGCTCGTGCTTTGTCGCGAAGGACAGCGCGGGGCAGGCGCTCGCCTACGTCTATTTCGAGGAAGAGCCAGGACGGCGATCAGCGGCAAAGTTGGCTCACGCGCGATGAGGCAAGGCGATGCCCCGGTGGCTTTCACGAGGTATTCTGCGTTCGTCGAATGTTCGAGGTCGGGTACTGTCCCAATTTCCGGGTCCTGTGTCCCAATTAGCAGAACTAAGTGTCCAAATTGAATTTGCTTGAAATATCATGCGTGATCAAAATCCCTTGGAGGCGCAAATCACATGAAAATAAGCACGGCATGTGTTGCTGCAGTCGCTGTTGCGTTGCCTTGCGTAGGGGCTAAAGCAGAAGCCGTAAACTACTCAAAGAGAATTATTGTGGCCCAAGAATGCCAATGGTCGCTTTGCATACCGTCGTCTCGCAATAACAGTGATTGTTATGTAATCCCGGCGGACCAACTGTGTCCGCATGGTTATGGAAAGAGCGGGCTTTGCTTCGAAACTAAAGCAGACGCTTGCAGCGACACCACGTTTGCTTGTGACAGCGGAAGACATCATAACTGTCCTTAAGCCCCTCGAAGAGGCCACCTCAGTTGGCGGCCTCTTTCATTTCTGAGTTGGCGACCGCTTCGCGGGCACCTTCGCGTAATCGTTATTAGCTTCGCTTGTGGACGGCTGACGTGGAATCTGACGTACCTGCTGTCGATCACGTGGAATCCGCAGAAACTGGTGTCCGACGCTTTCGGTTGCCTTGGTCCAGATGAGGGGCGTACTTTGCGGGGGTGGTATTTCGCAGGGTGGTATTTTGCTTGGCCGGTAATTCTGGGTTAGCTATGCATCTATGGCATGATCCACTAAGCAGTAAAGATTTGCTCGAAGCTTGCGTGGTGTTCGCGATGGGGCTTACATTTGTGATCGCCTTTCGTTGGAAGAATAAACACTGGTCGCTTTCCTGAAATCAGCATTGGGTGACTATAATACCAGTGAAGGAGACTTCCCTTCGAAATCCTAGCAAACCGGAGAGAACCAAATGTCCATCATTGGCTGGATCGTTTTAGGCCTCATTGCAGGATTCGTCGCGAGCAAAATATACGGAGGACAGGGCCAAGGTTTCTTTCTCGACATTGCGTTGGGTATTGTCGGTGCCCTTGTTGGCGGGTACCTCTACTCCTTGATCTTAGGTGGCCCAGGCGTAACCGGCGTTAATATCGGCAGCATCATCGTATCCATTATCGGAGCAATCATAGTGTTGTGGGTTTATCACGCGGTTGCAGGCAGGGCTTGACAGAGGCGTTCATTCGGACGCGTCACGTCGATAGCCTTCCAGAAATCGTGCCACGTCGGGAAGGTCTGCGGCTCTTTCGCATGCC
>CAZSOI010000402.1:0-4867 GCA_964608115.1 uncultured Burkholderiaceae bacterium | reverse complement strand
AAAGGCCGTCCGTAAGCGCAAATCCGCACTGCCACTGTACCGTCTTAGGGCCGGTGACGGACGAGCCTGGTCCCATGTACGTTTGCACGTCCGGGCAGATTTGCCTGCCGGCGTTTGGGGGAGCAAGCGTGGTCAATTGCGTGCGCCGGTGCGTGTTTTTGGTCTGCCCTTGCATCGCTTAGAGCCGCTAGGCGAAAGGACGTCAGGGCGTGATTCGCTGGATGCAGCTCGTCGTAATCTTGCATAGCCACTAACTAAGTGTCAGGGCTTAGGTGGGCAAATGCATAAACCTTCCGACGACCAACGGTTGCGTTATCGCCCTAAAGCGAAAGACGCCGACAACGTCCCGGCCGCAGCGATCTCGTACGCCGCGAGCGGTTGGTCAGTCATTCCCGTTGAGGCGCGCGGCAAACGTCCCCTGTTGCCTTGGCTTGAATTTCAGCAGCGTATTGCTTCGACGAGCGAAATCACGTCCTGGTTTCGCAAGTGGCCCGACGCCAACGTCGGCATAGTGACAGGGTACATTTCACGGATTGTGGTCGTCGATGTGGATCCGCAACACGGCGGCACGCAAAGTTTGGAGCAAATGCAGCGCTTGCAAGGCCTCTTGCCTCGTACGCTCGAAGTGCATACCGGCGGCGGCGGTCGGCACCTGTATTTCGCCTATCCATCGATACGGCTGCATAACCGGGTAGGGATCCGTCCCGGCATTGATCTGCGCAGCGACGGCGGCTATGTCGTGGCTCCTCCCTCGATCCACCCCAGCGGAGAACGATACCAATGGCTGCCCGGCCAAGCACCGCAGGATCTGTCACCCGAGCCGTTGCCCGAATGGTTCCTAGAAGCAACGCGCGCATCTGGCCAAGCAGGTCATAGTCTTAAGCACTGGCGACGCATCGTCCGGGAGGGAGTCCCCGAAGGACAGCGCAATTCCGTTTTGGCCTCGTTCACCGGACATCTGCTATGGCACGGAGTGGACCCTGAAATCGTTCTGGATCTAATGCTCACCTGGAATCAGGCCCGTTGCCGACCGCCACTTCCAGATGATGAAGTAAGCCGAGTCGTGCAAAGCATCGCGCGTTTGCACGCCACACGAGGAGGTGAAGATTCGGGCGCTTGAGTCCCGAGACGCTTGCTCCTGACTTAGAGCAGGTAGCCGTCCGGGTCCTTGCCGCGAAATCGCCTCCAAAGCACCTGCAGATTTACCTTGTTGACAACCACGATGAACACTTTGCGCAGCCGATCTGGAGGACAAGTGATGGGCTTGACCGCATGCCATGAGTGCTCGGTGCGCTTGAAGATAAAGCTCTGGTTGCCAAGAATGGTCGAGGCGGCGACCTCGCGCAGGGCGTTGACATCCGGTGCAGCATGCGCCGAGAGCTGCCCGCCGTCATCAAGTACCAGCGTCTGGCCACCCCAGCTCGGATCCCAATCCTTCTCGGTATTGAAATAAAAAATGTGCGATCCAATTTTTCGGCGCGCATCGGTATGCGGAGATACAGACGCGCCCGCGGGCGCGTGGTGCCAGTGCATCGAAAGCACAAAGCGTTCATGGGGCTCAATTCCCCAGGTGCGACGTACAAAATTCAGGTATGGCTCCGACTGCAGTTCCCCGATGAATTCTCGCCACGACGGTGCCAGTTCCGCGTCCAGTTTTGGGTGATACTGCAAGGCATAGCGGTCATGGCTTTGCTGACCGTAAGAACGCGCCAACCCGAACTGCGGCACAAAGAGCTCGGATTTTGGTAGTTCGGAGCACAAACGCTCAAATCCCTCTTCCTGAATCACCCCCTGAAGACTTAACCAGGGAAACGGTTTTTGTTTCAGGAAGTCAGCCGAATCCTCAGCAATCTGCGACAAACGGCCGGTGTCAAGATAAGCCATCGGGGCCTCACAAAAATATGAGAGTTGCCGCGTAGAGCTGACGCAGCGAGAAACAATCTGGCAATGCGCGCTCTTGGGCCGTACCCAGCAAACTTAGCTCCAGGGGTCCAGGTACGACTCAAGGCGCCCCAAAGCCTTGTTAGCAACAAACTGACCGCGTGGATGATAGGGGCAAGATTGCTTTTGTGCCCCAGAGTTTGCCTCCAAAGTTTTGGCGCAGATCAAACATTGAGCTTTTTCAGGGCGATGACGCTAGTACTGTGCTCGGCAAGGTTGAGGTGCGCTTATTCGCCCCCAATCGATTGCTTCGCCTCAAGCGTTTGCGAAAGCCCCACGCAAGGCTCAGATTCTGCTAGGCCGCAAGGGACTAACCTGGATGCGCTGCCGAATCTGACGGATCCACGACCATTAGGCCTGTTGCACACCGCGGTCCGCCAAGCGGCGTAGCATGAAAATTTAAGTTGCCATCAGATCAGCGGACGACGTATTTGTGGTATCCATCATGTTGTCCGGTCGCGGTCAAAGGATGACGCGAACTAAGCGAAAGGAAAGAGCAAAATCCGCGATGGTCGCTGGGATAGGTTAGACGTATGCAGATTTGACGCGGTTTTGGGTATGTGGGCAACATTCCTATAGAACTTAGCAGGTAGTCCACAGTGAACGCAGAAGTCATTTAAAGGATTCTTGATCATGAAGATCGATCGCATTTTAGTCTTGGCTGCCGCTATGGGCATTGTGGTGGCCGGTTGCAGCAGTACTCCTACCGAGCAAAAACCCGCTGCCGAACCGCAGGCGCAACCGGCTGCGCCTGCACCGCCGCCGGCCCCACCGCCTGCGCCCGAAGCACCACGAGCCGTGGAAGCCCCACCACCGGTTCCCATGGACCCGCTCAATGATCCCAATAGCATCTTGGCGCGTCGCAGTGTGTATTTTGATTTCGACAAATCGCTGATTCACGAGTCCGACGTGCCGATTATCGAGGCGCACGGCAATTACTTGGTCAGCCACACTGCACGCACGGTTCGCATTGAAGGTAATTGCGACGAGCGCGGCAGCCATGAATACAACCTGGCACTGGGTCAGCGACGCGCGGAGGCAGTGCGAGCGCGTCTAAAACTGCTTGGGGTCCCTTCGTCTCGCGTGGACGCCATCAGTTTGGGCAAGGAAAAACCCAGAAACCCGGGACACAACGAAGCCGCGTGGGCGGAAAATCGTCGCTCGGACATTATTTATAAGTAGTCGCTGTTCGTTTGATGTGAAGTGGCAAGCGCCGGTCAAACGGAACCGCGTGCGAAAGGAGAAACGTTGCAACGAAAATCTTGTTCGGTAGCGATTGCAGCCGTGTTTTTCGGCGTTGGCTTGTATGCCACCACAGCTTTGGCCGAGAACGAGGCGGGCAAGGCACAAGAGAAGAGCGCATCGACACCACAAAGCAAGGCGCAAGAGGCTGCAGAGGCCGCGCAGCGCGCGGCCGACTCGGCGAAGCTGGCTGTGCAAAAGACTCGGGAAGCCGTTAGGCAGGCGACGAAAGATGCGGCCGAAGCAGCCCGCGGGGCGGCGCGTGAGGCAAACGAAGCGGCGAAGCGGGCTCAGCAGGCGAGCGCGGAGGCCGCAAAGAAGGCTGGTGCAGAAACGAGAGCGCTTGCCGAGCAGGCCGCCGAAGCCGCAGGCAACGCGGCGAAGGCCACCGCGGAGGCGGCTCGCAAAGCCGAAATTGCTGCCGAAGAAGCGACCAAATCCGGCAAGGAGGTCGCGCAGAAGGCTGCCGCAGCGGCAGAGCGGGCCGCGCAGGACGCCTGGACTGCGACCAAGGAGGCAGCGGAAAAGGCGCTCGCCGCAAATAAGGGGCCAGCGCAAACTGACAAAGAACCGCAAAAGAAGTGACCCGCTGGGCAATCGGCGCACCCGGCGATACAAAAGTCCGGATCAAGCTCGAAGCTAGCGACTTGCTTTAGAAGTTTTTCTTGCAATACCAATTGGAGCTACTGATGAAAAAATTCTTCTCCGTCACACGCGCTCTAGGCGCTATCGTGGCAGTGCTGATTCCTGGCCTTGGTGTGCTTGCCGCAGAACCGCCTGCGCCGCCGCCGTCACCTGCGCCGATGATGGGCGCGCCGGGCCCTAAATTTAATTGGTTCGAACATACGCAACGGACGCTAGCCGAGCTAAAGGTCAAATTGAATCTGACTTCAGCTCAGACGGCGGCGTGGGACACCTGGTCAAATGGCGTTATGACCGATGCGCGCAGCCAGATCGTGCGCATGAAGGATCGCCAGGAGCAGATCGCAAGTGCAATGAAATCATGGGATCAAGGCACTACGCCAGAGCGCATGCAGCGAGGAGTCGAACGCATTCGCGCGGAAATCAAGCGCATGCAGGATCATTTATCGCAGCTCGAAGCAGCGCAGGCGCGCACCAACGCGTTTTATGGCCAGCTCGATACCAATCAGAAGACGATCTTTGATCTGTACTGGCATGATGTTCACCACCGGATGACGAGCTCGATGGAGGAAATGGGCGAACCACAATGAGTACGGAACTACAAGTGCGCGCTACTCTTATTGCGCGCGTGCAGTGTGCGCATCATCGACGTCCGGATCGGTTCATTGCGGGCGTCTATAGCAAGGTGAGAAACATGAATCAGCGTCTGTTCCAAAGCGAAGTTTTATTTTGCGTGCTACTCGGCGCTACCAGCATCGCGTCGGCAGCAAATGTTGCGCCTACGACTGGCCATGGATTTGGCGCCGGTCATGCGGACGTGCGTCCTGTCGGGCGGCCCGAGGGCCCTTGGCACGGTGGTGGGCCGGGCTGGTGGGGATGGGGTCTGGGCTTAGGTCTAGGACTGGGACTTGAGGCAGAATATCTCGCTAATCCCTGGCTGTACTACCCTTATCCGGGCTACTACTATCCGTACCCGGGTTATTACTATCCATACAGCCCGCCCGCAGAGTATGGTGAGCCCGCAGCACCCGCAGCGGCACCA
>CAZSOI010000401.1:0-9266 GCA_964608115.1 uncultured Burkholderiaceae bacterium | reverse complement strand
CCGTGACAGTCGGCGCAGACAGCGACCATTTTTTCGACTTCCGCAGCCGATGCGTCTGCACAAATGAGAAATTGCAAAGAGACGGCCACAGAAGCGAACAAGGCCAGTCGCACATACCGAATACACATAAAACCTCGCGCCGAGATTAAAAAAATCGAACCAGTCCAAGGGGGATACACGTTGCGGCCCCGCCGCCCGCCAGCGGCACGTGGTTCGCACAAGACCCAATAATGTTTCCCCCGTCAATCATTATGCGGTCCGCTACTAGCAGGAACAAGTTGACCCGAGGCGATGGGAATTTCCACTTTAGTGCTGTGGTTGCACGAGAGGTCCGAGCAGCTCGCGCCAACGCATTGGGGTTGACCGAAGGGTTTTATGAACAGGCCCCGCACGTCGTGCTTTTTAATCCCCATCCGGCGGCATGGTTCGCCTGAGGGCACGATTGGTCTTCCAGGGCACAAAAAGGCCGCGGGTCGCCGTCCTTGGGATTGACCGCAGCCCCGGGATTTGTACGGGAACGGGGAACGACAAAATGAATGGTTGATGGCGCAATGCAGCAAAAGCGCTCCTTCTTCTTTTTTTGTGGCCATCCTTCTGTCGCCGAAATAGACTAGCAAACGGCATTTGTGTCCATTTGGACGCGGCCGGCAGATAGACTTCGGGTCCAGACGAATTAATAATTATAGTTTGCATTTCGTGTTGGGAAGTTGGCATTTCACATCAGATCTACATGTCAGAAGGAGAAAAAAGATGGCGACACGTTTTGTTCTGAACGGGAAACCGGTGGAGGTAGATGCCGAGCCCGATACACCATTGCTTTGGGCGCTACGGGACAACCTGGGGATGGTTGGCACGAAATTCGGATGCGGTGAAAAGTTCTGCGGAGCTTGCACTGTGCATTTGGATGGCGTAGCTGTTCGTTCGTGCCAAACGGCGGTCTCGGAAGTCGAAGGTCGGCGTGTGAAGACGATCGAGGGTCTGTCGGCGGACAACAATCACCCGTTGCAGAAAGCCTGGATTGCGCACGACGTGCCCCAGTGCGGCTACTGCCAATCGGGTCAGTTAATGAGCGCATTGGCGCTGCTTGACAAGAACAAGAACCCAAGCGACGCCGACATCGACGCGGCAATGAGAGGCAACATCTGTCGCTGTGGTACCTACAGCCGTATCCGCGCCGCCATCAAGACGGCCGCTGCTGAAATGCGCAAGGCTTAAGGAGGCGATCATGGACGAGAGCAAGAATATCGAGTCGACTTCCCGCCGCACATTTCTGCAAGCCTCGGCCGCAGCAAGTGGCGGATTGCTGCTGGGACTTTATTTGCCTGGTTCCGCTGTAGAGGCGAAGGCGGCCAGCGAAACGTATCACCCCAATGCCTGGGTGCACATAGGTGAAGACAATACGATCACGCTCATTTCGGCGCGCTCGGAAATGGGGCAGGGCCCCTACACCTCTGGCCCGATGCTCATTGCCGAGGAACTGAACGTTGACCTGTCCAAAATCAAGGTTCGGATCGCGCCGCCCGATGCCAAGCTCTATGGCAACGCGATGCTCGGAGGCGCGCAGCTCACCGGGGGTTCGACGTCCGTTCGCGATGGATGGGAGAAGTTGCGCGTCGGCGGCGCCCAAGTGCGAGAAATGTTGTTGGCGGCTGCTGCGAAGAAGTGGAACGTGGACGCGTCCACGTTGAAGGCGAAGGACGGAGTCGTGACCGGTCCGGGCGGAAAGAAGGCGACCTACGGTCAGCTTGCGGCTGCGGCCTCGCAAATGCCGGTGCCCACGAACGTGGCCTTGAAGGATCCGAAGGATTGGGTTGTCATCGGTAAAAGCCTCAAGCGCCTGGACACGCCGGTAAAGTGCAACGGAAAGGCTGTCTTTGGTATCGACGTCAAGCTGCCGGGGATGGTTTACGCGTCCCTTGAGCAGTGTCCCGTGATTGGAGGGAAGGTCAAGAGCTTTGATGCGACGGCAGCCAAGGTCATGCCTGGTGTGATCGATGTCGTTCAGATACCCGATGGAGTAGCCGTTGTGGCGGACACATTCTGGCGCGCGAAGACCGCGCGCGAGGCGCTGTCCGTTCAGTGGGACGAAGGACCCGGTGCGATGCTCAACGACAAGGCAATGATTGAGGGTATCAAGGCTGCCGACACGCCGGCGGACACGCCCGCAACCATCAAGTCGGTAGGCGAGGCCGAGGCCGCGATCAAGGCTGCTGCGAAAGTGGTGCGCGCGCAGTATGTGCAGCCGCTGTTGTCGCACTCGCCAATGGAGCCGATGAACTTTACCGCCCACTGGCATGACGGCAAGATGGAACTCATCGGCCCCATCCAATACCAGGATGGCTCGGTCGCGGCAGTTTCTAAGGCACTGAACATTCCCCCGGAGAGCATCACGCTGGAGACGACGTTCCTCGGCGGAGGCTTTGGGCGCCGTATCGATTTTGACTACCTGGTACAGGCGGCACAAATTTCCAAAGCCGTCGGCAAGCCGGTCAAGTTGATCTGGACGCGCGAAGACGATATGACCCACGACTTTTATCGGCCGCAGTCGGTGCATGATCTGGCAGCGGGATTGGGGCCCGACGGCATGCCGACGGGATTCACCTTCCGCATGAAGTCGCAGTCCGTTACCGCGCGTGCGTTTGGCCTGCCCGCCGCGACGCCCGACCCGTTCATGGCTGAGGCTGCGATCCTTCCTTACAACATTCCAGCGGTCAAATACGACACGGTCAAGCACGACACCGGCTTGCGTGTTGGGTATTGGCGTTCAGTCAGTCACGCGCTAAACAACTTCGCGAACGAATCTTTCGTCGATGAGCTGGCTGCGGCCGCGGGCAAGAACCCCTACGAGTACCGCATGGCAATGTTGAAGGACAAGCCCCGATTTGCAAACGTCTTGAAGCTTGCGGCCGAAAAGGCGGGTTGGGGCAAAGCCTTGCCCGAGGGACATTTCCACGGCATAGCGTTGATGGAGGGCTACGACACGTACCTTGCGGAGGTTGCGGAAGTCTCGATGAAGGGATACACCCCGGTCGTGCACAAAGTGACCGTAGCGGTGGATGCAGGTCGCGTCGTTAATCCAAATATCGCCGATCAGCAGATGGAAGGAGGCATCATTTTCGGTCTGACCGCGGCGCTGTACGGGGAGATTAATGTCGTGGACGGCCGCGTTGTGCAAAAGAACTTTGGCCAGTACAAGATGGTGCGCATGAACACCTCGCCTGAGATCCAGACGATCTTTGTCAGCAGTAACGAAAAGCCTGGTGGCCTGGGCGAACCCTCCACTTCGTTGATTGCTGCAGCAGTGGCCAATGCGATCTTTGCGGCAACCGGCAAGCGAGTGCGGCAATTGCCGCTTTCGCCGGAGAATATTGCCGCGGCCTAAGGCGCCGAAGGTGCCGATGAGTGACGGATGCACCCGCCTAGCGGGTGCATCCGTTTTTTTGTGCGCCCGGCAGGGCGCACCTAATTGGAGGTGAAAGTCCTCTACACACCTGGCAAGGGGAAGTGTTAGCCGAAGGCAAGGGTTTCGCAGGCGACTGCGAGTCTGGAGGAAGCTGGAAGCAAAGCGCTGGCCTGACGAACAGGAAAGTGTAAACGCCGATACGCGATGGCGGACAGAAGCGCGCTTAGCCTCGTCCATTGTTTCCGCGAGCACGGAGGCTAATTACTGGCTATAGGGGCGCGATACGTATCTGCGCTTTCAAAAAAGGATGGCGCTATGTTGCCGTCGGGGTGATGACCGACCAGCCCCCAAGTGCCGTCGAAATTACTGTCCCAGAAAGACACGTCCCACTGGCCGCGCCGCTGCAAATCAAGCATCAGCACATCGGGCTTGCCGTCGAGGTTGCGGTCTGCCCGTAACAGCGTCGGTTTCGTCTGATCGTCCGGAATGACGATTTCAAGATCGACGTGTCCCGTGCACCTCATGTCAAACGCAACTACCAGGCCGTCGTTGGCCATCGTTCGCCCCTGGTAGACCTCCTTGCCCTCGCATACCGGCGCAGATCCGGCCTTGCTCGTCGGAGCGGCCAAATTCGTCACGGGACGATTACCTTCGCGGCTCAGGAAGTCCCGGACCTCATCGACTGAGACGGCAAGGGAAAGGGCTTGGGCCGAATTACTCCGAAAACTGTTGACCCCAAGCACGGCGCCCGTGCTATTTATCAGCGGTTCCCCGGAGTTGCCCAAGCTTGCCGGCATCTGCGTCAGGACGACGTCGGCATGGTGTCTTGGGCCCTTTTCGTCCGTTGACCAATCAAATCCTGGCCGATATTGGCTGATCACACCCCTTGAATACGCCCAGGTGTCCATCCCAGGAAGTCCAATGCTTTGCACGTTTTTCCCGACTGAAATGTCATGCACATTGCCCAAGGCCAAGGGATTTCGACCTTCGGGCACAGCGGCCAACTTCACGAGCGCAAGATCGGATATCTCGTCGACCCGCACCACACGACCTCGAATGATGTCGTTGCGTGCAGGTTTTGCTCCGTCCTGAGCGGGCTTGAAAACTACGGCCACATCCGAGAACCCTTTGACAACGTGCCAGGCGGTCAGGACATCGCCCCGATCGTCAATAAGCGATCCTGATCCCAAACCCTGGTCCGTGACGATCAGCACAATTGCCGGCGCAACCGCCTTGAAAAGCGCACTTTCCTCAGCGCTTTGCGATCCGACCGCGGGCTCCCGAAAGTGGGTCCGCGCAACGCGCTCAAGGTTTCGTCCCGTCCCCATCCCCGAGAGAAGATCCGCGCTGGGCTTTGGCACGGAAAAATCACTTGTGCCGCAGCCCTCGGGGTGTGCACCGCGATCGAGCGAGTCAAGCATCCAGGACTGAGGTCCAAAGGTCGTTTGTCCGACCGCCGGCGCACTTGCGCAAAAGACGAAAAGCGCCACACCGACGATTCTTGGAAAGTCCATGATCTCTCCTGCCACCTTGCGCATTTGGCCGCGCTCTTACACGTTCATTCTAGGACCTTAGGGGCGAATTGGCCATGTTAGCGCTCATTGCTCGGCTCGAGGAGTTACCCGCAGCTCAGCGGGATATTGCGCAAATCGAAGGGGCGAACGCACAACGCTGCGAAGCAGTCGTTTCAATAAGCGACGCCAGAAATGCTCTGAGTCAAATCAGGGGCCACGCAAAATCGGCAACGCCCGCGCCAAGGAGCAGGCGCTTTATTAACGCCGGCCGACGTGCGGTCCGCGACCCGTCGGCTTTTTCCGCGTTCGCCTGACGTTGCGGGCTAAAAACTCGAATAGGTTCATCCTTGAACGCGGGTCATTGCAAGCGAGCCGGCAGTGCACAGCGTGTCAAATCGCTTGCGGCCGATTTTTTCGCGATGGCTGTAGCGCGAAATTTTGCTGGCGACACCCTTCTCACCGGGTGGGCGTGCCCAACGTCTCGGCCAGATTCGTATCGGCGGGCCGCGGCGCTTGGTTTGCTGTGACCACGTTGCCATCACGAGTTTTGTCCGTCGCAATTTCGCGCTTGGCGGGATCGCACTTTGTACGGCTGCAGAGCAAAATAGCCAAGATAGGTTCTTCGTCAATGCAAACGGGATGCCTATGGCGCAGCGTTTTGATGCGATCATCATTGGCAGCGGCCAGGCCGGCCCACCACTAGCCGGGCGTTTGACTGGCGCCGGTATGTCGGTGGCCTTCATAGAACGCGAGCACTTCGGTGGTACCTGCGTTAACGACGGTTGCGTTCCCACGAAGACACTTGTGGCCAGCGCCTATGCGGCGCACATGGCGCGTCGTCACGCGGACTTTGGGGTGTCCATCGATGGATCGGTTGGCGTAGATATGCATGCGGTGAAAGCCCGCAAAGACCGTATCGTTCAGGCCTCCATCGACGGCGTATCGGCCTGGGTCAAAGGTATGCCCGGGCTCAAGGTCTTCTGGGGACAGGCGCGCTTTACGGCAGCGCACCACGTTGCGGTAAACGGTGAGGTATTGGAATCGGACCGCATCTTCATCAACGTTGGCGGCAGACCGGTGGTGCCCGACTGGCCCGGGCTCAGGAACGTGCCATATCTCACGAACAGCAGCATGATGCAGGTGGACTTTCTGCCGGAGCACCTTGTTATCGTCGGCGGAAGTTATATCGGACTGGAGTTTGCCCAGATGTACCGGCGCTTCGGCTCGCAAGTGACCATCGTCGAGCAAGGTCCGCGGCTCATTGCCCGTGAGGATGAAGACATATCTGAGGCGATTTACGACATTCTTGCGGGCGAAGGGATCCAAATCCGGTTAAACGCCAAGTGCATCGGTGTTGCTGCGCAAGATGCGGGCGTCGCAGTCACATCGGACTGTGCTCAGGGCGATCGCATCGTATCGGGTAGTCACCTGCTGCTTGCGATTGGTCGGCAGCCAAACACCGACGACCTAGGATTGGATATCGCCGGGATCTCGCGCGATGAGCGCGGCTTCATTCGCGTCGATGAGCAACTGTGTACCAACGTGCCGGGTGTGTGGGCGCTGGGCGACGTCAACGGGCGCGGTGCATTTACTCACACGTCCTGGAACGACTACGAGATTGTGGCGGCCAACCTGCTCGATTCGGACCGGCGTCGCGTGAGCGATCGCATCGGCGCCTACGCGTTGTACATCGACCCGCCGTTGGGCCGGGTGGGCATGACCGAGCGCGAAGTTCGCGCCATGGGCCGACCTACGTTACTCGGCAAGATGCCGATGACTCGCGTTGGACGCGCGTTCGAGCGCAGCGAAACCCTGGGATTCATGAAGATCCTTGTGGACGCGACAACAGAGACCATTGTTGGGGCTGCACTGCTGGGCTTAAACGGTGATGAAATTGTGCACACGATCCTTGACCTCATGTATGCCAAGGCTCCGTACACGGTGATGACACGAGCGATGCATATCCATCCGACGGTGGCAGAGCTCCTTCCAACTTTGCTGCAGGACATGAAAACTCTGCAGTAGCTCTGACCCGGCGGACCGTCAAAGCAGACGCAAGGGCCCATGAACCGTCGAGAACCAGCGCCGTTGCAAGAACGCCCCCCGCTTCCTGGCCAGGTCGTGCTGGTTCTGCAAGGTGGTGGTGCCCTTGGTGCATACCAGGGCGGCGTATACGAGGCGATGCATGAACAGGGCATCGAACCCGACTGGATCATTGGCACTTCGATCGGTGCAATCAATGGTGCGCTAATCGCGGGCAACGCGGTGCCGTACCGCGTTGAGCGACTGAAGAAATTTTGGATGCGGGTATCAACCGGCGCAGCGCCAGTGCTTTTGCCGGACAAAAAGGTTGGTCAATTTTTCTCCAATCTTTCGGTGCTCGCGGGAGGCGTGCCGGGATTTTTCAGCCCTCGGCTGCTCGGATGGCAGGGTATCTATTCGCACGCCGGTGTTGATCACGCCTCGTATTACTGCACTGATGCGCTTGCGCGAACGCTCTTCGAGCTGGTCGACATGAATGTCTTGAATTCGCATCGGCCGCGACTGACCGTGGGCGCGGTAAACGTTCGCTCCGGCGCGATGTGCTACTTCGACAGTCGTGACGAAGACCTTACTCTCGACCACATTCGGGCCTCGGGCGCGTTGCCGCCGTATTTCGGTGCGGTACGCATTGACTCGGATCCCTACTGGGATGGCGGCATTTATTCGAATACGCCTATCGAAGCGGTCCTCGATGACAGACCGCGACGCGATTCTCTGATTTTTGCGGTGCAAGTTTGGCAGCCGGCGGCTGCAGAACCGCCTTCGATCTGGGAGGTGCTCGGACGCCAGAAGGATATACAGTACGCCAGCCGAGACAGGAGTCATTTGAGCCGCCAGCGTCAGATCCATCGTCTTCGGCACATCATCCGCGAGTTGAGCACGCGCTTATCGCCCGAGCAGCTCGAACGACGCGAGGTGCAGGAGCTCGTCGCCTACGGTTGTGGCACGACGATGCACGTTGTGCATCTGCAGGCGCCACGCGTTGAGGGTGAAAACCACACCAAAGACATCGATTTCACGGCCCGCGGCATAAGAACCCGGTGGGATGCCGGCTATGTGGACATGCTCAATGCGCTCGAGCGCCGCGCATGGCTCGAGCGCAGCGACCCAATCGAGGGCATTGTCGAACATTCCTGATAATCGGCAACTTGCGCATTGCGCGCAGCCTTCGGCTAGCGCTTCGCGCGTCGCCGGCCCGGTATCGAGAGCATGGCCAAAATCGACCGTAGCTAGCCGGCACCAGCTGCTGCTGCGCGGCATCAATTCGGTTGCGCCCTCCGACCTATACTGCCAATGAGAATGTTCGAGACAATTTGTTAACTTGGAGGACGACGCCGTGAGTGATGCTCGTGCGATTGCACCGACCACGATACAAGGAAAGCTTGGATGGTCAGCCGTTGCGATCGTCGGCGCCGTCTCGCTCGGAGTGGTTGCGCTTACGCGCGGCGAAGCGATCAGTGCCTCCTGGCTTGTCATGGCTTCGGTGTGCATCTACCTGATTGCCTATCGGTTTTATGCGCGCTTTGTTGCCTATCGCGCGCTGGGAGCCGATTCGGCACGGCAAACGCCGGCGTATCGCCGCAATGACGGACTCGATTACGTCCCGACTAACCGCTACGTGCTTTTCGGACACCACTTTGCGGCGATCGCAGGTGCGGGGCCGCTTGTCGGTCCGGTGCTGGCGGCGCAGATGGGTTATTTGCCGGGGACGCTGTGGCTGCTCGCGGGTGTCGTGTTTGCGGGGGCGGTCCAGGACATGACCGTTCTTTTTCTTTCCACTCGGCGCGATGGCCGCTCGCTCGGGGAGATCATCCGTGCCGAGATGGGGCCGACTCCGGGGACAATTGCCGGCATCGGTGTTCTTCTGATCTGCATCATCATCCTGGCCGTTTTGGCATTGGTGGTCGTAAATGCACTTAAGGCCAGTCCCTGGGGCACATTCACCGTGTTTTGCACGATCCCGATCGCCCTGGTTATGGGTATTTATGGGCGGTTTATTCGGCCAGGGCGAATTGGTGAAATGTCGGCAATCGGTGCTGTCTTGCTGATCGTGGCGTTGCTTTACGGACGCACGGTCGCCGAGACACCGCAGTTAGCGGCGCTTTTCACATTAAGTGGCCCCACGCTGGCGCTGATCATCATCGGCTACGGCTACGTCGCGTCGGTGCTGCCGGTTTGGTTGCTGCTGGCGCCGCGTGATTACCTTTCGACGTTCATGAAAATCGGAACCGTGGTATTGCTGGCGATCGGCATTTTGATCGTTCGCCCCGAGTTGCAGATGCCCGCGCTGACGCAATTTACAAACG
>CAZSOI010000400.1:0-2568 GCA_964608115.1 uncultured Burkholderiaceae bacterium | reverse complement strand
CCCCCCGAGAGCTGACCAACGATCTTTTGCTGATCTGCTCCGCGAAAATTAAAGCGTGCGATGTACGCGCGCGAGGGCATTTCAAAGCGGCCGACGGCGAGGACATCTTGCCCGTTGGAGACTTCCTCCCACACTGTCTTGCCGGCCGACAGGGCGTCGCGTGATTGATCTACGTATGCAAGCAGCACCGTCGGCCCGGTCAGCACCTGCCCGCTGTCGGGTCGCTCCTGCCCGGTAATCATTCGAAACAGCGTGGACTTGCCCGCGCCATTTGGGCCGATGATGCCCACAATGGCGCCGGGCGGCACACGAAACGACAATCGATCGATCAGCAGCCGGTCGCCGAAGGCCTTGCTGACGTCCTTGAACTCGATGACTTCGGCGCCCAGCCGATCGGACACGGGGATGAAGATCTCCTGCGTTTCGTTTCGTTTTTGATATTCGTACGAGTTCAGTTCCTCAAATCGAGCTAAGCGCGCCTTACTCTTAGCCTGCCGTCCTTTGGGGTTCTGGCGCACCCATTCGAGTTCGTGCTTGATGCTCTTGATACGGGCGGCCTCCTGCCGTGATTCCACAGCAAGGCGCTGCTCCTTTTGCGCAAGCCAAGAGCTGTAATTGCCTTCCCACGGTATTCCATGGCCACGATCAAGTTCCAGGATCCAGGCGCAAGCGTTGTCAAGAAAGTACCGATCGTGGGTTACACCTACGACGGTACCGGGGAAGCGCTGCAAAAACTGCTCGAGCCACTCGACGCTTTCCGCATCCAGGTGATTGGTGGGCTCATCGAGCAGGAGCATATCGGGCTTGGACAGCAGCAAGCGGCACAGAGCGACGCGACGCTTTTCTCCGCCGGAGAGGCGCTCGATGCGCGCATCCCACGACGGCAGACGCAGGGCGTCGGCGGCGATCTCGAGTTGGTGTTCGACGTCCGATCCGCTGGCGGCGATGATCGCTTCGTAGCGCGCCTGTTCAGCCGCAAGCTTGTCAAAGTCCGCGTCCGGTTCGGCGTACGCGGCATAGATGCGCTCTAACTGCGTGCGTGCCTCGAGCACCTCGCCCAAGCCTTGCTCGACTGCCTCGCGAACCGTCATCTTCGGATCGAGCGTGGGTTCCTGCGGCAAATAACCAACGCGCAAATTCGGCATTGGCACCGCCTCTCCCTCGAAATTGGGGTCTTCGCCCGCCATGATGCGAAGCAACGTGGACTTGCCCGAACCGTTCAGACCCAACACACCGATCTTGGCGCCGGGGAAAAAGGAAAGTGAAATGTCCTTCAGGATGTATCGCTTGGGCGGCACAACCTTTCCCACGCGCCGCATGGTGTAGACGTATTGCATACGAAAACCTCGACCCAAACGCGCTTAGCTTACCCAAACGTGCGGCTTACCCCGTTGCGGCACCGCTCTGGGCGCCCTCGGCCCAATCCGCGACCGCTGGACAAGTGCACACAAGGTGCCGGTCGCCGTATACGTTGTCGATGCGTGCCACCGGAGGCCAGTACTTTGTGCGTCGCAGTGCCGGTGTCGGATACGCCGCAAGCTCGCGTGAGTACTTATGCTCCCAGCGATCTGCGCAAACCATGGCCGCGGTGTGCGGCGCGTTGCGCAAGGGGTTGTCCTGCCGATCCGAGGCCCCCGACTCCACCGCACGAATCTCCTCCCGAATGCGCATCATCGCATCGATGAATCGATCCAATTCACGCCGCGACTCGGATTCGGTCGGCTCAACCATCAGGGTTCCGGGCACTGGGAAAGACAAGGTGGGCGCGTGAGAACCATAATCCATCAGGCGCTTGGCCACGTCCTCTGCGCTGATGCCGCAACGCTCCTTGATCGGCCGCAGGTCAAGTATGCACTCGTGCGCCACAAAGCCGTTACGGCCGCTATAGAGCACCGGGAAGTGCGGGGCGAGCTTGCGCGCAAGGTAATTGGCGTTAAGCAAAGCCGCCTGCGTAGCCTTCGTAATGCCTGCGCCCCCCATCATTGTCAGGTACATCCACGAGATGGGAAGGATCGAGGCAGAGCCAAAATTGGAGGCGCTGACCATTCCGACTGCGCTCGCCTGGCCCAGGTGCCCGGGCAAAAAGGGCGCAAGATGGGACTTGACCGCGATCGGACCCACGCCCGGACCGCCACCGCCGTGGGGAATGCAAAACGTCTTGTGCAGATTCAGGTGCGACACGTCGCTGCCAAAGTCGGCGGGGCGCGCCAAGCCGAGCATCGCGTTCAGATTGGCTCCGTCGGTATAGACCTGGCCGCCGTGACGATGAACGATCTCGCACACTTCGCGGATCGATTCTTCGAACACGCCGTTGGTCGACGGGTAGGTGACCATAAGCGCGGCCAGGCGCTCGGCATGTTGCTGGGCCTTGGCCTTGAGGTCGGCCAAATCGATATTGCCTTTGGCATCACAGGAGACGACAACCACTTGCATTCCGGCCAGCGCAGCCGAAGCTGGGTTGGTGCCGTGCGCGCTCTCGGGAATCAGACACACCGTGCGCTGTAAATCACCCCGGGAGCGGTGGTACGCGCGAATCGCCAGCAGGCCGGCAAACTCGCCTTGCGCGCC
>CAZSOI010000399.1:0-13341 GCA_964608115.1 uncultured Burkholderiaceae bacterium | reverse complement strand
GGTGATCAGCGGCATGTGGCGTGGGTAGATACCCAGTTCGCCGGCCTCGCCCGGGAGCACGACGAATTCGGCCTCGCCGGCGAAGATGGATTCCTCGGCGCTAACGACATCTATGTGCATGACCGACATGAGGGCTCCGATGTGTGGTTCGCGCTAATTTGCGGAGAAGTTCGTGATGCAAGCACCGGTGCGCGCGGCACGCTACTTCAGTGCCTTGGCCTTCTCAAAGGCCTCATCGATCGTGCCAACCATGTAAAAGGCCTGCTCGGGCAACGCGTCGCAATCGCCATCGACCAGCATCTTAAAGCCCCGGATCGTCTCTTTGAGCGGGACGTATTTGCCTGGCGCGCCCGTAAATACCTCGGCAACGTGAAACGGCTGAGACAAAAAGCGCTGGATTTTGCGCGCGCGCGCGACCGCAAGCTTGTCCTCCGGTGAGAGCTCGTCCATCCCCAAAATCGCGATGATGTCGCGCAGTTCCTTGTAGCGCTGCAAGGTGGCCTGAACGCGACGCGTGGTGGTGTAGTGCTCATCTCCGATCGTATTGGGATCGACCTGTCGCGAGGTTGAGTCAAGTGGGTCGACTGCCGGGTAAATGCCCAGCGCGGCGATGTCACGCGAGAGCACAACCGTGGCATCCAGGTGCAAGAAAGTCGTTGCAGGGCTCGGATCGGTCAAATCGTCGGCCGGAACATATACCGCTTGAACCGACGTGATCGAGCCCGTCTTGGTCGAGACGATGCGCTCTTGCAAAGCGCCCATCTCTTCTGCCAGGGTCGGTTGATAGCCCACCGCCGAGGGCATGCGACCGAGCAGCGCGGAGACCTCCGTGCCGGCCAGTGTGTAGCGATAAATGTTATCGACGAAAAACAGCACATCGCGTCCCTCGTCGCGGAAGCGTTCGGCCATTGTCAGGCCTGTGAGGCCAACGCGCAGACGGTTACCTGGCGGCTCGTTCATCTGACCGAATACCATCGCGACCTTGGAGTCTTCCAGCTTGTCGAGCTTGACTACCCCGGCTTCGATCATCTCGTGATAAAAGTCATTGCCCTCACGCGTGCGCTCTCCCACGCCCGCAAAAACCGACAAGCCAGCGTGTTGGGTCGCAATGTTATTAATCAGTTCGAGCATGTTCACGGTTTTGCCGACACCGGCGCCGCCGAACAGACCGATCTTGCCGCCTTTGGCAAAAGGGCAAACGAGGTCAATGACCTTGATGCCGGTCTCGAGCAGTTCGATCGATGGTGCCAGCTCGGCGAAAACGGGCGCCGGATGGTGGATCTCGCGCCGCTCCTCGGACTTGATCGGGCCAACCTCGTCGATGGGTCGCCCCAGCACGTCCATGATCCGACCCAAGGTGCCCGGTCCCACGGGCACTTTAATGCCCTCGCCCGTACCGCTTACCGTCATGCCGCGTTTGAGGCCATCGCTGGAGCCCATGGCGATTGCGCGTACGACGCCGTCGCCCAGGTGCTGCTGCACTTCGAAGGTCAGCCCTTGTTCGACCAGACGGTTGGTCGGGTCGGGTTCGAGCCGCAGCGCATCATGCACATGCGGCATTTGCTCCCTCGGAAACTCGATGTCGACCACCGCACCGATGCATTGAACGATTTGTCCCTTTGCCATGATTGCCCTCAGTTCAGAATCCTTGTTCGTCGGGGCGCGCTCTGTGGCGAAGCCCACGCAGTTGGCCCGCCGCTCACGCTATTGCGGCGCTTCCGCCTACGATTTCAGAAATCTCCTTGGTAATCCCCGCCTGCCTCGTCTTGTTGTAGACCAATTGCAGCTCGCCGATCATCTTCTTGGCGTTGTCCGATGCCGCCTTCATTGCGACCATGCGCGCGCTCTGCTCCGATGCCATATTCTCGGCAACGGCCTGGAAGATCAGCGCCTCGATGTAGCGCACCATAAGCTCGTCAACTACGCTGGGCGCATCGGGCTCGTAAAGGTAATCCCATCCATACTCACGCCGCTCTTCGGCGGTTTGCTGCAATCGCTCCGAGGAAAGTGGCAACAACTGCTCGATAACCGGCTCTTGCTTCATCGTGTTGATAAAGCGCGAGTAGGCCAGGTACAGCGCACCCAGGCGCCCTTGGCTGTAGCCGTCGAGCAGCGGTTTGAGCGGCCCGACCAATCTCTCCAGATGCGGCCGATCGCCCAATTGCGTGGCCTGCGTGAGAACATCAGCACCCAAGCGCTGCAAAAATGCCAAACCTTTGGCACCGATGGCGCAGGCCTGGAACTTAACGCCCTCTGCATCCCATTTGCGAAAACGCGCCAAAAGCAGACGCTGGATATTTGTGTTGAGCCCGCCGCAAAGCCCCTTGTCCGTTGATACCAGGATCAATCCGACCGGCAGCCCGTTGGGGTGCCGAACTAAGAACGGATGCCGGTACTCGGGGTTGGCGAGCGCCATGTGCGCGGTGATATTGCGGATCTTGTCTGAATAGGGGCGCGATAGCCGCATGCGCTCTTGGGCGCGCCGCATCTTCGAAGCCGCGACCATTTCCATGGCCTTGGTGATCTTGCGCGTGTTTTGCACGCTCTTGATCTTGACGCGAATTTCCTTCGTACTAGGCATCGAGCGGTCCTGGGCCGTAACGCGCGCAGTGCGCGGGACGGCGGTTGGTCTGTGTCAGGGTCAGTACGCGGCGCTGGCGCCGAGGCTTTCAGGGCCTCGTGCAAAGCCGCTTCGTCGTCCTTGGACAAGTCCTTGGTCGACTCAATGCGATCAACCAGCGCGCCGTGGTGCAACTTGAGGTAATCGCGCATTGCTCTTTCCGCGTCGAGTGCTTTGGCCACCGCAATCTGGTCAAAATAACCTGCATTGACCGCAAACAAGGTCACGGCCTGTTCCCAGACCTGCAACGGCTGATACTGGGGCTGCTTCATGAGTTCGGTGACCAGGCGACCGCGGTCGAGCTGCTTGCGCGTGGCGTCGTCCAGATCCGATGCGAACTGGGCAAAAGCCGCCAGTTCGCGATATTGGGCCAGGGCCAGACGCACACCACCGCCAAGCTTTTTGATGACTTTGGTCTGCGCTGCACCGCCGACCCGCGAGACCGAAATGCCGGCATTGATCGCCGGGCGGATGCCCGCATTAAACAGATCGGTCTCCAGGAAGATCTGTCCGTCCGTGATGGAAATGACGTTCGTGGGAACGAAGGCGGTGACGTCGCCGGCCTGGGTTTCGATGATTGGCAAGGCCGTTAGCGAACCGGTCTTGCCCTTGATGGCGCCTTTGGTGAACTTCTCGACATAATCGGCATTGACGCGCGCTGCCCGCTCCAGCAGGCGTGAGTGCAGGTAAAACACATCGCCGGGGTAGGCCTCGCGGCCTGGTGGACGGCGCAGCAGCAGCGAAATCTGCCGATAGGCCCATGCCTGCTTTGTCAGGTCATCGTAAATGATCAACGCGTCTTGTCCTCTGTCGCGGAAGTACTCACCCATGGTGCAGCCGGCATATGGGGCGATGTACTGCATGGCAGCGGAGTCCGACGCAGAGGCTGCGACGATGATCGTGTAAGCAAGAGCGCCGGTTTCCTCGAGCTTGCGCACCACGTTGGCAATCGTCGAGGCTTTTTGCCCGATTGCAACGTACACGCAAATCAGGTCCTTGCCCTTGGAATTGATGATCGTATCGACGGCAACTGCGGTCTTGCCGGTCTGACGGTCGCCGATGATGAGCTCACGCTGGCCGCGGCCGATTGGTACCATCGAGTCGATCGATTTGAGTCCGGTCTGCACGGGCTGGGATACCGATTGGCGGGCAATGACGCCCGGCGCAACTTTCTCAATCACGTCACGCTGTTTGACGGCAATTGGGCCTTTGCCGTCGATGGGCTCACCGAGCGCATCGACCACCCGCCCGATCAGCTCGTTTCCGACGGGCACGTCCAAAATGCGCCCCGTCGTCTTGACCGTGTCGCCTTCGGCAATGTGCTCATAGCGTCCAAGGATCACGCAGCCTACCGAATCGCGCTCCAGGTTTAGCGCAAGACCGACGGTCTTTTCCTTGAATTCGAGAATCTCGCCTTGCATCACATCGGATAGGCCGTGGATGCGGCAAATGCCGTCGGTCACCGTCACGACCGTGCCCTGGGTACGCACGTCGGTCGTGACGCCCAGACCCTGAATGCGGTTCTTCAGCAGTTCGCTGATTTCAGAAGGATTGAGTTGCATCGAACCACTCCATATCGCGAAATTAGGCGGTCAGCTTGGATTGCATCGCCTCAAGGCGGGCGCGCACCGAGCTGTCGAGCACCCGATCGCCGACCGTGACCCGCACGCCACCAATGAGCTGCGGGTTGATCCGGACTTCGGGTTTGAGTTCAAAGGGAAACTTGCGTGAGAGCGCCGCGAGCAAGCTCGCCAATTCGTCACCGCTCAAAGCAAACGCGCTTTCAATGACACAATCGGCCACGCCTTGGGCGGCGTTGAGCCGCTGGCGAAATTGTGCTGCCACTTCCGGCAGTGCGACGAGACGGCCGTTTTCAATGATCAACTTCAGCAGCTCACCGACTTGCGCGGGAAGCGCCTGCTTGCGCAGTCCCGAGAGCAGCTCGAAACGGCGAGCGTCGGAGAGTTGCGGATTGGACAGCAAAGAAGCCACTCCCGGGTCGGCAATCAGTGCCGCAATGGAGTCAAGTGCCTGCTGCCATTGCGCCGCTGCGGTTGCGTCGGCGCGCGCCGCATCGAACAGGGCGTCGGCGTATGGGCGCGCTATGGTGGAGAGTTCGGCCATGGCTAGAGCTGTTCTTTGAGTTGCCTGAGCAAATCAGCATGAGTGCGCGTATCGACCTCGCGCTTTAGGATTTGTTCGGCCCCCGCGACCGCCAGGTCCGCGACGCGATCGCGCAGAACTAGCTTAACGCGAACCAGTTGCTGCTCGGCGTCGGCTTTGGCCGCGGCAATCAGGCGGTCGCCCTCAGCTTTGGCTTGTGCTTTGGCCGCATCGACGATGGCCTGCGCGCGCTTTTCCGTGTCGATGATGATCAGTTGTGCGCGCGCCTTGGCCTCGGTTTCGAGCTGGGCGATTTTGCGGGTGGCCTCATTGAGGTTCTTCGTTCCCAGTTCGCCTGCAGCCAGACCATCGGCGATCTTTTGACGTCGCTCATCGAGCGCCCGAATCAGCGGCGGCCAGATGAACTTCATCGTGACCCAACCCAGAATAATGAAAACGACGGCCTGGACAATCAATGTGGCATTCAGATTCATATTCGAAACCTCGATGCGCACCCGTTCAAATTAGGGATCGCAGCACCACGTGCGGTTGACGACGAGCGCGCTTGCGCGCGACCCGGGCGTGCACTTCGTTGCCCGCTTAACCGGCCGCCGTAAACGGATTGGCCGTGGCAAACCAAAGGGCAATACCCACGCCGATGATGAACGAAGCATCGATAAGGCCCAACAGCAAGAACACCTTAGTCTGCAGCGTGTTCATCAGTTCGGGCTGGCGCGCCGAAGCCTCGATGAACTTGCCAGACATGATTCCAATTCCGATGCAGGCGCCGGCGGCGCCCAGACCGATGATCAGCCCGCAAGCGACGGCAACGAGCCCTATGGTAGTCATAACAATCTCCTGTGTGGAAAGTGGCAAGATAAAAGTCGGCGATCAGTGTGCCGCGTGGGATTCCTGTGCCTGACCGATGTAGACCAGCGTTAGCATCATGAAAATGAAGGCTTGCAGCAAGACGATCAGGACGTGGAAGATTGCCCAGATCGAACCGGTGAAAAGATGCAGCGCGATGCCCACCGCGGTAACACTGCCGCCGAGCAACGCGATCAAGAAAAACAGCAGTTCGCCGGCATACATGTTGCCGTACAGCCGCATGCCCATCGAGAACGTTTTGGAAACGTACTCAATAATGTTCAGACCCAAGTTGGCCACTGCCAAGAGCAACGCACCGATCCAAGTCAACGGATTCCAGCTCAAATGCGCCTGGCCGAAGGGGGCGATAAGCAGCTCCTTGAGAAAGCCAAACAAGCCCTTCATGCGTATGCCGTAGTACAAAGACAAGACGAGCACACCAACGGCCATTCCCAGCGGCGCGTTCAAGTCCGCGGTCGGCAAGGGACGCAGCCTCGGCAGGCCGATGGCGCTGGCAACACGGGGAAGCGCATCAACGGGTACCAGATCGATCGCGTTCATGAGCGTAACCCAGCAAAACACGGTCAGCGCCAGGGGCGCGGCGTAGCGCCGATCGCCGCTGACCAACGCTTTGGCCTGGTCGTCGACCAACTCGACCAACATCTCCACGAATGCCTGCAACCGTCCGGGCACTGCGCTTGTGACGCGACGCGCAACCAGCCATAGGCCGAGCAGGATTAGCAGCGCGGTCAGCAAGGAGAAAAACACAGTGTCGAAATGCAGTACCGACGGGTCAAACAGGCCATGCTGCCGCGAGCTGGCGAGGTGGTGCAGGTGATGGGCAATGTATTCGGAGCCCGTGACCGATTCGCTGGTAGCCATCGCTCTGACTGCTCTTGTGCCACCTCTGACCTCAGCGCTGGCGCCAAGCGAGGGCAACAGGTTGGACCATTAAAACAACGCCGACCCCAATGATCAGCGCTGGCCAAACAACGTCCTTGTAGCTTCGCACGGTCAGCGCTAGCAGGCCGACCATGAGAAGCACCTTGCAGAACTCGCCAATTAAGATGCCCAAGGCGCCGCCCGGCGACGCCCTGGCCGATCCCTCCTGGCTGCCGTGGGACTGCCGCAAACGGCCAAGCAGCGCCAGGTTCAGCGCGAACAAGCCGTTGGGCAGCGAGCAGGCCAAAGCCCCAAAAAGCGCAGATAGCGCCGCGTGCAATCCAGCGACTGTCCCCGCAAGTGCGGCGAGAACTAAGGATGTGACGAACTGCACCAGCACGACCCGGAACATCATCCGGACTGTCCGCGGCTACGCCCTGGTCACGCGGCTAGCGCGTTTCCAGGTGTGCTGCAACAGGCCCCCAACCTCCCCAAAGCCTGAAGATTTTACGGTGCCGCGGCAAAACGGGTCAAGTATGAGACCGGGTTGCTTCTTCAACGAACCCACAGTAAAAGCTCTCGCCTTTGCGGTAGATCATTGTTCGCGGTTGCGGCTTAGCACATCGATTACGCCTTGCAACTGATCCAGGCCGGAATAGTCGATCAGAATTTGGCCGCGTCCGCCTCGCCCGGGGCGGATAGCAACTCGTGTGGCGAGCAAATCGCTTAACTGCTCTTCCAGGCGCGCAAGGTCTCGATCTTTTGGCCGCTTCGTGCGCACCGGCGCCGCAGTGGCGGCGCGTCGCACGAGCTTTTCGGCCTGTCGAACCGAGTACCCACGCGAAGCGATCTCATGACCTAGACGAATCTGGTCCACCGGTGGGACCGCGAGTAAAGCACGCGCGTGCCCCATGTCGATGCGCCCGCCCATCAACAAATCTTGTATCGGCTGGGCCAGTTGCAGAAGACGCAGCAAATTTGTGGTAGCGCTGCGCGAGCGCCCGATCGCTTGCGCTGCTTGCTCATGGGTGAACGAGAACTCGGCAATGAGGCGTTGGACGCCTTGCGCTTCCTCCAGGGGGTTCAGATCCTCGCGTTGGATGTTTTCGATCAGCGCCATCGCCAACGCGGCCTCGTCAGGGACGTTGCGAACGATCACCGGAACTTCGGCCAGGCCAGCCATCTGCGCAGCGCGAAAGCGCCGTTCGCCGGCAATGATCTCGTACTGGTCGGCGGCAAGCATGCGCACGAGAATCGGTTGAATCACACCTTGCTGCCGGATGGACTCGGCAAGCTCGGCCAGGGCCTCGGGTTGCATGCGCGTTCGCGGTTGGTATTTGCCCGCGCGCAATTGCGCAATCGGCAACTCTTGGGGGGCGCTTGGGCTCGCATCGGCGCGCTCCGTTCCGAGCAAAGCATCAAGTCCGCGGCCTAGGCCCTTGGTTCGTTTCATGGAAGACGTGTCCTGTTGGCTATCGGAGCGCGGAAATCGGCGCAGTCGGTCGGGGCGGATCGGCTATAGCGTTTTGGCGCGCTCGACCATCTCCGCGCCAAAATCCACGTACGCGATTGCGCCGCGGGCATTGCGATCGTAAATGACACCGGGCGTGCCGTAGCTGGGAGCCTCGGCCAGACGAACGTTGCGTGGAATGATGGTCTTGAAGACTTTGTCACCGAAATGGGCCACCAGTTGTTCGGACACCTGCTGCTGCAAGGTAATGCGTGGATCGAACATGACCCGCAGCAGGCCGATAATCTTCAGGCCCGGGTTCAGATTTGCGTGCACCCGCTTGATCGTATTTACGAGATCCGTCAACCCCTCCAGGGCGAAGTACTCGCATTGCATCGGAATGATCACTCCGTGCGCCGCGCAAAGTCCGTTAAGCGTTAGCAAGGACAGTGACGGGGGGCAATCGATAAGGATGAAATCGTAGTCCGCCTCTACCGTGCGCAAGGCGCTGCGCAGGCGTGTCTCGCGCTGCGCGATCCCGACTAGCTCGACCTCCGCGCCGGCAAGTTCCCGGTTTGCCCCAAGCACGTCATATCCGCCGGCGCTTGCGCGCACCAAAGCGCTGCGGACGTCCGCCAGACCCAATAGCACCTCGTAGACGCTGCTCGACAAATTGCGCTTGTCCACACCACTGCCCATGGTGGCGTTGCCTTGCGGATCCAAATCGACGAGCAGTACCCGCTGCTGATGGATGGCGAGCCCGGCCGCCAAGTTAACGGCGGTCGTGGTTTTGCCGACGCCCCCTTTTTGATTCGCGATGCAAAAGATCTGGGCCAAGCCGTCGCCTGCGTTTTTTTTATGATTTACTGGTTAATGTGCTTGCTCAGGGTGTCGTCCGCTGCTGAAGTATTACCAAATGGCGTTGTTCGTGCAGCATTGGGACGCGCAGTGTAATCGTCTCGAGCACCTGGACCCAGGGCGGTAGATCGGCGCTCTCTTGCAGAGGATTGCGCCCTTTCATCGCCGCCCAAAGTCCTTGCGGTTGCAACAAGGTGTGCGTATGGGCGACGAACTCGCGCAATGAAGAAAACGCGCGCGAGACGATAAGCTTGTGCGGCGGCAGGCCGCTTGACTCTAGGCGCGCATGATGCACCGTCACATTGGCCAGATGCAGTTCGATCCGCACTTGTTGCAGGAAGGCGCATTTTTTTTGAACCGCGTCAACGAGCGTACCGCGCCACGTGGGCCGTGCAATCGCGAGCGGCACGCCCGGCAAGCCTGCGCCGCTGCCGGCGTCTAGAAAATGCACAGCCTCGCGGGCGCCCTCTGGTATGCCCGCGTGGCGTGCTAGCGCGCTCTCAAGCGGCCGTACCACGGCTAGGCTATCGAGCAAGTGGTGAGTCAGAGCCGCCTGGCTGGCGCTAATTGCAGTGAGGTTGTGTACGCGGTTCCAGCGCTGCAGCAAGCCGACGTAGGCCAACAGCAGTGCGCACTGCTGCGCCGTTAGTTCCAGCTGCATCTCGCGCGCAAGCTCGGCAAGCAGCGTCGGCGAGAGCTCGGGGGAGTGGGTTGCGATCACTTCAGGCGGCAAGCTGCCGTGTTGCGTCATCCTTTTGCGGATCACTCTGGGACGAACTGCTTGTAACGGCCTCACCGAATGCGATAGGCGAAGCCGCGCAAACGCTCTCTTGTTGCCAGCGCTTTAGGAAAACCAACAGCAAGGAGATCGCCGCGGGAGTCACTCCCGAGATGCGCGCGGCCTGTCCGACCGTCTCGGGGCGTTGCAAGGAAAGCTTTTGGCGCACTTCGATGGACAGTGCGCGAACCGCGCCGTAGTCAAAGCCGGGGGGAATACGCGTGGTCTCATGGCTCTGATGGCGAGCAATTTCGATGCGCTGGCGTGCGATGTAACCCTCGTACTTAGCCGCGATCTCCAGCTGCTGCACGATCGTTGCGTCCCACGATTGCGCCTCGCACATGCCCAGCGGCACTTTCTCAGAAGCGAGCAATCTGGCCAGGTCTTCCAAGCCGATCTGTGGCCGCTTTAAAAGCTCAAAGAGTGTGTAGTCTCGGTCCAGAGGTGTTCCGAATACGCTCTCAAAATAAGCCGCATCAAGTATGCGAGGACTCACACTCGTTTGTTTTAGCCTTTCCAGCCCCGAGGCCACCCGCTCGCGCTTTTGGGCAAATGCACGCCAGCGCTCTTCCGGTACGCAGCCCAGCCGATTTCCGATTTCGGTCAGTCGCAGATCGGCGTTGTCCTCGCGCAGTGAAAGCCGGTATTCGGCGCGGCTCGTGAACATTCGGTAGGGTTCGCTTACGCCGCGGGTCGTCAGGTCGTCGACGAGTACTCCCAGATATGCTTCATCGCGCCGCGGACACCAAGGCTCGCGCCCCTGGCACCGTAGCGCCGCGTTGACGCCGGCGAGGATTCCCTGTGCGGCCGCCTCTTCGTAGCCAGTGGAGCCATTGATCTGCCCAGCGAAATACAGGTTCTCTATGGACTTGGTTTCGAGCGAGCGATGCAAACCACGGGGATCGAAATAATCGTACTCGATCGCGTAGCCGGGCCGTACAAGATGCGCATTTTCCAAACCTCGGATTGACCGCACAAGTTCCAGCTGCACATCAAAGGGCAAACTGGTCGAAATTCCGTTCGGGTAGATCTCGTTGGTTGCAAGACCTTCGGGTTCAAGAAAGATCTGGTGGGAAGGTTTGCTGGCGAAACGATGGATCTTGTCCTCGATAGACGGACAGTACCGAGGTCCGACGGCCTCGATGACTCCCGAGTACATCGGCGAGCGATCGAGGTTCGCGCGGATGATTGCGTGCGTGCGCTCGTTGGTGTGCGTCACCCAGCAGGGACGTTGCGCCGGATGCTGATCGGCGCTACCCAAAAAGGAGAACACCGGCACCGGATCGCTGTCGCCCAATTGCTCAGCGAACACCGAAAAATCGATGGTGCGGCCATCGAGTCGCGGTGGGGTTCCCGTCTTTAGCCGCCCTTGTGCAAGGCCCAGCTCCTTTAAGCGTGCGGCCAGACGAAGGGTGGGCGCCTCACCGGCGCGCCCACCGGGATGGCGCTGAAGTCCTACATGGATGATGCCATTGAGGAAAGTCCCCGCTGTCAGAATCACTGTCTTGGCGCAAAAGCGAACCCCGGACTGCGTTACGGCACCGCTTACACGCCCGGCCTCCACGATCAGGTCCTCTACCGGTTGCTGGAAGATCCAAAGCCCCGGCTGGTTCTCGAGTCGGCGGCGAATAGCCGCCCGGTACAAAGCCCGGTCTGCTTGAGCGCGCGTGGCTTGCACCGCTGGACCCTTGGAGCGATTTAGGATGCGAAACTGGATTCCCGCCTCATCTGTGCACTGAGCCATCGCTCCACCGAGCGCGTCGATCTCCTTAACCAGATGACCCTTACCGATTCCGCCTATGGACGGATTGCAGGACATCTGGCCCAGTGTGTCGATGCTATGCGTGAGCAACAAGGTGCTCGCGCCCATCCGGGCCGCGGCGAGGCACGCTTCGGTACCGGCATGACCGCCACCGATCACGAGCACATCAAAACAAGTGGGGTATTGCATGGCGCTTCGAGCCCTAAGAAGCGTGGCTGCCCAAATGCGCGAGAGGCCCTCGCGTCAACGAAAAAGCACGGCCCCGCAACAGGGGCGCGCTTGCCGCGCATCAAGATCGGCAGTATACGGCGCAGGCCAGCGGCTGCGCCCGGCCAAGGCCGGCCAACGGGCAAGTCGGCAGGCTGCGGCTAGCAAAATTGGTTTCACGTGAAACATGCTGCCGCTGCCCGCGGGCATGGTTCCACGTGGAACTCGCGCTCGCGCTAGCGCCCGAATTCTGGCTTAGACACTGTCCCGCGGACGGCGACGCGAATGGGCGCAAGGACGCGGGTCGCGCCCAGTTCGACGTGAAGCAGCCCAGTGAGGCTGTGATCGGCCGCCATATCGACTTGTCCCGATGCGGCCAAAGCGCCAGCGTGTCCGCGAAGGTCGCGAAAGGACACGCTGCCGTTACTTGCCACGACGACCGCGCTTAAAGCGGAAAATCGTGTTGAGCCGCCGCCGGTGCCTGCCGTAGATCCGGGGCGCGTTGCCGCGTAGCCCAGATTGATCCCGTTAAGCACCGGCCAGCGCACCTGCACCGGGGCTGCGAATATCGTCGCCGAGGCCGCCTCCACCAAGGTTGCACCTTTGCCTTCGAACTTGCCAGAAAAGGAAGCATTGCCCTGGATGACTTCCTCGGTCTCCGACTTGCTTCGGTCCTGGTCGGCGGGCGCTGGGGAAAGTAGTCGCACCAAGGCCGCCAAATCAAGTCCTTCGGCTTCGAGGACGCCGTTTAGCGACCACAGACCGTCAAATTTGCCTGAGACATTGCCCTTGACAGCCCCAAATGCGCCACCCAGGGAAAAGTCATGGATCTCCAGCGAGGTCGGCGAAATGTCCCCGACGGCGATTGCCTCCTCCATCGGAAATGACGCCCCAAAAGGGATGCGCCAATTCTGGCCGTCCATCTGAAAGTGCACAGATTGCTCCTGCTCACCCGGCGTTAGCACAAACCGCATCCAGGAGGCGCCGCTGCGCGTCATGGCAGTTACCTTGGCAAAGCCGGCCCCGCCTTCGCGGCTCACGTCGACCTGCCAGGACCCAGTCAACCAGGGTTGCTCGGCAATTTCGATTCGTTCAAACCGCAAAGCCGACAAGCTACCGGGCAGAGCGCTGCCGAGTTTTGGTAGCAGGTGGATCAAAAAGTTGCCCTGTTCCATTGTCAGGAGCGTTGGCCCGACAATGGCCTCACCCCAGTTCCAGCCCCGGCCTTGTAAGGCCTGAGCGATGTGGCGTGTACCGACATGGATCGAGACTTCCCCGAGGACGACTTTATGGTCAATGGAGACTTTGGTCAGAACCAAGCGGGGAATGGGGGAGAACACAAAACGGGAACTCTCGATCTCTACGGGAACGCCAATTGAGGAGGTCAGCCGCTGCGAAAGCTGTTGGGCCGACAGCGAGGTGCGCCAGGTATCTAGCACCTCGAGCAAGACGAAGGCGATCCCTGCAAAAAGCGCAATAAAAAACAACCGGGGCGCCCAGACGCGAAACGCTGTCAAATCGAAGCGGCGCCGCGTGTCTTCATCGAGCTTGCGGTCATCCATGTCGCGCAAGTCGAGCCGATCCGGGACGTTGACCGTCGTAATCGCAAAAGCCGTCGCCGGAACCTCCGTACTACGGTACGGCATAAGGATCTCCGCAATAGCGGGTACTGACTATCAGAATGTTCGGCTCAGCTGCGCGCAAATTTGTTGTCCTCAGGCCGACAAACCTCCGTGGCGTCGCTGCAGCCATGCGGTCGCTTCGCCGATGACTCCGCGTCGGAAAGCCATCACGCACAAGACGAAGATAAGTCC
>CAZSOI010000398.1:0-1626 GCA_964608115.1 uncultured Burkholderiaceae bacterium | reverse complement strand
GAAGCCTGAAGGCGCTGGCATTGGGTTGGCCACCTGCTGGAAGAATTGAACTGTGCGCCGCACTCCCTCTTCCAAGGTTACCCTCGGCGTCCAACCGAGCAGCCGCAGCGCTTTCGTGGTATCCAGGTGGATTCGGTCGATCTCACCGGGCCGTACAGCGACATACTCAGGTTCGACTCCGCGAATGCCGAGTGCATCGCGGATCAACTGGAAGATCTCGTAATCGGTCGTGGGTACACCGTTGGCAATATTGAAAATCTCGCCGGTTCCACTTTCAAGGGCTAGCAGGTTCGCCCGAGCGACATCCTCGACGTAGACGTAGTCTCGAACCTTACTTCCGTTTCCATAGATGACTGGCCGAATGCCGGCAAGTAGTTGCTCGGAGAAAATCGCCATGACACCCGCTTCACCTTTTGAGCTCTGGCGTGGTCCATACACATTGCCGTAGCGGAGAACAACATAGGGAAGCTGGTACAAAACATAGTAGTTAAACAGATAGTGCTCGACCGTATGCTTGCTAATGCCGTACGGAGTAATGGGATTGATCGGATGATCCTCAGGCACAGGCATCTGAAGGGGTTCGCCGTAAGCCGCACCAGCGGATGAGATATAGACGAAGCGGCGCACCTTGTGTGCCACGGCTGCATCCAATAAGTGGATCGAGCCAAGAATATTGACAGAGGCATCGAAAACCGGTTCGCGCACTCCGCGCCGTACGTCCATCTGGGCCGCGTGATGATTCACAATATCGGGGTTCTCACTCGTAAATACTTTCTCCACGAAATCGCGGTCGCGGACATCGCCATAGTGGAAGCGCGCTCGGGCAGGGATGTTCTGTTCGAAGCCACGTGATAGGTCGTCGATGATCGCCACTTCGTGTCCAGCGGCGATGTATGTATCGGCCACATGCGACGCGATGAATCCTGCGCCACCCGTCACCAAGATCTTCACGCTGACCTCCGTCGATGGATTCCATGCCCTCACCGGCTCTCGTCGCCGCCATATCGCTTTGGCACCGACGATTGTCAGCTCGGGAGTACTTCAACCGGTGAGCCTATTCGCGGTCTCCGCTTGGTCAGCCGCTGCGCCGATCGCCACGCAGATGTAATGCGGCAGGTCTGTGCGAGGAATCCCAGAGAGTTCCACTCTTCACTCTTTGGCTTATCTCCATCAGCATCTCGTAGTTTCGCTCGGCAGTGTATTTCGCCTCGTACTCGGCGCGAGCCCTGAGCCCCATATCTTGCATCTCCTCAGGGTGCGTCCAAGCCCATTCGACCTTGGCGGCCAAATCTTGGGGATCCCTAGGCGCGCAGTGGAGTCCAGTGCGGCCGTCCTTAACGAGATCGATCATCGAGCCGATCCGCGAAGCGATCACGGGAACTCCGCACGCAAAGGCTTCGGCGATAGTCAGCGGCAGTCCCTCATACCATTCACTGGGAAAGACGATAAAGCGTGCCCGTTTCATCTCAGCCAGTGTGTCAGGGCCAGATAGGCGACCCAGCATCGTGACCCCAGCGAGGTCCTTCCGCTCAATCTCAGCTTCTAGCTCCGCCCGCAATGGTCCGTCGCCTGCAATTCTCAGAGGTACGCGGTCACTGAGGCTCCCCCACGCGGTGATTAAAGTTC
>CAZSOI010000397.1:0-5574 GCA_964608115.1 uncultured Burkholderiaceae bacterium | reverse complement strand
GCTGCTTTTCTTCCTCTTCCCTGCGCTTTTTGCGCTGCTCCAGGCTCAAGGGTGCGGGAATGACATATTTGAGCGAGCCATCGGGGTTGAGCACGCGCACATCCCGATCTTTGCATTCGGGGGGCGGAAGATCGCCCGTAATGGTGTGACCGCCCTTGGTGATGCACGAGTAGGACAACTGCGTATGCGGGGCGTTGCTGGTTTGCGCGCGCAGCGCGCTGCTGCCCAGAGCCAATGTGCCCGCAAGCACTGCGCAGGCGATGATCGCGCCCGGGGGTGCAGATCGGAACCTGTGCACGGGGTATCGCTGCTGCAACAAGAGTTCAGGCGCCATAACGCTTGCGATACTGTTCCAGCGCGGCCAGCTGCGGGCGCACCCTTGCGGCCAACGGTGCGTCCGAGTGCAGAAATCCCAGCAGGTGGTCGAGGTTGGCGATGGCAATCACCGGAGTGCCCGTCGTCCGTTCGAAGGCTTGCACGGCAGACTCGCGGGACAGATCATTGTCCGGACCAGTTCGCTCCATGCGGTCGAGCATGATAACGACCCCGGCGGGTTGGGCACCACTGGCGCGGATGAGCGCGACCGATTCACGCTTGGCCGCTCCGTCAGTGATGACGTCATCGATGATCAGCACCCGCCCGGCCAAAGGTGCGCCAACCAGCATTCCGCCCTCGCCATGGTCCTTGGGCTCTTTGCGGTTAAAGCAAAATGGCACGTCGAGACCGAATTCGGACAAGGTGATCGCAGTGGCGGCTGCCAAAACGATGCCCTTGTACGCTGGCCCAAAGAGCATGTCGAACTGCAATTTGCCGGCGTTATGCGTTGCAAGGATGGTCTGCGCATAAAATTGCGCCAACCGGTGCAGATTTGCGCCGTGATCAAAACGTCCCGCATCAAAGAAATAAGGAGTGTGGCGACCGCTTTTGGTCGTGAAATCGCCGAAAGCTAGGGCACCCGTTTGCAGGGCAAATTCGATGAATTGTGCAGATCGTTGGTTCACGTGCGCGGACAACAGGGTGTTACGGCAAGAGCGTCTGGACCGTGTCAGGCCGCAGCGTACCGCAATGCCGGCCCACGGAGATCTTTAGAACTACCATGTTTCGCATCGTCAGTCTGAATGTCAACGGCCTGCGCGCGGCTGCCAGCAAAGGTCTGATGGCCTGGATCGAGCGCTATGACCCCGATTTGATGTGCCTGCAGGAGATCAAAGCCCACGCGCCGGACCTGTCCCCGGAGCTGCTTCGACCACGGTCCCGGCACGCGTATTTTCACTTCGCCCAGGCCAAAGGCTATAGCGGGACGGCCATCTTTAGCAAAAAGCGCCCGCGCAGCGTAAAAGTCGGCTTTGGCGAGGAGGAATTCGATCGGGAAGGCCGTTACGTCGAGGCCGAATTTGCCCAAGTCACGATCATTAGCGTCTACTTTCCCTCCGGCTCGAGCTCCCCCGAGCGCCAGCAGGCCAAATATCGTTTCTTGGACGCTTTTTATCCTCATCTGGCGCGCTTGCGCGACAGCGGCCGAGAGGTGATTTTCTGCGGCGACGTGAATATTGCACATCAGCCTATTGATCTGAAAAATTGGCGCGCCAATCAGAAAAACTCTGGTTTTTTGCCCCAGGAGCGTGCCTGGTTGGGACGGGTCTTTGAAGAACAAGGATGGGTCGACGTTTTTCGCCGGCTGGACCAGCGACCGGACCAATACACTTGGTGGAGCAATCGGGGCCGGTCGTGGGACAAGAACGTCGGCTGGCGCATCGATTATCAGATTGCCACACCAGGGGCCTCGGCACGAGCTCAGCGCGCCCAGATCTACAAGAAGCAACGCTTCAGCGACCACGCACCGCTGATCGTTGACTATTCCGGGCGCCTGTGACCCCGACAAGCGAACAGGCGGCAACGCGGCCTTCGGCCTGGCATGTGTATCTGGAGCCGGCTGCGCTGCGCATGCTGGTTCTAGGATTTGCCGCCGGCCTTCCCCTGCTGCTGATCTACGGCACGCTTTCCTTTCGCTTGCGAGAAGCCGGTGTCAGCCGTCCAGCGATCGGATTCTTGAGCTGGGTAGCCCTGGTATACCCATTCAAATGGGTCTGGGCACCGCTGCTTGACCGCGTGCCCATTCCCCTTCTTACCCAGCGCATGGGACGACGGCGGTCCTGGTTATTGCTCGCACAAGCCGCGGTGATCATCGGCCTATTGCTGATGGCGCAGTTCGATCCGCAGCGGGATCTGTCCGTGCTCACGGGCTGCGCGCTGTTTACAGCATTTGCGGGGGCGACCCAGGACATTGCCCTGGATGCGTATCGGATCGAATCGGCAACCGTTAATCGCCAGGCGGCGCTGGCTGCCGCCTACCAGACCGGATATCGCCTGGGCATGATCTGGGCAGGCGCCGGGGCGCTTTGGATCGCGGCGCGCGCGGCCGGCGCCGATGCCTACCGCCACGAGGCCTGGGCCATTTCCTACACGGTAATGGCTAGCTCGATGATCGTTGGCATGTTTGCGGTGCTGTTGTCTCCGGAATCAGCAACCAATAATGATCTGTCGGCCGCCGGCACGGTGCGGCAGAAGTCATCGCTGCTGGAGCCCTTCGTCGATTTTTTTCGACGCTATCGCTGGCACGCACTGTTGCTCTTGGCGCTGGTGTCGAGCTACCGCTTCGCCAACATCGTCATGGGGGTGATGGCCAACCCGTTTTATCACGACATCGGGTTCACGAAAGAGCAGGTCGCTGCGGTCTCCAAAATCTACGGCGTTCTCATGGCGCTAGTGGGCGGCTTTGTCGGCGGAGCGCTGACGCTACGCTGGGGTATCGCGCGCATGATGTGGGCCGCGGCACTGGCGGCTTCCTCGTCCATTTTGCTCTACGCCGCGGTGGCCCAAAGCGGCCCGGATCTGACGCTGCTGATCTTGGCGGTATCGACCGACAATTTTGCCGAAGGAATTGCCGGCACCGTCTTCATCGCATTTCTGTCGGGGCTGACCAACCGCGCGTACTCGGCCACCCAGTACGCGCTGCTCTCGTCGGTGACTTTGCTTGTTCCCAAATTCGTGGCCGGGTTCTCCGGAATCGCGGTCGATACCTTCGGCTACGCCGCGTTTTTCTGCGCCTGCGCTGCAAGCGGCACGATTGCACTGGTCCTGCTCTGGCTGACGCAGCGATACGTTCCGCTTCAGACTCTCTCGAAGCGGTAGACCGCGACGGTGGCACGCAGGTTGCGCAGAAATTTGAGCGGTTGACCGCGAGCGAGCAACGCGCGATCGGTTATCCGCAGTTCCAGCCGCGCCGCAAGCAGCTCAAAATCCTTCGGAGTGCACAAGTGGATATTGGGCGTGTCGTACCACTGGTAGGGAATGTCGGGAGTCACCGGCATGTGCCCGGCGAGCAGCGATACGGCGTGGCGCCAGTGGCCGAAATTCGGGAAGCTGACGATTCCTTGACGTCCCACGCGGATCATTTCACGCAAGATGTACTCGACTTTGTGCATGGCCTGCAGAGTCTGCGAAAGCACGACGGTGTCGAACATCGCATCGGCGAACATGCGCAATCCGGATTCCAGATCGGCCTGAATCACGTTGACCTCGCGCCGAACGCATTCGAGCACCGAGGCATCTGCAATCTCGATCCCGTAGCCGGCGCAATTGTGCGAATCGCGCAGGTGCTTGAGCAAAGCACCATCTCCGCATCCGAGGTCCAGAATGCGCGAGTTGCTTTCGATCCAGCTGGCGATCTGAGCAAGGTCCTGTCGCAACATCAGGCGAGCTCCGCGGCGATTCGGTCAAAGTAGGCCGCCACGACATGATGGTAGCGAGGATCATCGAGCAAAAACGCATCGTGCCCGTGGGGCGCATTGATCTCCGAGTAGCTCACGTCCCGGCCATTGGCGATGAGGGCAGCGACGATTTCGCGCCCCCGCTCCGGGGCAAAGCGCCAGTCGGTGGTGAAGGAGATCAGCAAAAAGCGCGCAAGTGCCGGTGCTAAGGCGCGTATCAGGTCTCCATCGTGTTCGCGCGCCGGATCGAAGTAATCGAGCGCGCGCGTGATCAGCAAATAGGTATTGGCGTCGAAATACTCGGAGAATTTCTCTCCCTGGTAGCGCAGGTACGACTCGACCTCGAACTCTGCGCCGTAGCCAAAGGCATAGTCTTGCGTGCGCAGGCTGCGGCCAAAGCGCTCAGTCATGTCATCGCCCGAAAGGTACGTGATGTGGCCGATCATGCGCGCGAGGCGCAACCCGCGCCGGGGAACGGCCCCATGCGCGTAGTAGTCGCCCCCGTGAAAGTCGGGGTCGCTGCGAATAGCGTTGCGCGCCACGTCGTTAAAGGCGATATTCTGTGCGCTCAGTTTTGGTGTCGTGGCAATGGCAATGCAGTGGGCAATGCGATGCGGATACTGGATCGCCCAGGACAGCGCCTGCATGCCCCCCAAGGAGCCGCCTGCCACTGCCGCCAGGCGCTCGATGCCCAGCGCATCGGCCACCCGCGCCTGGACATTGACCCAATCTTCGACGGTGACTACGGGAAACGCAGCGCCATACGGTTTGCCGGTTGCGGCGTTGATCGACATGGGTCCCGTCGATCCGAAACACGAACCCGGGTTGTTGATCCCGATCACGAAGAAGCGGCGCGTGTCGATCGGTTTGCCGGGACCGACCATGTTGTCCCACCAGCCCGTGCTGCGCGGCTGGTCGGCATAGGTGCCTGCGACGTGGTGCGAGGCGTTGAGCGCGTGGCACACCAAAACCGCGTTAGTTCGCCGGGTGTTGAGCGTTCCATAGGTCTCGTAGCGCACGTCATAATCCGACAATTGCGCGCCGCTGCTTAAGCCAAGGGGTGCGGCAAAATGCATCGTCTGCGGCGAGACGATGCCCACGGACGAAGCGCTCGAAGCACTATCCACAGTGACCTCAGCTGCGGCGGCCGGCGCTTTGCGCCAGCGCAGCGGATTTGCGTCGAACGCGCGCGCTAACCTCCCGATCGGCGCGCTGGGCACGCTCCAGGGCCGCGCGGATCTGCAAAGGGTCTTGCAGGCGTGCAACGCGTGTTGCGAGCCGGGCCGCGATCTTTGAATCGAGCTCGAAGAGGCGGTGCTTGACGCCAAGCAATTGCGCAGGGTTCATCGAGAAGCGGCGCAAACCCATGCCCAGAAGTAGCTCCACGCTAGCTAAGTCGCCGGCCATCTCGCCGCAGACGGATACCGGCAGGCCGGCACGGGCACCGGTGCGGATTGTTTGATGGATGAGCTGCAAAACCGCGGGGTGCAGCGGTTCGTACAGATAGGCAACAGTGGCATCGGTTCGATCGATTGCCAGTGCATACTGGATCAGGTCGTTGGTGCCCAATGAAAGGAACTTCAGACGCTCGATGAAAGGCCCCAGGTTCAGAGCGGCGGCGGGCACCTCGATCATGCCGCCTACGGCGATGCGCGCGTCAAACTTCTGACGGCGCTCCTTGAGCTGCTCCTTGGCGCGCGCGACAAATTGCAGCGATTGCTCGATCTCGTGAACGTGCGCAAGCATTGGCACAAGGATGCGGACGGTGCCTTGGCTGGACGCTCGCAAAATCGCGCGCAATTGC